>LDXK01000002.1:0-109878 GCA_001443395.1 candidate division WWE3 bacterium CSP1-7
CTTCAGCCGGATCGTCGGTCTGGCAGTCGGCCAGTTTCCCGGGGAGGCCCATTCCTTCCAGAAATCCCTTGCGGAGAACGGTGTCGCGGGCGGCCCGGGCGGCTAAACGCGCCTCGGCGGCGAGCAATCCCTTTGAAACGATCCGCTGGGCGGCGGAAGGGGTCTCCTCCAGGAACTCAAAAAGCTTCTCGCGGACGACTTGTTCCACCACCGGCCGGACTTCGGCGTTGCCGAGTTTGTCTTTGGTCTGGCCTTCAAATTGGAGATTTTTTATATCCAGTTTCACGGAGACGACGGCGGTCAATCCTTCCCGGACATCGTCGCCGGTGATTCCCTCTCCCCCGTCTTTGATCGCTCCTTTGGCTCTTCCGAAGTCGTTCACGACCCGGGTCAGCCCCGCCCGGAAGCCGGTGAGGTGGGTGCCGCCTCCCGGGTTAAAGATGTTGTTGGCGAAGCAGAGGACGTTCTCGTTGTAGCCCTCGTTGTAYTGGAGGGAGACCTCGACATCCACCCCGTTCCGGTTCTCGTGGGCGTAGAAAGCCGGGTGGAGGGGGTTCTTGTTGCGGTTGAGGGCTTCGACGAAGGAGCGGATCCCGCCCTCGAAGAAGTAGTTCTCTTCGCGGTCGCCGCGTTCGTCGGTGAGATGGAAGAAGACTCCTTTGGTGAGAAAAGCGAATTGGCGGAGGCGTTCGGTCAGAAAGCTGAAATCGGTTTGAAGATCCTTGCCGAAGATTTCGGGGTCGGGAAGAAAGGAAACAATCGTGCCGGTTTCATCGGCCGGAACTTTTCCAATTTCTTTTACCTTATACAATGGTTCTCCCCGCTTGTATTCCTGCACCCAGAGCTTGCCATCGCGCTTGACCTCAACCTTCATGTGCTCGGAGAGGGCGTTGACCACCGAAGAACCGACCCCGTGCAATCCTCCCGAAACTTTGTAGCCGCCCTCGCCAAACTTTCCCCCGGCGTGGAGCTTGGTCATCACGATCTCGAGTGCCGACACCTTATATTTGGGCATGATATCGACCGGAATTCCCCGGCCGTTGTCGGTGACGGTGGTGTAGCCGTCCTTGCCGATCCGAACGTCAATCCGATTGCAGACGCCGACGAGAGCCTCGTCGATCGAGTTGTTGACGATTTCCAAAACCAGGTGGTGCAGGCCGCTGATGTCGGTGGAACCGATGTACATTCCCGGGCGCTTGCGCACCGGGTCGAGCCCTTCCAGGACTTGGATTTGGGCAGCGGTGTAATCGTTGTTGGAAGATTTCTTAGCCATTTTTCGGAGAAGTTTTAACCCTTTAATATTACCAGCTAAGAAGGAGGCAATCAACGGCCATTTTGAGGTTGGTGGAGTCGTCCTGCAGCAGTTTTTTCGTCTCCCAAATCTGTTTGAGAACCGGATTCGGCGCGGCGGCGAGCTGAGCTTCCAAGTCGTTGATGAAAGCGGTGGCGGATTCCCGCTCGTAGCCAATCTTGTCTTCAAAGAGCGCTAGTCTTTCTCCGCCGTTCGCGGCCCAGATCTCGGCCGCAATCTCGGCGTTTCGGGCTTGGTAGTCGCCGATCACCCTGGTGACCAAGCAGCGGGAGACCACGGTCGGAAAAAGAAGATTGGGATGGGGAACGGTGAAGACAAAAGTGAAGAATTGGGGCGGCTCTTCAAGGGTTTTCAGCAGGGTGTTCTGAACCTCCTCGTTCATCCGTTGGGCTTCCAGGACCAAGAGCCCGCTTCTCCGCCAGGGCGCCTGGGGATGAACGTGCCAGTGCGGCAGCCGGGCGCGGATCTCCCGCAGCGGAATGATCTTTCCCTCGCTCTCGATCGAGTGAATAAAGTGTTCTTTGAGAAGCTCCCGGGCTTGGGTTTCGCGAGCTTGGGGATTGGCTCCCCAGAGAAGATAGTTCGGCATACCAACAGTATAAAGGAATGGAGAATAGGAATGGAGAGTAGTTAGTGCTGCCCTATTTTTGCGATACTGTAGATAACTATGCCCGAACTCGGCCGCCGGGGAGTCGAAGAGATCCTCGTCGAGAAAAACCTGCTCACCGCCGCTAAACTCCAAGAGCTGCAGATCGAAGCCGCCAAGCTCGGCCGGCCGATCGGTGATCTCATTTCGGAACGAAATGTGGTTTCCCCCGAAGACTACGCCCAGGCCCGGAGCGAGGTGCTCGGTATTCCTTTCGTCAAGCTATCCGCAATGGACATTCCGGCCGAGATCCTTAATCTGATTCCCCAGAACACCGCTACCCGCTACGTGCTGATTCCTTTTGACAAAACCGACAGCAATCTTAAGGTGGCGATGAATGATCCCTTGGACCTGCAGGTGATCGGTTTTTTGGAACGGCGGTCCGGCCTGCACATCGAGCCGCACATCGCTCCGGCGAAGACAATCCTCGAGGTGATCGAGCGGGAATACCGCAAGACTCTCGGTGAGGAAGTGACGGCGGCGCTGGAGGAGGCGGGCGTCGGCAAACCGCTCAAGATCGAGGAGGCGAAGGACATTGAGCGCGAGTCGGAGACCATCCGCAAATCACCAGTGGCCGAGATCGTCTCCTCGGTGATCTCCTTCGCCGCCCGCAATCGAGCCTCCGACATTCACATCGAGCCCGGAGAGGGCAAGACCCGCGTCCGGTTTCGGGTCGACGGCGTTCTCGCCGAACGGCTGACGCTCCCGGCCGAGATCCACTCCTCGGTCGTTTCCCGGATCAAGATCCTGGCCAACATGAAGATCGATGAGAAGCGGATTCCGCAGGACGGCCGCTTCAAGGTGGAGGTGGGGGGAAGAGAAATTGACTTGAGAATCGCGACGATGCCGACCTCCCTGGGGGAAAAGGTGGCCATTCGGCTTTTGGAGGAAACCGCCGAGATCCCGACCCTGGACCAGTTGGGGATGCGGGGCGTTGCCTTGAAGCGGATGGAGGATTCGATGCGCCGTCCCAACGGAATCGTTCTGGTGACCGGGCCGACCGGCTCCGGGAAAACCCTGACCCTGGCGGCGGCCCTCTCCAAAGTCAACAGTCCCCGCCTGAACATCGTCACGGTGGAAGACCCGGTCGAGGTTCGAATTCCCGGCATTAACCAAACCCAGATCAACCCGGCGGCGGGATTAACCTTCGCCACCGGCCTACGGGCCTTTCTCCGCCAGGACCCGAACATCATCATGGTCGGTGAGATCCGGGATAACGAAACCGCGGAGCTGGCGGTCCACGCCGCCCTGACCGGACATTTAGTTTTCTCAACCCTCCACACCAACTCGGCCTCGGGCGCTCTCCCCCGCTTGATCGACATGCGGATCGAGCCTTTCCTGCTGACTTCGACAGTGATCGCGATCGTGGCCCAGCGACTGGTGCGCAAGGTCTGCCCCGAGTGCAAGGTCGAGTACGAGGTTCTTCCGGAAGTCACCAAGCAGATCAAAGAGACGTTGGGTTCGTTCTACGAAAAAACCAACAAGACCGAGAAAAAAGATAAACTGATCTTGTTCAAGGGCGGTTCCAAGGGAGTGGAGTGCAAGACCTGCGCCGGCAGCGGCTACTCCGGCCGAACGGGCATCTATGAAGTTCTTTTGATGTCGGACACAATTGCCCGGCTGGTTTTGGAACGGCGGCCGACCTCCGAGGTGGAAGAGCAGGCCATCAAAGAAGGTATGATTACTTTGGTGCAGGACGGTTTTATGAAAGTGTTGGAGGGAATCACGACCGTTGAAGAAGTGTTGAGAGTGGCTAAGGAATAGGGGTAGAAATAGGAATAGAGAATAGGAGTAGTTAGAAATTATGGCTGCAACATCGGGAGGAATTCGATCACTTTTGCAAAAAACAATTGACCTGAATGCTTCTGACCTCCACCTAACGGTCGGAGCCCCGCCGATTCTGCGGGTGAGGGGGGACCTGCAACCGGTTTCGGGGATGGATATTCTCGGTCCGGAGCAGATCGAACAACTGGTTTTCGAACTGGTCTCAGATGAGCAGAAGGATTTGCTGCTGACTCAGAAAGAGATTGATTTCTCCTTTGCCTTTGGGGAGGAAGCCCGCTACCGGGTCAATGCCTTTCACCAACGGGGGTATCTGGCGGCCTCTCTGCGGCGGATCCCGCTCAAAATCCCCTCACTCGAAGAGCTAACCCTACCCAAGGTTCTGGGAGAATTCTGCAACCTTCCCCAGGGTTTCATCCTGATCACCGGCCCGACCGGCCACGGCAAGTCCACCACGATCGCGGCGATGATCCAGCGAATCAACGAAACCCGGCCGGTGCACATCATCACGATCGAGGACCCGATCGAGTATATCTTCCCTCACCAAAAGTCTCTCGTCGACCAGCGAGAAATGCACTTGGACACTTTCTCCTGGGAGGTGGCCTTGCGCTCGGCTCTGCGGGAAGATCCCGACGTCGTGATGATTGGCGAGATGCGGGATTTTGAAACCATTGCCTCTGCGATTACGATCGCCGAGACCGGACACCTGGTCTTTGCGACTCTTCACACCAACTCGGCCCCCCAGACGATCGATCGGATTATTGATGCTTTTCCCGCAGACCAGCAGCAGCAGGTTCGGGTACAGCTCTCTTCGATTTTGGAGGGGGTTATTGCTCAGCGGCTGGTGCCTTCCATCCAAGGCGGTTTAACCCCGGCGGTGGAAATAATGCTTCCCTCCCCCGCCGTCCGTTCGGTCATCCGGGATGGGAAAACTCACCAGCTGGACAACATCATTGCAACCTCTTTTGACCAGGGAATGGTTTCCTTGGAACGGGCGTTGGCCAAACTGGTGAACGACGGCAAGCTCGATCCGCAGGTGGCGAAACTGCACGCCATTCATCCGGAGGAGTTGGCCCGCCTGATCAAGTCCTAAAATGCCGATCTATAACTACATCGTTAAGGATTCCACCGGAAAAACAATTTCGGGGACGGTTGAAGCTCCCAACACCACTCTCGCCGGGGACATCCTTCGGGAAAGAAGCTATGTGGTTGTTTCTTTGGCAGAGAAGACCACCGGTGGGTTCTTTCAACAGTTGCTGGAACGTTTTCGAGGAGTAACTCTCGGAGAAAAAACCATCTTTGCCCGGCAGATGGCAACGATGGTATCAGCCGGATTGCCGCTCACAAACGCGATGGAAATACTGCGGATTCAGGCCGGAAGTGAACGGATGAAAGAGGTTTTGGGGGGAATGTTAGCCGACGTGCAAGGCGGAAATTCACTGGCCAAGAGCATGGCCAAACATCCGGATGTTTTTGACAAAGTGACCGTCGCCCTGGTGGAAGCGGGAGAGGCCTCTGGAAAACTGGATTTGCTCCTCACTCAGTTGGCGGACAATCTGGAGAAAGAGCGCGATTTCCGGTCGAAGACCCGGGGGGCCCTGATCTACCCGGCGGTGATCGGAGTAGCGATGGTCGGGGTCTTCATTATCATGATGATTTTTGTGGTGCCGCGATTGACGGCGCTCTATGAAGATATCGGGGCGGATCTTCCCCTTCCCACCAAAATCCTCATCGCGATCTCCAATTTGTTGGTGCACGGTTGGTGGGCGCTGCTGGTGGTCCTGGGGGTGGGTGGGTTCATCGCCTACAAGTATTTGAGCACGGATAAGGGAAAATACCGACTCGCCAACTTTACTTTTAAGTTTCCGATCTTCGGAAAGCTCAATAAAGAATCCGAGCTGGCGCGTTTCTCGCGCACTCTGGGCCTGTTGGTCGGGGCCGGAATTCCGATCACTCAGGCTCTGGAGATCGTCGCCAATGCGATGAGTAATGTTCTCTACCGTGATTCTATCCTCGCCGCCGAAAAGCAGGTCGAAAAAGGCGTCCCGCTTTCGGTGCCGATCCGGGCCGATCCGAACTTCGATCCTCTTATTTCCCAGATGATCGCCGTTGGTGAGGAAACCGGCAAGATGGATGAAGTTCTGGGGAAAGTGGCGGGATTCTTTGAAGCCCAAGCGGAAACATCAATAAAGAATCTCTCGACCGCCCTGGAGCCGATCATCCTGGTGGTCCTGGGGGTGATGGTGGGAGGATTGGTGCTGTCGATCATTACGCCTATTTATAACTTAACCACCCAATTCTAGTGGTTGAGTTAGTAGGTTTGCGAAGCAAGCCGTCTAATTTAACGACGATTGATTTAGGAAAACATGAAAGGGGGTGAACTAATAACTACTAACTATGCACAACAAACTACTAACTAAGGTGCGCAGCGGATTTACGCTGATCGAACTTCTGATCGTGATCACGATTATCGGGATTTTGGCGGTGGCGGTTCTTTCCGCAATTAACCCGATCGAGCAGATCCGGCGGGCAACCGATCAGGGAGTAGACTCGGACGCGGCCGAACTGTTGAACGGTTTGGAGCGCTATTACACCGGTTTCTTTGAGTATCCTTGGGATGCGCTGGGAGAAGCCGATCCGAGCCAAACTTTGGTTCAGGATAGTTGGGTTACCGAACTGATCAGCAAGGGAGAGGTCAAGCCGCAATTTGCCGATCGCGATTCCTGGGACTCAATCTACACCACGATCGCGGGAACGGTGGTGCGGCTCTGCTATGATCCGGCTTCCACTTCCGTCCAAGAACAAGCGGACAACGAAGGTAAAAACAAGGACGGATCCAGCGGCTGTACTAGCGGCTGTTATCGCTGTCTTCCGAGGTAAGGTATCGTGATGCGAAAAACTTCAGGGTTGACTGTTTTGGAACTGGTTTTTTCCGTGGGTTTGGTATTTATCCTGGCCGCCGTCGCTTTTTGGGCGGTAAACCCGTTGGAGCGATTTAAACAGAACCGTGATCGGGAGCGGATGGCGGACTTCGAAGCGATCCGCGCCGCGATTGATTCCCAGATCTCCGCCGGCCAGATTTTGGGAACAACCTTTGGAATTCCGTCCAACACGACGGGGGTCGGGGTTTCTTTCAAGACCGACGGTTCGGGATGGGTGCCAATGATCTTGCCGGGATTGAGTGAGCTTCCCCGCGACCCGCGCAACGGTGAGCAATTTCCCGATGTTTTGAAGAGCGCCGTTTTGGGAGAATACCAGTACGTTTCCGATGGTAAATACTTTATCTTGCGAACGCACCTGGAAGCGGAGATCTACCGCGATCGGTACGCCCAAGACGGAAACGATAACACCTGGTACGAAATCGGCAACGCGGCGGGGATGTCCACGTATTTCGGATTATGATGAATTTTCTAATTACTAATTACGGATTACTAATTACGTTTGTTCTTGGGACTGCGATCGGTTCGTTCCTCAACGTCTGGTCGCGCCGTCTGTTGCGAGGGAAACCCCCGACCGGCCGGTCGCGCTGCGAACACTGCGGCCATGTTCTGGGATTTTTTGATCTGATCCCCCTCCTCTCTTTTGCGGTCCTTCGGGGACGCTGTCGCTATTGCCACAAACCTCTAAGCTGGCAGTATCCTCTCGTCGAGGGTGCGTCCGGATTGCTCTTTGCGGCTTTGGCAGCGACCCAATTAACAAGTATTTTGGGGTTGGTTTTTCTACTGGTGAGTGTCTCCACCCTGATCGTGATTTTCATCACCGATTTTTCGGCCCAGGTGATCTTTGACCAAACTCTCTGGATTGCCGGAGGAGCAGCCTTCTTCTATCGCCTTTTTCTCGGGGGATTTCAACCGGCCGAGATAGTCCCCGACCTGATAACCGCGTTCCTGGTTTTTCTCTTCCTTCTTTCGATCCGTTTGATTACCAAAAAGAAAGGCCTGGGGGATGGTGATCCCCTCCTCGGTTTTGCAGCGGCGCTTTTGGTGGGGTTCCCGAATGCCCTGGTGGAACTCTTTCTAGCGTTCGTTTTGGGAGGAGCAATCGGTGCGGTCTTCGTTCTATCAGGCAAACGGCAGCTCAAAGATCGAATCGCCTTTGGCCCTTTTCTGGTGACCGCAACCTTCCTAACGATCTTCTTCGGCGATCGTCTGCTTGACTGGTACCTAAGATTTCTGGGATTATAGACTAGTTATGAAAAGAGGTTTTACTTTACTTGAGCTTCTGGTGGTGATCACGATCATCGGCTTGCTGGCTTCGGTTGGTCTGGCTTCCTACACTCGGGCCCAGGCCCGGGCGCGGGATGCGAAGCGGCAGAGCGACCTCAGTTCCCTTCGAAATTCTCTGGAAATTTACTATTCCGAAAACAACAGCTATGTTGACACCGGCGGATCTTGGCAATCTCCAGAGACGGCTCTGGCCGGTTTGGTTCCGGATTACGCCAAGGTCTTGCCAACCGATCCCGGCGGCGAGGGTTTGGACTACAAATATCGCTCCGTTACCAATCAGGGGTACTGCTTAGAAGCGAAGTTGGAAACGGCCGAATCACCGACGACCACCTGTACCGTTTCGCTGGATACCAATTACAACTATGGTGTTGGGAATCCCTAACCCGTGAACCGTGAACCGTCAACTTTTAACTAGGCGACCCGCTTTCTCCCTCATCGAACTTCTCGTCGTGATCACGATCGTGGCTCTTTTAACGAGTGTGACCGCGGCGGCCTTCAATAACTTTTCCCGCCGCCAACGGCTGACTCAGGCGGCCAAAAAAATGGACGAGATCCTGCGGGATGCTCAGACCCGGGCCCTCTCTTCGGTGGATGGCCTGAACTGGGGAGTGCACCTGGAGAAAGACCAGGGAAATTCCTCGATTTTTTCAACCGGTTCCGATTTTGCCAGTGCCTCTCAGATCCTGAACCGGAATTTGGAATCCGAGATAATCGTCTCCGATCTGACGATTACGGAGAACGACCACGTGAATATCATCTTTACGGTCTTGAACGGTTCGGTGGTCTTTGCGGCGGACGACGGATCCTGCTTGGGTGGTTCGGCAGATTCCTCCTGTGGAGCTGATCCCGACCGCTGTTTGGCGATTGGAATTAACTTGCAAGGAACGACAGATAAACGCTATCTTAAAGTGAATGAAAGGAACATCTTTGAAAGCGATGCGCTTACCCCTTGCCCGTAGCGGCCAATCTCTAGTTGAAGCCATTGTCGCAGTGGGAATTACCCTTTTGGTGATCACCGGGTTAGTAGTTTTGGCGGTGGGAGCGGTTCGTTCCGCCACTCTCGCCCGCAACCGTTCCTTGGCGGTACAGTACGCCCAGGAAGGGCTGGAGGCGCTTCGTTCCGTTCGGGACCGCAGCTTCTCCGAGCTTCCAAGCAGCGGAACAAGTCGCGTCGTTTGGACAGGATCGGAATGGGGAGTTTTGGCAGGGACGGAAACAATCGGCACTTACACCAGGAGCTTTACCCCCGAGCAGATTTCGGCGGGAAAACTCAAGATTCTGCTCTCGGTGGTTTGGACAGATTCGGCCGGCGACCATACGGTTGATCTGACCACTTACTTGACCGATTGGCAATGAAACGAGGATTCATCTCTGAACTTGTGAAGAGACAAAGCTATCGAGCGAAGCGAGATGGGTTTATCCCCGAGTTTGCGAGGGGACGAAATCCTCAAGCAAAGCGAAGAGGTTTCACACTACTAGAACTTTTGGTCGTGATCGGGATTGTTGCGATTGTCGGCGTGATTGCGGCCGATATCTTTGCCAACGTCACCCGTTCTTACAACAAGGCCGATATCATCACTCGGGTGCAGCGAAGCGGAAATTCGATCCTAGCGCAGATGAGCGGCGAAATCCGGAATTCCCGCGGGGTGGTCTCCCCTGTCCCTGGATCGGTGGGGACCTCTCTAACGATTGAGGACGCTTCCGGAAACCAAGTCACCTTTGATTTCTCCCCGGCGGCAGGAGGGAACAACGGCGATGTCTCCCGAAACGGGGTGGCGATTTCGGATAGCGATCTTTCCACCGGAGTAAATATTACCAATCTCGCTTTTACCGTCCTCGATACCAGACCGTTGGTGGTCGGAATCAGCTTGAGCTTGGAACAGCCGTTGGGGGTGCCGGGACGGATTGACTTCCAGGCCGGGACCACAATGCAGACATCGGTTTCCCTCCGCACCTATGAGTAAGCAAATAAGTTAAAATGATTAAAGTGAAAAAAGGACAAGCTCTAATCCTCATTCTTTTGGTGATGGCGATTTCCCTGACTCTGGGTGTTTCGGTCGCTTCCCGCTCGATCACCACCTTAAAACAGGTTTCTTTTTCGGCCCAATCGGCCCAGGCATTGGCCTTTGCCGAGGGAGGGATTGAAGAGGCGCTCAAATGCCTGGATGACGGGAGTTGCGCGGTTCCTTCCGATCCAGCGGCGGTCGATCTAACTGGAGACGGCACCAACGACTTCGATTATCGGATTACGGCTCTGGGCGGGGCGGTTTTGGATTCGTTCCCTCCTCTTAGCCGCGACGAGGCGATCGAATTGAGTCTGAGCGGTTATCCCTCCAGCACTCCGATGTACATCTCCTGGGTCAACACCGCCAAGCCATCGGAGGTGGCCGATCCGGCGGCGGTCGAGTTCGCCGCAATATATCAGGAGGCAGGGGTCTACAAGGTTCTGCGTTACGCCTATGATCCGGATGCGTCCCGGGCCAGCGAGAACGGCTTCTTCACACCGTTTACCGGAGGTTTCAGCGTCAACGGCGTAACCTACGCCTACCGTGTTTCGATTTCGGTCCCCTTTACACCGATCGCTCTCCGGATCCGGCCGCTTTACTCGACGACTGCTTCTTCCTTCGTTTTCTCGGCGGAAACCGGTCGGACCTTGCCGACCACCGGTTCACGGATCGAATCAACCGGCACTTCGGGATCGGTCCAGCGCAAGATCGAAGTCCTGCGGACCAACTCCTCCCTCTCGGAACTATTTGATTTCGCGCTCTTCTCCGGATCTGAAACAAGTCCCCTATCCAAATAATTTCCATCTGTTAGAATTTCCCCGTGCAGTCCTCGCTTAACTCGGTTGCAATTTTTCGCTTTCGTGAAAAGGTGCAGCCGTTAATTTTCGCGAAGCGAAAAACTAGATCGCCAAAAGCGATCGTCCTTTTCGACATCGATTCCACTCTTTTGAATGGGACCAAGGTCTACTCTGCTACCTTGACTCATTTGATTCGTAAGTTTAATCGGGCCGATCTGACGGCTTTAAGGTACCTGCTTTTTAGGCGTCCAAAAGGATTCCTCGGTTCTCCGGCGGCCAAGAACAGCTTCCTGGCGCCGCAGCACTACCGGGACGCGCTGTTTGAAGACGTTCTACCGACGCTCCAAAAATTGAAAGGAAAGGCCTCCCTGGGCATTTTTTCGCAGGGCCCGGGTCGGCTGCAGCGGGCAAAGCTCTACTTGAGCGGGATTGAGAGCTATTTTTCGCCCGAACTCACCTTTATCTTTCCTCCGCGCAAGATTTTAAAGGCGAAACGGATCCTGGCCCAGCTGCCGAAAACAAAGATCTATTTTGTGGACGACCGCCCCGGCATTGCCGCCGCTCTCGCCAACCACCGCGTCAAAGTTTTTCTGATCCGTCGCCGGTCCAAACCGGCTCCTCAAAACGGAGGGATAATTCGCATCCGCTCTCTCAAAGAAATTCTTAACTTTGTGTAACAAATTGCAACCGAGCGAAGCGAGGACAGCATTTTATCTAGTTTTCTGATATACTATAGGTATAACCTAAACTATATCCCCTAAGGGGGAAAGGAGATCGAGATGAACCGCAAACTGATCTTTGCATTGGTTTTGGTCTTTGCGGTTGGGTTGGTTGGGTGCACCGGCAACGTTCCTGCAAGCGCGACCATCGCGCCGACGCAAGAACCGACCGCGACCCTTCCTCCCACCGCCGTGCCAACGGAAGTTCCGGAACCGGTCACGATGGAAGTAGCGATGCATGTCGATCTTCCAGCGGATCAGGACGGAGCTTGCCCGGAGTGGCTGTTGGACGACCCGAGTTTGGCGCCGTTGGTGGATCTTGGGCGCTACGAGATCGGGCAGGTTTACAGTTGGGAGGTCTTCGAGGCCCCCACGGTCGAGAGCCCGGTTTTGGAGGTCCTTCCGGCCGGAGCGAGCTATCGTCTCACCGCCGGACCGATCTGCGCGGATCAACTGGTCTGGTTCCAAATCGATTCTCCTTCCGGGTGGATGACTTTTGCCATCTTGATTGGAGATGACCTGTTCCTTGTGCCGCGTTAGCACTTAGCCGATCTGCCAAACCCAGATCGGCTTTTTCTTTAGCAAAAGATCAAAATTACTTGCATTTTCTCCCGATTCTCGATATACTATAGGTATAACTGAAAATCGGATCCCCTACCCCCTATAGAGGGAAATCACAGTCCGCCAGAGGCGGCAAGGAGAGATAACGATGAACCGCAAGTTTGCAATCGCACTGGCTTTGGTCTTTGCGGTTGGGTTGGTTGGGTGCACCGGCAACGTTCCCGCGAGCGCGACCATCGCGCCGACGCAGGAACCGACCGAATCCCTCCCTCCCACCGCCGTGCCAACGGAAGTTCCGACGGCAACGCCGACCGAATCTCCGACGATAGTTCCGACCCCAAAGGCCACGACCGAACCAACGGTTTGGGACATAGCCGAAACAATGTTGGCAGAGTGTGCGGTTTGGGGAAGCGACGCGAGAAACACCGGGGAGTACTACGAGAAGTTTGAAGAATACCTCGGACCTATCGTTGCTCGCGTCAGAGAGATTCATCCGGAAGCGGATTTTCCTCTGGAATACACAGCAAACTCTGTCCGGTTTGCGAGAGCGGATTATTGGATCTCGGGTAACGATGGCAATAACGCTAATCCCTTCTCATGGATGGAGCTTCAATACCCGGTGTCGTCCACCTCCTGCGCCGGATATGTTCTGCTCTTGGAGAACATCTCCGAAAACTTCGACAACGATGGGATCTTCGTGGGTGAGGCATACCTGTTCTACGAGGTCGGCGGAACCCAACCCTACGTGCTAGACGGAGAACTAAAGGAAGTCCATTTTACCTTCCCGCCCGTCCCGTAGGTTCGTCAAAGCCGATTGGCCCACAAGCTAATCGGCTTTTCTTTTTATTGATTTCATTGTTTACGTTAAGCTAGACTTCTCATTGATGGTCAGAAATAGGTTGGGGAGGTCTGCATTAGTTGCTCTTGTTGTTTTACTGGGTTTAGCAGGCTATCTTTCATATTTTTTTCTCTACAATTCTTTAAAATATAGTGGGCTGATGAAAGATTTTTCAGCGGCTGACGCTGTTCAGACTTATTATTTTAATACCTCAACTGCAGCTTCCGAAAAGAGCATTAGTGAGGAAAACTTAGTAGAAATTGCTCCAAATTTTGTAGAAGAGAGACAGGTTATCGTCGCGTTCTCTACTGGGGAGTTCTATGAATTACTGATGAACGATGCGAATACTGGAGAATACTTGACAAAAGGAGTAGTTATGAAAGTAGTATCTAAAAACTCCCTCGGTTTGGCAAAATCATTTGATGTCGTCTTGCAGGTAACTGATCCGGAAGACCCGCAAAAGCCTGTTACCCCCGCGTTTGTGGGGTATGCTAATAAATTCGAGGAGGAAGATAGAAGAATAGAACTGTCTCGCCTTTTTAGCATCGATGAAATTAAGAACCTCTTCCCGCGGGGATCAAAGTGGGTTTTTGTACCGCTGGGTTCTTCGGATTTCCTTTCAGGTGGCTATCAAAAGTACGCGTATCTAGCCAGCAGATATCAAGGGAGTGATTATCCTGAAGTTCAGAGTTATATCAGCGGCGGGCTCATTGGGAGCACTAGTCGCCCAGTTCTTTTATTTGATTTGCTAGATTTTAACTCTGCCGTTGATAATTTAAATGCCAAAAAATAAAATCCGTTTAACTAGGTTCTTTATTATTGTCGCAGCATTAGCTGGTTTAGCATTTCTGGGTAGGGGTGTAACTACCACCGAGGTTCAGGCTGGCTGTGCCTCCGGATACCACTGTGTTGGAAGAACGGTTTGGGATCACCCCAATGGATGTAAATCTAATTGTGGCCAAAGCTACCAGAGATTAACTGTTTCTTGTAACTCAAACTGTAGTTTTGGGGGGGACGCCGAGAGGTGTGTAAAAACTAGTTATGGTTGTTATGAGCAACCATACCAAGCGTCTACCAACTGCTGTGCTAAAGATAGCGGGGGTGGCGGGGGCGGAGGAGGAGGAGGAGGAGGGAGTTGCAACTGGAGCACCAAAACAACTGTAACTCCTGGTGCCTGCGTGCAGGCCAGTGGGCTATTCGGTCATTACTACCGTGACAATCCGGTCGGTGAGCCTCGATTCGACGGGGGTCTTTACATGGAGCGCAACGATGCCCAGGTGAATTTCGATTGGAGTAGCACTCCACCCGGGACGAATCTCTGCAACGACAATTACTCGGCGAACTGGACCGGTTACGTCAACCTTCCTTCAGAAGGAAACTGGCGATTCGGTGCCACTTCCGATGACGGTTTCGCGGTGGATTTAGAAACTTCCCCCGGGAATTGGGTGCGGGTTTTCTCGGATTGGAGTGAGCACTCGGCCCGGACGCGCTGGGGTTTTTGGTTCAACCTTCCTCCGGGCTGGTACGGGATCCGGGCTTGGTTCTTCCAACATGGTTTGCCAAAATCAGAGGCCCGATTGCGATATGAGAAACAAGGTGGAATCAGTGGGATCATTCCTTCCGCCAATTTGCGGACCTGCTCCGCTCCCGTCGGGTCAGTCCAAGGATCAAAGGTTTTGATGCCTGACAACACCCCGGCCTCCCCCGCTTCCGGACAGAGCGTCTTTCTCGATGGCGGATCGGAAACCACCAGCAATCCTTACGCTTTTAACAGCGTTTCTACTGGAAATCACACGATTTCCGTCTCCGCTCCGGCGGGGTACATGGTTCAATCGACCCTCTGCTACAACCGGACCGACTGCCACACCACCGCCTGCGTCAACAACGACGCCGGCTGCCCGGTCGCGGGGGCGGGTGCAAACGGTAGCTCCCGGACGGTTGACGTTCCTTCCGGAGGCTACGCCGATCTGAATTGGCACTACACCTTGACTAATCCCTGGATCCAGGCGTTAGGCGGCGACATCTTCGCCAACCACTTAGTGGGATTACGGACTGCTCCCACCGGTTTGTTCAACGCCCGCTGGGGGATCTTTGGACGGGGTTCGGTCACCGGAAATTCCCAGGAAGGTTGGATCGCCCAATACTATCCCGAAAGAAATTTTGATCTGACTCAAAACACGCCGGTCAAAGCTCCGGATTACGATACGCTCTTTAAACGGTTTGGGGGCGGGGCTGTTACTTACTCCGGTCCGACTCTCCCCAACTCCTCCGGAGCTTGGGTGGTCAGCGGCAACAAGACCGTCAACGGGGTATTCAACCAGGCGGCGGGGACCAACATTCTCGTTTTCGTTGATGGAAATCTGACAATTAACGCCGAGATCCGGACTCCCGTTAACGGAACTCTCGCCTTCATCGTCTCCGGAAATATAAACTTTTCTAAGGATTTCGCCGGCGGTGGGCCGTCCGACGATTTCGCCGGCGGCATCTACATCGCCGAAGGGAGGATCAACACCGCTTACGACAAGTCCGCTCCCGATGAGGTCACCCGTCAGCTGGTAGTGGAGGGGGCGTTGATCTCTCTAAAAGATACGATTTCCCTCGATCGGAATCTCGATGACGCCGACAACAACACCCCCCCCGCCGAAAAGATCGATCTCTCCGGCAAATACTACGTTCTCCTGAAATCAGTTCTCGGCCGGCCGAAGTTCTTCTACCGGGAGGTCCCCGCGGGATTTTAGCAATGCCTGATTTTGTCGGTTTGGATATTGGCACCTCCTCCATTAAAGGGGTTCAAATTAAGAACAAGACCCTGATCTCATATCATCAGATTGCTTCTCCGGGAGTGACGATGGTTTCCGAGAGTCCCGAAGATCTAAAAAAACTTTCGGATGCCCTGGACCGGTTCTTCAACGAAGGCCGTTTCAAGACCAGGGATATCGTCGCTTCCGTGCCGGAATCGCAGGTTTTCGCCCGGGTCATTACCCTTCCCCAAATGGGCGAAGCGGAGATCGCTTCTTCGGTAAAGAACGAAGCCCAGCAGTATGTGCCAATGCCTCTCGATCAGGTCGCTTTTGATTTTGAGATTATCGGCCCCTCCGAACTGGAAGCCGGCAAGGTGGACGTCCTTTTGGTCGCCGTTCCGAAAGCGCTCACCAACAAATACATTCAAGTTACCCGGGCCGCCGGGATCAATTTGCTCTCCTTGGAAACGGAAACGATTGCCATTTCCCGTTCCGTGGTCGGCCAAGCCAAGGATGCCGTGATGGTGGCCTCGATCGGGGCTTCCACCACCGATATCGCAGTCTTTTCAGGAGGCGCAATTCGCTTTACCCGTTCGATCGCCACCGGAGGACAGGCACTGGAACGGGCGCTCGCCCAGTCTTTCAATCTCGCTCCCGGTCAGGCAGCGGAGTACATCCGCACTTACGGTTTGGAAGAGAAGCTGGAAGGTAAAGTAATGAGCGCCATCAAGCCGGTTTTTGATATTATCAGAGATGAACTCAAGCGGACCCAAGCTTTCTTCTCCTCTCGAAGCCAGCGCCCGCTGCCGCGCTTGATCTTGGTCGGGGGGACGGCGAATCTGCCGGGGGTGTTGGTGTATCTAGCGGACTCGTTAGGAATGGAAGTAGCCCGCGGCAACCCGTGGGAAGCGATTTCGATTCCGGGGAATTTTCCCCGGGAACAGTTGGAGGAAATCGCCCCCTCATTTGCAGTAGCGGCGGGGTTGGCGTTGAAGGAAATCTGATGTACGGCCGAAAAACGACCTAGCATTTTGAAAGAAACAAAATGATAGAGCGAAAAGAAATTGAACTAATCCCAAAGGAGATTGAAGCCGCGAAATCCAAAGATACCTTGGTGCGGCGGGTTCGGCTGTTCGGTTTTCTATTTTTTATAGTTTCCCTTCTTATTTTTGGCGGAATTTTTGCCTTTAGATTAAGTCTTGCCACCAAGCTGTCCGGTCTTGAAGAAGATTCGGCACAGGAGGTCGCCGGTATTGCCCAGTTTGCGGAGATTGAAGCCAAGGTTTTGGGTTTGGAGAACAAATCCTCGGCGTTGACAAAAATTCTAGCTCAAAGAGATTATTTCTCCGTCGTCCTGGCGGCGGTGGAGACCAGCCGACCTGCCAATCTCAAGGTCACCGGCGTCACCATCCAAAAGGACAACGTCCTGATCACCATCAACGGTGAAACCGCCAGCTACGTGACCCTCGCTTCTTTTTTGCAAAATCTCGTTGATGACGGCAAGGGCGGAAAGCTGTTCACGAATGTTATTTTGAGTTCGGTTAACCAAAACAACGCCAAGGGAACGGCGGAATTCGTGATCGAAGCGACCACGAAGAAGGATGGATTGAAACGCTAAATGGACGCTCTGAAGAAACAGAGCTAGCATTTTAAAGAAACAAAAATGTCAACAACAAACTCGTTTCTAAACCGACCGGAAGTAAGGACCTGGGGACCCCCGATCGTCCTTTTTGTCATCGGCATCCTGTTAATTGTATTTGGGACGATTCCGAGCTGGGGAAAGGTCCAGGATCTGCAATCCGATATTGTGGCGGAACAGGATCGAATTGTCGCCCTCAAGGAGAAGAGTCGCCAACTTCTTGATTTTTCCGACCAGTCCGTCGAAATCGACAAGCAGTTCACCGTTTTTGACCAGGCCATCTCCAGCGAGAGCCAGGTTCCGGAACTACTGACCCAGGTCCAAAAAATATCCGCTGCCTGCGGCGTTAAGGTCACGACCCTGCAATTTGGTGGGGAGAAAGAGAAAACGAGTGGAAAGCTTCAGGAAGTGCGGCTGCAATACGCCTCGGAGAGCTCATTTAGCCGGCTAACCTGCTTTCTTTCGGCCATCGAAAAGGCTTCCCGCTTGATTGAAATGGAATCCCTGCGCTACAGTCTTAGCGTGAACGAAGACACCGGAGCACAGATCATTACCGCCCAATCGACCCTGCTCTCCTACTACACCCCAACTCCCCAACTCTCTCCTGATAACCCGCTCACTTTTTCCCTATCCGACGAACGGTTCCTCAAGAATATCGAGCTCCTCAAAGAATTCAAAACCTATTAAGGTTATCCGTTCATATTTTAATCAGCTTATCGGTCCATTTTCCTGGACGGCCGCTTCGCGACCTAACATTCTCGCTCTGCTCGAATGGGCCACTCGCGATGCGAGTTATAGCATTCCCGCTTTGCGGGAATGTTAAACTGTCTTGAAAATGCTTAAAATTAAACTGGTGCGAAAGGGAAAAAGAAATCTTCCCTCCTTCCGAGTCGAGGTGACCGACGGGAAAAAGACTGTGGAGTCAATCGGTTCCTACTATCCCCACTCGGCAAGATCACATTTCATCGTCTCCAAAGAAAAGCTGGAGCGGTGGTTGAAATCAGGCGCCCAAATCACGCCGGCGGTGGCGAGTCTGTTGAAGGGCAAATACGAATTCAAGAGATACGTTCCCAAGAAGGCGGAGAGCAGCAGCCTGGGCTCAGGAGCAAAGGGAGCCGCACCGGAAGTTGCCCCGGCAACAGAGGAACCTAAATCGGTGGAGGAAGCCGTTTCAGAGCAACCTGTTCCGGAAACGGCAGCGGTAGAATCTTCCGCTCCAGAACCAGTGGCCGAGGAGAAGAAAGACGAATTCCCCTTACCCGAGGAAGAAAAACCCAATGCTTAAAGATCTTTTGGAATTTATTGTGAAAGAGATCGTCTCCGAGCCCAAGAAGGTAAAAATTTCCGAAACGGCCGAAGCAGATGGAACGGTTCACCTGACGCTTTCGGTAGCGGAAGAAGACATGGGAACTGTGATCGGCAAACAGGGTCGAACGATCGTCGCGATTCGCTCTCTGCTAAAAACCGCTGCCGCCAAAACCGGCCAGCACGTGTTCCTCGAGCTAGAAGAGGTATCTAAACCAGCAGAAAAGGATAAATAAGATTAACCCAGAAGATCGGAACGGAGTTTCTTAGTCTTCCTCAGCGCTTCCTGCGATCTCCATTTGGCAATTTCTTGATGGTTTCCCGATAAAAGAACCTTTGGTACCGCCATTCCTTCAAAATTCTCTGGCCGAGTGTATTGGGGCGGTTCGAGAAGGGTTAATCGTTTATGGTTAATAGTTAATGGTGAGAAAGATTCAAGTGCGGTGGCTTTCTTGTCTAAGACTCCCGGGAGAAGCCGGGCAACGCTGTCAATCACCACCATCGCCGGGATTTCTCCTCCCGAGAGAACATAATCCCCGATCGAAATCTCCTCATCCACCAGTTCCCGAACCCGTTCGTCCACCCCCTCATATTTTCCGCAGATTAGAACAATGTGTTTTTCTTTGGCAAGGCGAAGGGCGGTTTTCTGGTTGAAAGTTTTCCCTTGGGGTGTCAGCAAAATAATCTTAGATTTTAGATTTAAGATCTTAGATTTTTTGATTGCGGCGGCAATCGGTTCAATCCGGAGAACCATTCCCACTCCTCCGCCGTAGACCCGATCGTCCACCTGCCGGTACTTCCCTATTCCAAATTTTCTGAGATCAACCAGATCGACTTTGAGTTTTCCTTGCTTCTGGGATTTGTCCAAGATTGAGGTGTTCAAGAGTGGGGTGAAGATTTGGGGAAATAGGGTAACAACCGAAATGCTCGTCATGATTTATTCCTCGGAACTGGGTTGAGATTCTTTACCCGAACTAAGAGATTCCAGAGCTTTTTCGGCGGCGACCCCTTCCGCCTCTTTTTTACTCTTTCCCTCCCCCTCCCCGATCTTTTTGCTCTTTAGATAGACCGCAATTAGAAAGCGGTGTTCGTGGGCTGGCCCCCACTCTTTCAAAACCCGGTAATTAGGGGTAACTCCAAAACGAGCTTGAGAGATCTCTTGAAAACGGCTTTTGGGATCTTTGACCCCGGCCCGCAGAGATTCCTCTGCCTTATAAAGCAATTCTCGAAGAATGAATTGCTTTGTCTCGTCCAGTCCCTGGTCGAGATAGAGAGCTCCGATTACCGATTCAAAGGTGTTGGCGAGCAGGTAGGGGTTGTCCCGGCCCCCGCCCAGTTCCTCACCTTTGGAGAGAAGCAGCTCTTTCCCGAGTCCCAACCGGCGGGATTCCTCCGACAGAGACTCGGTCTTCACCAGAGCGGCGCGGAGAGCGGTCAGTTCCCCTTCCGGCAGAGAGGGGTATTTGTGGTAAAGAAAGTCCGAAACGATCTGTTCCAGCACGGCGTCACCCAGGAACTCCAACCGTTCATTGGATGGGAAAGGAAAATCGGAATTCTCGTTCAGATAGGATCGATGGACAAAAGCATTCTCCAACAGATCAGGGTTTCTGAACTTAACACCAACAATCTTCTCGGCTCCTTTTTCGGGATCATTCCTCGATGTTTTCATCTTTTGGCGGAGGCACTTTGCCCTCCAGATAACGCTCCACGACCGTTCCCAGAACACCGTTGACAAAGGGGCCGGAGGAGGAGCCGCCGAATTCCTTCGCTAACTCAATAGCCTCGTCAATCGCGACCTTGGGGGGGACCTGTTTTTTGATCGGAAGTTCTTCTTTAGAAAAGAGAAGTTCCCAGATGGCAATACGGAGCGCGATCAGGTCTATTTTGTTGATCTGGTTAGTCGGCCAAGCGGGAGCGGTTTCCTCAATAATTCGATCGATCTCTTCGGATTTTTCAGCGACCCCCTTGAGCAGAACCGAGAGAAGTTCCTGATCGACTTCATTCTCCTCCAGAATTTCCTTGACACGGAGGACGCTTTCTTCCGGTTGGATGGAGTGAAAAGCTCTTTCAAAAAGAGTGGCGAGAGCCACCCGGCGCGCTTCGTGCCGGGGATCGCTTAGGTTGGTAAGCTCCGAATCCGCCATTTACATTTTTCCACACTCCGGACAAACCCGGTGCGGAAGTTTTTGGGCGCCGCAGTGGCGGCACTTAACCGTCGCGACTGCCTTCACTATTTTGTTGAAGTAGCGCCGTTTCTTGCGGCCGTGCGAAAATTTTCTTTTCGGTAGTGGAGGCATAGCTGAAGTTCAGTATAACTGAAATTACTCTTTGGTCAAAAACGTGACCTTGGTCGAGCCGTAGATCCGTCGGTCGAAGATTCGCAACCCGGGAATGATGGGCGGCTCGGTCAGTTTGGAGTGTTCGTAGACCACCACCGCTCCTTTTTTCAGATGGGGAATCAAGCTGTGGAAAATGTGGTCAAGTTTCCCGACCGCGTAGGGAGGATCAAGAAAGACCAATTCAATATCGTTATCGGGAATTTCCGTCAGGGCCTGTTTTACATCACGGCAGAGAACTGTTCCTTTCGGCGCAATCTTAGTGGGAACCAGATTCTCGCGGATGGTCTGGCAGGCGTGGCGATTGGATTCGACGAAAATTGCCTCCCGCGCCCCCCGGGAGAGGGCTTCGATTCCGAGCGACCCCGATCCGGCGTACAAATCGGCGAC
Source organism: candidate division WWE3 bacterium CSP1-7 (assembly GCA_001443395.1). Lineage (GTDB taxonomy): Bacteria > Patescibacteriota > WWE3 > 9FT-COMBO-53-11 > 9FT-COMBO-53-11 > 9FT-COMBO-53-11. The sequence goes on from LDXK01000002.1 coordinate 21,299, forward strand.
CTTCTTGCCTTCCCCAAAATCCCCCAGAATGTTGAAGATCGCCAGCCGAATCGATTCCTGGGTCGGCCGAAGATCACGAACCTTGGGAACCTTGAGGGGGTGCCCTTTTACTTTTCCTCCCGCGACGCGCATTGATTTTAGTGTATCAGAGAGATATCAATACTGTCCTCGCTTACGCTCGGTTGTACTAATTACTCGCTGGTGCTGCGTCATTAGTTAGGTTCAATCAGAGAGGTGGAAAATCTCTCCAGCTCGACTTCAAGTTCGGGATAATCTTTCAGGGGAAAATCCCCCTGGAAGACGCTCCGGGCGGCCTCCTGCGCATCCTTAAGAAGCCGAGAATCGGTGAGATCCGCTACTTTTAGTTCAGTGAGCCCGTGCTGCTTCACCCCGTAGATTTCTCCCGGACCGCGCCGTTTCAGGTCCAGCTCTGCCAGTTGGAATCCGCTCTCGTTTTGCTCCAGAGCTCTCAAACGATCGATAGATTCAGCCGATTCCTTTTCGGCAAAAAGGAAACAGAAGGATTCCTTCTCTCCTCGGCCAACTCTTCCCCGCAGCTGATGAAGAGACGCTAATCCGAAACGCTCCGCCGCCTCCACCACCATGATCGTGGCATTGGGAACGTCGATCCCGACCTCCACCACCGGAGTGGAAACCAACACCCCGATCTCCCCTCGTTTGAAACTATCCATGGTTTTGGTTTTTTCCGGAGATTTCATTCTTCCGTGGAGAAGTCCGACCCTGACATCGGGCATGATTTTGGAGATAACCTCGAATTCCGCGGTGGCGGCTTTGACCTGCTGCATGGACTCCGCTACGGATTCCTCAATCAACGGACAGATCACGAAGGTCTGGTCCCCTGCTTTGACGCGCTGCCGAATCCAACGATACCCGTCTTCCCGTTTTTGAGCTGGAACCACGAAGGTTTTGATCCGTTTTCTTCCGGGAGGAAGTTCGTCCAGAACGGAGAGATCCAGATCGCCGTAGACGGTCAGAGCGAGGGTGCGGGGAATGGGGGTAGCCGTGAGCGTGAGGAGGTGGGGAATCATCGCCGATCCGGTCTTTTGAAGAAGCTGCGCCCGCTGTTTAACACCGAAGCGGTGCTGTTCATCAATCACGACCAGACCAACCTTCTGAAAATCTTCCTCTTTGTAGAAGAGAGCGTGGGTGCCCACCCAGAGATCGAAATCATCCGGCTGATCGGTTTTTCTGCTCCCAGTATTAATCGCGACTTTGATTCCGGAGGGGCTCAGGAGGCTAGAGAGGGTCTGGAAATGCTGGTCGGCCAGAATCTCGGTGGGGGCCATAAAAACCGTCTTGGCCCCGTTTAGATGGGTCAGATAGGCGGCTACCGCGGCGACGACGGTCTTTCCCGAGCCGACGTCTCCCTGAAGGAGCCGGTTCATTGGTTTTTCACCGCCGAGGTCTCTAAAGATCTCATCCAGAACACTCTTCTGCGCCTTGGTGAGTGAAAACGGCAGCTTCTCCACAAACCGATCCACCTTTTCCCGAAATCGGTCATAGGAGATCGGTAGGGGTGTTTTTTGCTTTTCCCAAACCAGGCGTTGTTTTAATGACCGAAGATTAAAGAGGAGCAGTTCTTCCAAGGCGAATCGTTGCCGCGCCTTTTCAATATCGGAAAATTTCTTGGGAAAATGGATTTTCTCCAGTGATTCGCGAAGGGGCAACAGTCCTCGCTCCTGCCTAATTTCTTCCGGAATAAATTCCTTAACATCAACTGAATCCAGCAGGCTGCGAATTCGGCTCCGCAGCCATTTTGAAGTGAGCCGGGCCGTCTCCGGATAAACCGAGACCAATCCGGCGGTGTGGGTCGGCACCGCTCCCTCTTCAAGGACTTCAAAATCGGGACTGATCAAGCTGGTTTTCCCACCAAAGTTTTCCACCTTTCCGGCTAGGCCCACCCTCACCCCTTCTTTGAGAGTTTGGGTCAGGTAGGGCTGGTTGAACCAGATCACCTCGATTGCCCCGCTCTCGTCGGCGACGGCCGCTTTCGTCAGAAATTTTCCCCACTTCGTGCGGATATTTCCGATTTGAATGATTTTTCCTTGGACGGCAACATCTCTGTCAGGAGCCAACAGATTGATCTTGGTGGTTTGGGTGTAATCCTGATAGCGAAACGGAAAATGGTAGAGCAGGTCGCGCGCGCTCATTATCCCCAACCGGGCCAATCTTTGGGCATAGATTTTTCCAACGTAAGGAATTTTTTCGACCGGGTCGGTTACGGTTATTTGCATTTTCAAATTGCAACTGAGCGCAGCGAGGACAGCCAAATTTACCTAAACAAAAACGGCAGGAACGATGCTAAGACCAGGCTTAAAGAAGCGATGACAACCAGTACGATCCCCAGTTTTTGATTTCTTTGAAAAAATTTCATTTGGCCGAACGGGTCATTCTATTTTGATAAAAGTCTTCTTGCCGATCTTTAGAACTCCCTTCTTCAAAACCGTTTCTTTTTTCGTCAATTTGTTGTCATCCAAACTGACTCCGCCCTGTTCCAAGAGGCGGCGGGCTTCCGATTTGCTGGGGGTAATCCCCTTCTCAACCAGCAGATTGACAAGATCAGTTTTCTTCCCAGCGACTTTCCAAACCGGCGCGTCTTCCGGAGTTTCACCTTTAGAGAAGACACTTTCAAAATCTTTCTGGGACCGCTGGGCCTGTTCCTCACCGTGGTACATCTTCACGACCGCTAGAGCGAGAAGGTGCTTTTTATCAAGAGGCTTTAGCTCTTTCGCCCGATCCAATTCCACTTGAGAGATATCCGTTACTAATCCCAGATAAGAATCGATCTGTTCATCTGGAAGAGACATCAACTTTCCGTACATCTCCGCGGGCTCATCATCCAACCAAACACAATTGCCGGAGGTTTTGCTCATTTGTTTCCCGTCGGTACCAAGAATCATCGGCACCGTTAGAACGTATTTTTCCTTACCGCGCATCTTCCGCAGCAATTCCCGGCCAATGAGCATGTTAAAGGTTTGGTCGGTCCCGCCGATCTCCAGGTCGACGTCCAGAACAACCGAATCGTACCCCTGAAGAAGGGGGTAGAGTGTTTCGTTGGCCCAAACGGTGTTCCCTCGTTCCAAACGCTCCTGGAACATATCGCGTTTGAACAACTGAACGGCACTGATGTGGGAGGCAATGGAAATCAAATCCCTCATCGTCAGTTTGAGAAGCCAGTCGCCATTTTGTTTAATCTGCACCTTGGAGAAGTCCAGAATCTTTTCCGCTTGCTTTTTCCAATTAGAAATATTCTTCTGGATCTCTTCCTCCTCGATCTTTTCTCTTGCCCCCGTTCTTTGAGAAGGATCACCCGCCAAGACCGTTCCGGTCCCGATCAACAGGATGGCCTCGTGGCCCAGTTCGGCAAATTTTTGGAGTTTGCGAAGAAGAATGGCATGACCGAGATGGAGACGGTTGCCGGTCGGGTCGATGCCGAGGTAGAGGCGGATCTTTCTTTGTTGAAGGAGTTTCTCCAGCGCCTCTCGGTCGGGATAGATCTTCTCAACCCCCCGCGAAAGGAGTTCTTCAAGAGATACCATTTCGATAAATTCTATCAGATTCTGTGTTAAAATTCTCCAGTGAGATCAAGAAAATACCTGCCGACCGTCTCCGGTCATTGGGGACGGAGAGACGACGGGTTGTTCTCAAAATTAGTTAGCGTGTTAAAGAAGGTCCTGCGGCCTTTTTTACGGTTGGCCTATCTCCTCGTCTCCAAGCTCTACGGTCTGGTTTTCGGGATCCTGTCGAAGCTGCCGGGATTTCGAAATTTCTCGCGGCGGGGCCGGCGCAGTCCGCTCTACTGGCTGAACGTACTGGCAACCATCTTTCTAATTTTCCTCATCTTCTCCTCGCTGGCTTTCGGGGCGGTAGCGATCGTCTTCTCCAAGGACCTCCCCTCTCCTGATCGCCTGATGGATCGACAGGTTTCTCTATCAACCAAAATTTATGACCGCAACGGTACTCTCCTTTACGATATTTACGGGGATGAAAATCGAACATTAGTTAAGATCGATCAAGTTCCGGATATTGTCAAGCAAGCCACCATCGCGATCGAGGATAAACATTTCTATACACACCAAGGTTTTGACCCGATTGGAATGGCCCGCGGGATTTACCGCACCATAGTTCTACGGGATACTCAAGGGGGTTCCTCCATCACCCAGCAGCTGGTCAAAAATACCCTGCTCACCACGGAAAGAACGATCATTAGAAAACTCAAGGAATTTATTCTGGCTCTGCAGATCGAGGCCCGCTATTCGAAGGATGAGATTTTGCAGATGTACCTAAACGAAACTCCCTACGGCGGCCAGGCCATCGGTATCCAGGCCGCGGCCGAAAACTATTTTGGGAAAAACGTGAACAAACTTAATCTATCCGAGGCGTCACTTTTGGCCGGCTTACCCCAAGCGCCCTCCCGGTACTCTCCCTACCGAGACCCCGATCTCGCCAAGGGACGGCAAGGGGAGGTACTCCGGCGGATGAGAGAGGATGGGTATATCACCCGGGAGCAGGAAGAATCAGCCAAGTCCGCCAAGTTAAAATATAGACCGGAAGGAGCCCAGATTAAAGCCCCCCATTTTGTGATGTACGTTAGAGAAATCCTCGCCGAGAGATACGGAGAAACTCTTGTTGAAACCGGGGGTTTGAGAGTGACCACCACGCTGGATCTGACCCTTCAAAACAAGTACCAAAAGATTGTCGCCGAAGGAGTGGCGGCAAACAGGATCTGGCGAGTCTCGAACGGAGCCCTCCTAGCCACCAACCCTAAAACCGGGGAAATCCTGTCTATGGTCGGATCGAAAAACTACTTCGCCACCGACATCGATGGTCAATTCAACGTCACCACTTCCCCTTCCCGCCAGCCGGGGTCATCGATCAAACCGATCATGTACGTTACCGCTCTAAAGCAGGGGTTCACCCCCGCGACCAAACTTGTCGGAGTTCCGACCACTTTCGACATGCCTCCCGGCCAACCGGGATACCAGCCGAGAAACTTCGGCAACACCAGCTACGGGATTTATTCTTTGAGAGATTCGCTCGGCAACTCGTTGAACGTTCCTGCCGTCAAGACGCTCTCTCTGGTCGGTCTGGATAACATGATCGCCACTGCCCAGGAAATGGGAATCACCACCCTTACCGATCCCGGCCGCTACGGCATCTCTTTGACCCTGGGAGGGGGCGAGGTCAAAATGCTTGACATGATCACTGCTTACTCCGTTTTTTCGACTGGGGGAATCCGACACGATCCGGTCGCAATCCTGAAAGTGGTCGACTCAAACGGCAACGTGTTGGAAGAATTCAAACCCAATAAGGGTGTGCGGGCCTTAACCGGACAGCAAGCCTACCTGATTAACAACATCCTTTCCGATGACGGTGCCCGGGCGGTAACCTTCGGAAGAGGAGGGTCCCTCTATTTTTCCGGACACACGGTCGCGGCCAAAACGGGTACGACCAACGACAATCGCGATAACTGGACTTTTGGCTACACTCCCGCGCACGAAGATTCCAAAGCGGCGATAGCGATTTCGCTCTGGATTGGGAACAACAACAACACTCCGATGAATCCTGGGTTTCGCTCCACCGGCGGAGCGGCCCGAATTTGGCACCGAGCCATGGCCGATTACCTTTCAAACAAGCCCAATGTCAACTTTAAGCGCCCGGATGGAATCGTTTCCGGCACGGTGGATGCACTTTCCGGCATGGCTCCCGGCCCCTACACCGGCGGAACTAAAACGGATATTTTTATTGCGGGAACGTTCCCGACCGAAACCGACAACTGGCATGTTCGGCTCAACATCTGCAAGCCGGATGGCAAACTCGCCTCCGATGCCTGTATCGCCGCCGGTCAATCCGAAGAACGGAATTACATTCAAATTCGGGCCGAAAAACCGGAGTGGCAGGATGATGTCGATGCTTGGGTCGCTAAAACCTACAAAGGAAAATCGCAGTATTTCCCGCCGAAGAAGACCTCCACGCTCTGCTTCAATGGCAGCGGAAATGTTGTGAGCTGTACCGGGGGAGAAACCGGCCCGATACTCAAAAGTTCTGATGTTAGCTTTCACAACTATGATAGTGGCGCAACATTAAATAATCTCAACGAGCTCCCGACCAAGTTTGAAGTACGAGCTAAACCAACTTCCCAACCTGGAACAGGAATTGCTTTCGTCAGGTTTTCATTGATTGGATCAGGAAATCCTACAACCGATGATTGCGCAGTTGGCGACAAAACAGAATGCAACACTGATAGCGATCCCGGAAGCGACAACACTGGCGTCCCAGACTACTATTCCTCAAAGGATAATTTTCCGTTAGCATCCAACTGGCAGCTTTTTGACCTCTCCAAAGCGGATGCTATTCAATTGGTACCAGGAGATTATAAAGTCAGAATTTACGTTCAAGACACGGCTGGCGGAGCAACCACCCTAGAGATCCCAGTAACCATTGTCCCTTAGTTCCCTAACTTCTTAATTTGCCGCCTACGGATTCAATAAATTTGTGAATCTTCTCTCTTAAGGGGGAAATATCCTCAGAGGATAATCCTCTCTCTTCGGACTGGAAGGTGACCTTCAGAGTGACCGAGCGATCCCCTTCTTTGGTTTCGAAGCGGTCCTTGATCTCTAATTCCCTAACCAGAGGTGAGGAAGAGCGGATCTTATTAATCAGGTCTGCCAGCGAGCGGGTCTGGGGGAGAAGGAAGGAGTAATCCTCGAAGATCTCCGGATAGGCTGGGATCGGTGTGAACTTGCCCCAGGTTTGGGCGAGATCGGCGAACTTTTCAAAGTTGATCTCAAAGACCGCCGCTTCCGGAAGTTCAAAGGCGGCCGCGAGATGGGGGTGAACTTCTCCTAGGAATCCAATCCGTTCCCGGCCGACTCTTATTTCGATCGCTTTTACGGGATGGAGGAACTCTTCTTTCACGGGAGAGAAATCCAGTTTGAGATGGGCTTGTCTTCCCAGTTCCTCCAGAATTCCCTTCAGACCCAAAAAGGTTTCTTTTTCGCCCCAAATCAGGGCTCCCAGCGCTAGATTCTCCCCACTCCTGGGGTAGACCTTCTCCAGTTCGAAAACCCTTCCTCTGATATAACGAGGGTTGTTTCTCTTGGCAACCTCCAGAAGAGACAGGAGAAGACTGGGACGGAGGTATTCCGCCTCGACCGAGATCGGATTTTTGAGTCGGAGGAGATCCTTGGTCTTGAGATGGGTCAGAGCGGCGGTGGAAACAAAAGGAAAGGTCTTTATCTCGGAGAATCCATTCCCGGTCAATCCGGAGGTAACCCGGTCGCGCCAATCTTCCTGCCTGTTCTCACGAACCTCCTCCAGAGTGGTCTGGATGGGTTTGGAAAGGATTTTTTCATATCCGTGCAAGCGGAGGACTTCTTCGGCGACGTCCTCCGGAATCCGGATGTCTCCCCGGAAGTGGGGCGGCCAGCAAAGAAGTCCTTTCTCCGATGACATCACTTTGAATCCCAAGCGCTCAAGATAGAGACGGGCCTTCGAGAGAGGAAGGGCTTCTCCGGCCACTCGAGTGAGTTTATCGTGAGTGAGTCCGACCGAATACGGCTCGGTGGTTCTCTCCCCTACCGAGGCAAATCCGGTGATTTTACCCTTCCCGTAAACTTGGTATAGTTGGAGGATTTTATTGAGAGATGTGTAGAGGTTATCAGGAGAGAGGTAATGTTCGAAACGGTTGCTGGCCTCGGAACGAAGCCCCAAACGCCGCGCCGTCCTGCGGATGGAGATTGGATCGAAAATCGCTGCTTCCAGGATAATTTCGGTGGTTCCCTCGTCCACTTCCGTTTCTTCCCCTCCCATCACTCCCGCGATCGCGATCGCCCCGGCCTTGTCGGCGATGACGATATCTCCCTCGATCAGATCCCGATCCAATCCATCCAGAGTTTTTATTTTCTCTCCTCTTTTCGCCGAACGAATTTCAATCGAAAGAGAAGGATCCCGCCGGCCCACTTTTTCGGCATCAAAGGCGTGAAACGGCTGGCCCCATTCCAACATTATGTAATTGGTTAGGTCGGCCCAGAGGTTGACACTCCGCATCCCCGCCGCCTCTAATCGGACAACGATCTGCTTTGGGGTGATTTTGTACCTGAGCTCGGATATCTTCGTAAGAGTGTACAGTTTTGAAAGTGAAACATTGTTCTTTACCGGGAGCGGGGAAAGATGTTCAATCGGTTGGAACTTCTCGACTAATCCTTTGAGGGGAAGTTCGTAGATCGCTGCCAATTCCCGTGCCACGCCAACGACGGAGAGAAGGTCACCGCGGTTGTAGGTGATGTCGATGTCAAGAACCTTGTCGGAACCGATTTTTCGAATCCCTTCCACCCCGACCGATACCAGGGATAGGTCGCTCGCCACCTGTTCGGCCGATTTTCTCAAGCTGACGAATTCTTTGAGCCAAGAATACGAAATTAGCATTTCAAAATTGTTTCAAAAACCTGAGATCCCCTTCATAGAAATAGCGAATGTCGTCGATTCCCTGTTTGATCATCAGCATTCGGTCGGGGCCGAATCCCCAGGCCAGCCCGGAGTATATCTTCGGATCGATTCCCCCGTTGCGAAGAACCTGGGGATGGACCAGGCCAGCACCAGCGATCTCGAACCAGCCTTCCATTCCGCAGATCCGGCAACCCTTCCCTTCGCAAAACGGGCAGAGGGCGTCGACTCCCACCCCCGGCTCGACAAACGGGTAGTACTTTGGCCGAAAACGCGTTTTGGTTTTTTCCCCCAGAACCGCTTTGAGAAAGAGGTCGGAGAGGAAACGGAGCTGGCCCATCGAAACATCCTTGTCAACGTAGAGAACTTCAAACTGGGTGAAGGTGTGGCTGTGATGAGGATCGACGTTTTCGTAACGGAAACACCGGTCAAATGTCATCACTCGAATCGGCGGTTTTCTCTTTCGCATCTCGCGCACCTGCATGTTGGAGGTGTGAGTCCGCATCGCTCGGCCATCCTCCAAGTAGAGGGTGTCCCAGAGATCTCGAGACGGATGGTCCGGGGGGATATTCAGAAGACCAAAGTTGTATTCATCTTCCTCCAGATGAGGGGCGTAAACCTCTTCAAATCCCAGCTTGGAAAAAGTGTCCCGAACAAATTCTCGGAACTCGGTCAGAGGGTGGACCGAGCCGGTTGGGGGAGAGATACCGGGGGAGGTGGTGTCGAAAAAGGAACGGTCGATTTCTTTCAAGTCCTTTCTCTTAAGTTCCTGATCTTTTCTCTCAAGAGCGATCTCGATTTTTTCCTTAACGGAATTGATGATCTCACCGGCGCTTTTTCGGTCCTCCTGCCGCGGGAGTTCGGGAATTTCGCTCAAGAGTTGATTGATAACCCCGTTTCTCCCCAGATGGCGAAGACGGACCTCTTCCAGCTCGGCGAGAGAAGAAACGCTCCCGATTTCTTCTAAGGCTTTTGCTTCGGCCTCAACAAGATTCATACTATTTTTTGATAACTTTTTCCACAATCGCTTTGAATGCTTCCGGTTCTTCCAGCGCCAGTTGGGCGAGGATTTTGCGGTCCAGATCAATCTTTTCCTTTTTGAGGAGAGCAATGAATCGGCTGTAACTCAACCCAAATGGAGTTAGAGCGGCGTTGATCCGGGCAATCCAGAGAGTCCGGAAATCTCTTCTTCTCTGCCGCCTTCCTGCAAAAGCATATTGGCCGGCGTGCAGAACCGCCTCCTTAGCCCTTCGGTATTGGCGGTGCTTGGCACCGCGGTACCCCTTGGCCATTTTTAATATTTTTTTGTGTCGTCGAGCGGTGATGCTACCTTTTGCTTTTGACATTTTATTTCTTTAAAATGCTAGGTCGTTCCTTCGGCCGTCCAAATTATACTCCTAACACTCTTCTGAGACGCCGGCGATCGGCCCGGCTGATCAGCTTATCTCCTCCACCCCGAGCCACCAAGTTGGATCTTTCTTTGGAACGGCGGTGTTTCAATCCCCCACTCAAATGAAGAACTTTCCTTTTGGAGGTGATCTTAAACCGTTCGGTAATTGTTTTGGAAACTTTAAATTTAGGCATATTTTGTTCGAAAAACTAGGTCGCTGGAGCAGCCGTTCATTCCCTCGGAATGGTAGAGCTCGCATCGCGAGCCGTCCTTTTGATCGGGAGAAGAGTCACCTCGTAACCCCGCTCCGCTCGGACCGGATCTTTTTCCATCTTTCCGAATTCTTTAAGAGTTTCGGCCAGTCCCCTAATTTTTTCCAAGCCAATTTCGGGGTGAGCGGCTTCCCTCCCTCGAAAAACAACGGTTAATTTTACCTTATCTCCTCCCCGAAGGAAATCCTCTGCCCGCCGAGCGCGCAATCTCAGGTCATTCTCGCCAATATTGGGACGGAAACGCAGCTCTTTAAGTTCGCTCCGCTTTTCGGTCGTCTCCCCTTTCTGTTTTTCCCGTTCAAAAAGCCAGCGTTTGTAGTTAATAATTCTGGCAACCGGAGGTTGGGCCGAAGGAGCTACCTCGACCAAGTCCAATCCTTTGCTCCGGGCGGCTTCCAGAGCAGCCCTCGTTGCCATCACACCCAGCTGTTTACCATCCTCATCGATCACCATTAGTTCGGCGGAACGGATCCATTCGTTGGTTCGATAGGAGGGCCTTTTTATCGCCATAGATCAATGATACGGGATGTGGCTATCTGCTTAATTGTTTCCGTGATCTCGGTAACAGTTTTTGCTCCCAGGTCTTTGCCGCTCCGCAATCGCACGGCCGCCGATTTCGCTTTCTCTTCCCGTTCTCCCACCACCAACATGTAAGGGACTTTTTGAAGCTGGGCATCTCTGATCTTGGCCTGCATTTTCTCGTCACGGTCATCCAGTTGAGACCGAATCCCCTTGGATTTCAGGGCTTCGGAAACTTTTCGGCCGTAGGCGGTGAATTTTTCGGAAATCGGAATCACAATTGCCTGAACCGGGGAGAGCCAGACCGGAAACTCCCCACCGAAATGCTCGATCAGGAAACCAATGAACCGCTCGTGAGAACCCAACGGAGCCCGGTGAATAATCACCGGAGTTTTTTCCTTACCATCTTTATCGGCGTATTTCAAACTGAAACGGTCTCCCATGTAGAGATCGATCTGATTGGTGGAGGTGGCGAATTCCCGTCCGGTAGAGGAACGGATGATGAAATCAATCTTGGGACCATAGAAGGCGGCACTGCCGGTCTTTTCGATCATTTTGATATCCAGCTTGGAGACCGCCTCCCGCATCATCTTTTCGGCCAGTTTCCACATCTTTTCATCGCCGTGGTACTTGGTTGTCTTTTTCGGATCCCGCAGTCCCATCTCCAGATAGTAATCGGTAATGCCGAGACTTCGATAGTAGTGTTCGTGAAGCTTCATCACCGCCACAAATTCCGCCACAGCCTGTTCCGGAGTGCAGTAGATGTGAGCATCGTTCTGGGAAAATCCCCGAACGCGAAGCAGTCCGAAGAGCTCACCGGCGGCCTCGTACCGGTAACAGGTACCGTATTCGGCCAGTCTCAAGGGAAGCTCGCGGTAGCTGCGAGAACGGGAGGCGTAGATCAAGTGGTGGTGGGGGCAATTCATCGGTTTGAGATAGTACTCCCCACCATCTTTAAGCTTCATCGGAGGGTACATGTCATCCTGGTAGTAGGGAAGGTGGCCGGAAGTGTGGTAGAGACCGGATTTGGTGATGTGAGGAGTGGTGACCCGCTGGTAGCCCCAGGCGGATTCGGTTTCTTTCGCCCATTTCTCGAGTTCTTCTTTGATGATGTTTCCTTTTGGCAACCAGAGAATCAGGCCGGGGCCAACCTCCTCACTAACCGTGAATAGTTCCAGTTCCCGCCCGAGCTTGCGGTGGTCGCGCTCCTTGGCCAGTTCCAGCTGAGCCAGGTGCTTCTTCAGTTCCTCTTCGGTCGGAAAAACGGTCCCGTAGATCCGGGTTAGCATCGAGTTCTTCTCGTCACCGCGCCAGTAGGCGCCGGCGAGGGACAGGAGCTTAAAGTTTTTGAGATCAACAGAGGGTTGATCGGTGTGCCCGCCCCGGCAGAGATCCCGAAAGCCACCGGATTGGTAAATCGAAATCTTTTCTTTGTTTTTGACCAGTTCTTCAATCAGTTCGAGCTTGTAGAGATTGCCGTGGAACTCTTTTTTAGCTTCCGCCGGAGAAACATCGATCCGTTCAAAGCTTTTCCAGCTCGGTAATATTTCCCGCATTTTCTTCTCAATTTTGGAGAGGTCTTCTTCCGAGATTTTGATATTTCCAAAATCAAAATCGTAGTAGAAACCGTTCTCGATCGCCGGTCCAATTGTCGGCTGGGCCGAAGGCCAGAGTTGTTTAACCGCCGCGGCTAGAAGATGGGCGGCGGAGTGTCTTAGGGTTTCCAAATTTTTCGCTTCCACGGGAACAATGATAACAGAAAATAGCCTTTTTTAGTTTATCTCTTCAACCGAAATTTTGAAGGGAGCGTCTTTGAACTCGGCGAGCCAGGAGTGAGGATAGCGGCTTCCCATGAATTCTTCGTCCTCCATTTTGTCCAACTTATTCGCGATCGTTTCGGCCAGACTGGCTGAATCTCTGGACAAGAAATAGACGTCGGGGAGGCGGGGATCGTACCAGCTGGCGGCTTTGAGTTTTAGGTAGACCTGTCTCTCTTCATCGTATAGTTGGCCCAGGTCTCTTCCCTGAAGGAGAATGCCCATTTTTTTCTGATAGAGATTCGCGATATCTTCCGGAGACCGATACCCCTCGCGCGCAAAAGTGTAGATCTTTTGAGGCTCGCACAGGAGCTCAACCAACGGAATCCCGATGGCCGCCGCAATTTTGGAAGCGCTGTTAATGGACGGGTTTCGCAGCCCGCGCTCAATTCCGGAGATGTAGGTTCGATCGAGCCCCGACCGAAAACCCAGCTCCTCCTGGGTTATTCTGAATCTCCCCCGGTAGGAGCGGACACTTTCGCCAAATTTTTTGATCGCAGCGTTGGTCATAGAAGTTCAAACAAGAACAGAAGCATCATCCTAGGAAAAAGACGCCTAGTCAACAGACTATGTGTAACAAAACAAGGTTGGAATGGTGAGAAGCGAAACGGCTTGATTTTGCCGAACTGTCTGTATTCAAAATGGTGGGCGGTAGAGGAATCGAACCTCTGACCTCCACAATGTCAATGTGGCGCTCTAACCGACTGAGCTAACCGCCCAAAGTATCTCCTTAATTATTATATCCAAACGGGAAAAATTTAAGCGACGATCTTGTCAATGATGCCGTACTTCTTGGCTTCCTCGGGAGTCATGTTGAGATCGCGGTCGATGTCGTGCATGATCTTATCCGTGGTTTGGCCGGTGTGCTTTGCCAGGGTCGCCGCATAGAGGTCCTTCAGTCGAAGGATCTCTTTGGCGGTAATTTCAATGTCAGAGGCCTGTCCCCCCGCTTCTCCCAGCGGTTGGTGAATATGGACTAAGGCGTGCGAGAGCGACAGCCTTTTTCCTTTGTTGCCGGCCGCCAAAAGCAGAGTGGCCGCGGAAGCTGCCATCCCGACCGCAATGGTGGAGATCGGAGTAGAAAGCTGCAGCATTGTGTCGTAGATCGCAAAGGCAGCGTAAGCCGAGCCGCCGGGAGAGTTGATGTACATTTTGATCTCTTTCTTCGGATCCTGTTGCTGCAAAAGAAGAAGCTGGGCAATGACCACGTTGGCCATCCCGTCCGAAATCGGGCCGGCCAAGAAAACAATCCTCTCCTCTAAAAGCCGAGAGAAAATATCATAAGCGCGTTCTCCCCTCGGTGTTTGTTCGACGACGAACGGAACCGGATAAGATGACATAACTTCTAAAGTATATCAGGACTTTCCTTCAGCGGTCTTAATCAGATATTCAATCGTTTTTCTTTTGCGGAGAACGTCCTCCAGATACGCTTTTCCTCTCTGCTCTTGGAGACGCTCTCGGGTTTTGTCGTCCGGCGCCGCTTCGATCGCATCCGTAATTTCTTTTTCGGAAGCGATAATTTTTTCCTCTTGGGAAATTTGATTGAGAATAAACTCATCCTTCAGGTTCCTTTCCGCAATTTCGTGGTATTCCTTCTGCATATCTTCCGGCTTTTTTCCTTGAGAAGATAGGTACTGATCCACGGTCAATCCTAAGGAATTAACTTGGTCAACCAGGGAAGAGAGCATTCGCTGAACTTCATAATCGATCAGGATATGGGGAATAGAAATTTCGGCAGTTTCGCGAATTTTATCCAATACCTGGGAGGCCGTAATCTTTTCGGAACCATCCTCAACCGGCTCCCCCTTCGGACCATAAATAACCTTCCCTTTAACAGACTTGAGGGATTTCTTGTAATCTTTCAAGTTAACCTGAGGAGACTCCGCCGTTTGAGCTTCAAAAACCAAATCTTCCCCTTTTTTGAATGAGACAACCGATACCTGCGGAGGAATGATCGGCTTGAGTTTGTTTTCGGAAACGGCTTGGGCGTAAGCCAAGGGAACTACTTCCTGAAAAAGAGCCTGAGAGAGACGATCTTCGTTGAGTTGGGATTCCGCCAGCTTGCCGGGGGCTTTCCCGGTTCTAAATCCGGGAACTTTTACATCTCTTAAGGCCGCGGCTTTAACCAGGTTAAAGGCTTCCTCAACTCGCTTTGCGGGAATGGTGATAGTTAACGTTATTTCTGAATCTTTGCGGGAAACTTGCGAATTAGCCACGGTTTAAAGTTTACAACTTCGGTCAAGTTGCTAGCGATTGTTCTTGATCGCGTCCAACTTCGGTCAAGTTGCTAGCGATCTTTAGATCGCGCTCGCTACCCCTTCTTCCTCTTCTTCTGTTTCTTCCCCAAGAACTTTATCCTTAGAACCTTCTTTTGGCAGCATCTGTCCACCGCAGATCGGGCAAATATCATTTTCGGGTCCTTCGTGCCCGCACTCGCTACAGACGTATATCTCTTCGCTTTCGATTTCTTCCATTGAGTATCACCCCCTTGCCGTTAAAAAGCTGAACGCTTGCCTATTTTTAAAGAAACAGAGTCTTAAAGTCAAGGGGTGGTAGACACTTGGGCGTCTCGCTCTTTATTAAACCTCGCGGACAATAATAAAGGGGGTTAGTTCTGGACCCTGACCCTGGGGATTATCAAGCAGAATTCGCTGAACGGTTTTCCGATCCAACTTAATTCCGGAACTCTGCGCGATCACCTCCACATTAACGTTTGTGCCATCCACCATTGCCACCGGATAGCCGAGTTTTTCTTCCAATTCCTGCACCACCTTATTGGGCTCTTCGGGAGGCAGCATTACGTATTCGGGGTAGGGATACATCGCAGCGGGGTTAAAGCCGTCGATCTCGGAGATCCGGTGGCCGGCGACAATCCAGAAAATCCCGCGGAGGCCGAAGAGCTTGCCGATTGACCCCAGGATCATCGCGAGAATGATTCGCGGATAGCCCGCCCGCTCCACGGCAACTTGCATTTTCTCCGGTCGAGAAAAACCGATGTCATTGGGATATTTCTTCACTCCCTTAACGATTAATTTCGCCAACCAATTCGCCCTAACGGTGGATAGATGGCGAACATTATTTTGACAGACCGAAACGACCTTTTCGGAAACGGCAACCCAATCGCCAGGCTGGAGTTTAGGAAAAGCGTACTTCTTTAGTACAGGAAAAAGATCCTCTCCAAAAACAATTTGGTGAGTTTTAACCAGAATTCGGGCATAACTAACTCCATCAACTTTTCGGATCATTTTCTTGATCATGACAGAACTGGTGCCGAGGGAGAGATTCGAACTCTCACGTCCGGTAAAGGACCCGCGGTCTTAAGCCGCGTGCGTCTGCCGTTTCGCCACCTCGGCACGAAGTAACGAACAGAGACCATTTTAGCGCAGGTGCGGGAGGATTTAAATTCGACGGAAGAAACTCCAGATCTTGTTTCCCCAATTCTCCCACTTGGAGGTCCCGACGTAAGCCCGAGAAACCTTGAGCAAATCCCGATAGACAACCCGGCGCATTCCCAGTCTAGTGACAACTTGATAGAAAGCGGTCGCCCCCTCTTTCCAGGAGTCGTAATCAATCCAGCGATGGGGGGTGCTGGCCCCCAGCCCCCAAATATTGTAGGAACCCTCTGGATAAACCTCACCTAAGTAAGATTCGTTGAGAGCAACGGCAGTGGCAAGTTTGCTGAATCCCTTCATTTTGTACCTACTCTCGACAGCAATAACAGCCTCGATATAATCTGAACCTAATTTGGAATGATAACGTTTGAGAAAGAAACGAAGCTCTTTTCTCAATTGATTAGCCTCTTTCCGGTGCTCAATTTGGGCAACATCCACCGCTGCCATAATCGGCGCGTGGGCGGTGCCGATTTGGGCAAACGGAGATAACAAGATAAAGATGGCGTAGAAATAAATTAAAGATCTGGAGTAAAAACGCCGCATAGTTTGATGGTTTTTCGCCACCGAAGAAGCAACCCGCTTTCGCGGGGCCAGATTTGCCCAGATTTTGCCAATTCTCTTAAAAATCATAAAGGCTCAAGCAAACTCGTCGGTCTCGGATATTCTCTGAAACCGCCGGAAATCTACTCGAGCAACTTATAGTTTAACATCTAGCCCACTATAAGTCAAACTACTGGGGTGGGTACCAATTTAACATCTTGACACCAAGGTGGTTTATAATTAAGGGGAAGCGGGTGTAATTCAGTGGGACGACTCCTCGCGGAGTTCTAGCCACTTCATTACCTTACTCGCAGAGATCGCAGGTGTAATTCAGTGGTAGAATGGACGCTCGCTAAAGCGATCTAGCAATTGCGGGACGCGCAATTGATAGCCTTCCAAGCGGGATTAGTTGATGGGCTCAACGTCAGCTTTCCAAGCTGAAGAAACGGGTTCAAGTCCCGTATCCCGCTCCAGGAGCCTCCGTAGCTCAATCGGTTAGAGCACCGCCCTCTTAAGGCGGGTGTTGAGGGTTCGAGTCCCTCCGGGGGTACCATGGTGACCGTAGCTCAGCGGTAGAGCGCTTCCCTGTGGAGGAAGATGCCGTGGGTTCAAATCCCACCGGTCACCCCACGCCCTTGTGGTGAAATGGATATCACGACTGCCTTCGGAGCAGTTATTGGGGGTTCGAATCCCTCCAGGGGCACCAGAGAGGTTGGAAGGGCGTCTAAACGCCTCTGGGTAGCGCCCTTCGACGCGATGCTGAGAAACCTGCCCCGGTAGCTTAATGGATAAAGCAGGACCCCTCTAAGGTCAAGAGTGGGGGTTCGAATCCCTCCCGGGGCACCAGCATCGCTATTCTCGCCGAAAAAGCGAGAGAAGGCGCTGGTGTTGAATTCCGACGCAAGTCGGAATAGTGATAACACTAATCGATTCCTGCCGGGGGCACCAGAAAATGCATTTCTTATTTCAGAAAATCCGGGCGTTCCCGGAAGATTTTTTTACACTTTGGTCGTTTCTTTTCCAATCGACAATCACACCGACTTCATTCCGAGAACGATTGGGGTTAATCCTGAAGTGCTACCGAATCTCATATTCTGTCGAATCCCCTCATATGGAGAACGAAATAATTCAGGTGATATCGGCAATTCTTTCTCTAAAGCCCTCATCCGAGGGCGTTTTGGTGGAAGCGGGATCGTACAAGGGTGGTAGTACGGCGAAGTTGAGTTTGGCCGCCAGGATTGCCAAACGAAAATTGGTCGTGTTTGATTCTTTTGAAGGTATCCCGGAACACAGGGAAGTACAAGGCAAGAATATTTTTGGGGGAAATGCCTATTTCCCTCCGGGAAGCTACGCCGGTTCTTTGGAGGAAGTTTCCAACAATGTGAAAAGATTCGGCGCGATTGAGGTGTGTCAATTCCGGAAAGGGTGGTTTAAAGACACGTTGTCTGGTTTCCATGTTCCGGTCGGAGTTGTTTATATTGACGTTGACCTAGAATCATCTACCAGAACCTGCATCAAATATCTCTACCCCTTACTTATTACTGGTGGAACTTTATTCTCCCAGGATGGGCACTTGCCTTGGGTGATAAAAATATTAAACGACAACGATTTTTGGAAAAAAGAAGTAGGTTGCCAAAAACCACCCAGGATGGCTGGCCTGGGTAAAAGGAAACTTGTAATAATCCGGAAGGATTAAGGGAGTTATTTTTGAAACACCTTAAGCCGGGAGCAGTTCCTTAACTTTCTCGAGCACGTCTTCCAGCCGCCATTCCGATTTGATGAAATAGTGGGCCGGATGGTAAACCATAATCTCGTTCAACATCTTTTCGTCCGCATCCAAAACGGTGAGAATAACCACCGGAACGTTCTTCCCCCAAGAATCCGCGCGCAACTGATGCAGCACTTCCCGACCATCTTTTTTGGGAAGAATAAGATCCAGCAGGATCAGATCGGGATGAGACTGAAGCGCTAATGCCAGTCCTTCCTCCCCATCAACAGCCGAAGTGACCGTGTATTCCGATTCGTGTAGTTTGGCGACCAGCGCTTCTCTTAAAGGACTATCGTCCTCAATGACCAGAATTTTTGAAGAATTAGGCACAAGCTACTCCTTTTTTTCGGCTAAAAATCCCTGGATATCTTTAACCAGTTGATCCAACCGATAATCTACTTTGGCGTAGTACTTGTCCACTCCCAAACTAAGATAGGCATGTTTCTTCTCCGCCCCGGAAGCGTTGGAAACTACAAAAATAGGAATTGATTTCCATTTTGGGCTGTTTTTGAGTTCGGCAACGAAAAGCAAACCGGGCTCTTTACCAAAGAGGTAATGATCTAACCAAATCAGGTCAACTCTCTTCTCATCCTGTAAATAGGAAAGGGCCTGCTCGGTTGTGTCTGCGGCCAAAACACTCGAACCACTCAATTCCAGCTTTCTCTTAATCGCTTCCAAAAGAGGGGCTTCGTCTTCAATGACCAAAATTACTTTTTTATCGGGACTAATAGAATCTTTCATGCGAGCTTCTTTTCTCCTTTTTGGAAAACCATTCCAGTTAATGGGATTGTAACGTAAAAGATAGTGCCTTTTCTCTCCCCGGATTCGAACCACATTTTTCCGCCCCATTTCTCCACGACCGTCTTAGAGATGTAGAGGCCCAATCCCGTTCCGCCCGGTGCCGCTTTTTGAGCGTTGCTGGCTCGGAAAAACTTTTCAAAAACCCGGTGTTGCTCTACTTTAGGAATTCCAATCCCGTTGTCCTCCACCTTGATCACTAAAGAGTTAACTCCTTCGACAGCCCGCTTATCCAAACTTACCTCAACTTGGGGGTTGGGTAGACCGGAGCAATAGCGAACGGCGTTGTTGATGATATTACGCAAAACCTGACTCAACAGTTCCGAATCAACCGCCAACTTAATATCCTCCTTAGAATTTTTAAAACGAACCGGGATCTCTCTTTCCGCTTCTATGAACTTGCCCTCTTTTATGCTGGCAGAGATTAATGAACTGATTTTCGTTGGGACTGGTTCAACAATGAGACCGCCGGCTTCCAATCGAGAAACATTCAAGAGATCGTTCACCAGCCGCACCATCCGCTGACTACCCTTATAAATTTCTTTTAGATAGTGGGATTGCTCTTCGGACACTGCTCCCACATCTCCCGAGAGGAGCATCTCGGAGTACCAATTAATAGCGGTCAGAGGCGTCCGGAGTTGATGGGAGGCCAGGGAGACAAACTCGGTTTTGGCCCGGTCCACTTCTTTATCGTGTGTGATATCCCGTTGAATCTCGAAGAAAAACTGGACATTACCATCCTTGTCTAGAACCGGGGTAATGGTATGAAAAGCATCATAAAGCGTTCCATCCTTTCGCTTGTTCTTGACCTCTCCGGTAAAAGGTTTTTTGTCCTGCTTGAGTATTTTCCACAACCTTTCATAAAAGGGCTTACCCATTAGGCCCCCCCAGAGGTCCTTGGTTCCGGCCTTCTTTCCAATCACTTCCTGGGGAGTAAATCCGGTAATCCTTTCGATCGCGGAATTGGCATAAAGAATGATTCCATCAGGATCGGTGATCAAAATATAATCGAAAGACCCATCGACCGCTTCTTTAAAATTGCTAAGAGGAATGGAAACCATCACTCAAATCTATCTAGTGACGCTGATAGTATCACTCAACTCTGCATCCGGAGCACAGACTGTAATTCTCCCGTTCCCACTTTTGGCAACTTGATAACCCGCTCCATTGGTGGTTGCTCCGGTTGGATCGGTGGGAATGGACACAATATAGGTTTCACTGGCGGTCAGGACCGAAAGATCCACCAAACCGGTGCAAGTCCCGCCGGTTTTGCAGATTTCGTTAGTTGCCAAACCGGGACAATTCCCGTTGGTCGGGATCGAAGCGGGAACTGTGCCGTTGTTATCAATCGCGTACTGATAAGCGGCGTTGAGAATGGTGTTCACATCCACCGATCGCTGGGCGTTGCGGGTTTTGGCGAGCTGGCGGGCGGGGTTGATTGCCAGAATCACAATCCCGGCGAGAATTGCCAAGAGGGCGACGACCAGCAGAATTTCCAAAAGGGTGAATGCAGACTTTTTCACTGTAGACAGATTAACAAGTTTAAGGGGGAGAGTGCAAAAAAACATTGTCAAAAAGAAACCACTTCCTGCCAGGAGGTCACATTGACGGTGGGACTAACCTGGTCGATCGAAATCTGAATCCTCCGGACCGCAGCCCCCACCGTACCGGAGGCGATCAACAATCGGTTCTGAGCGCCGAGGTCCGTAACGGTATAGCTACAGCTCCCCTGCCCCAGCGGAATCGTCGCCGAACCGGTAAAACTACCGGAGTCTTGGATCTGTTGGAGCGCTTCCTCCGCACAGGCGTCGGCCAGCGCCTTGGCCTGATGGGACTGCTTCAGGGACAGGCTGGTCTTGGTAAAACCGGTCCCCCAGAGGATTAACGAGACACCCACCGATAGAGCAACCGCACTGGCAACCAAAACGCTAACCAGAGTTATATAACCTTTCCTTTTAGGGCGTGCGAACCATTGCTGATCCATAGAATATCTTGGAAAAAACGTAGGTCGCCTGCGTCGAGGAAGAACTGTAGGTGAGGGTGAACTGGATCTTAACCGCTTTTTGCATGTTGTGAAAAGTGAGCGAAGAGGCGATCACTCGAGACGATGTTAAAGGAGTAGCGGATCCCGTCCCATCTTTGATCCGAATGGCTCCTCCCGAGAGGTCAAAAACCGTTGGGTTGTCTGGAGCCGGAACCTTTATGTCCAGATAGACATCGGTGTCACCCTGATTGGGAAAGTTAACGGTTTGGGCATTGCGGGTCGCCTGAGAAATAATCTGCATTATCTGCATCCCCTGCTGTTCCACCTCGGCAACAACCTGGGACCTAACCCGAGCCTGCAGATTTAGATAGATAAATATAGAAACAGTTGAGATAATTAGGGTTGCGATCCCCAGATATAGTAGGAGTTCGATTAGTGTAAAGCCCTTCACTACGTTCAGAGACTTTCTTTGTTCAGCCGATAGATCCATATCGGCTTGAAAAATGAACCCACTTCGCCGATGGCTCAGTAGCTTCGTCTCCTCATTACGTTCGGGGATAAATCCATCTCTATGTTTTTTTCTTGTTACTTGCAACATGTTACTTGTCACTTCTTAAAATGGCAGCCAGTTCGTTAGGTAGGTTGTCAGTGTGACCGTTCCCGTCCGAGAAGCGGTCTGCTGCCAGGTGACCGTACTGACCACCTGTTTCCGGTCGGTTCCGGCCGATGAAACGGTAATCACCCTCGTAAAGATGCCGGTGATGTCCGAGGTCCCCGAAAAAACCCACTTGTTGGCCGTCGTCGCCAAACCGTGCACCCCATCAATGAGATTGGCATAGGCATCCTTACGAACGCCGCGGGTAGCCTCCAACCCTTCCTCGGCCAAAAAGATGGCCCGGTTCTGCACTCCCGAAGTCGCGACACTCTCCCGTCCCACAATCAACGCCCCCACCAGGGCGGTCACCAGAAACGCCATCACCCCCACCGCCAGCAGAACCTCCACCAGCGAAAACCCGACGATCGAATTTTTAGTACTGGACCATTCCGTAGGCATTGATAGTCAGCGCGTGCGCCTCCCCATTCAGAGAAGTCAGCGTCATCGTTCCGGTAGTCTGGGCTCGTCCAAAGACCTTGGAGAACGTGGTCTCCAGAAGACCGGACGGAGATATCGCCGTTGGCATCGCAAAAACCTCGTCGTAGGAGGAATCGCGAGCGGCATAGCTTGCCCCCTTGAAAAGCGTGATGCCGCCGGACTGCACCCTCACCCCCCAGACGGAGTCCCCCTCCACTACCTGTGTCAATACCTGAGCGCGGCGCCAGGATTGGGCCACCGAAACCGCCGCCAGATCCAGGTCATTCTTGACCTGCAGGCGGAGGTAGAGAGGGGCACCAAACGCCCCGATCACACCGATGAGGGTCACACTCAGAAGCACCTCCAACAGCGAGAATCCGCCCCGTTTCATCATGGGTTGAAGCCGCCGATCAGGCTATAGATCGGCAGGATCACCGCGATCGCGACCGTCGCTACTCCCAACCAAACCAGGAAAAGCATGATCGGTTCCAGCGCCGTGGTTACGCCTCGAGCCGTGTTCGAGGAACGCTCCTCAAACAACCGGCCGATCCTCACCAGTGAGCCGGGAAGCTGGCCGGATTGTTCCGCCGCAAAGATCAGCGATTGGACGGGAGCCGGAAAGATTTTTTTGGCGGAGGGATAGGAAGAGAAACCCTTTTTGATGGAGTTTCCCTCGGCCACCTGCTTCTGCAGATGCTCATAGAACTTGGCAAACGGGTCGAGAAGAGTCGCGTCTCTGAGAGAGACCAGAGCGTCGTCGATCGGAATTCCTGCCTGCAGCAATCCCCCCAAGAGGTTCCCGAATCGAGATATCTCCACCTCCAGAAGCAGGTTCCTAAATCCCGGAATTGCCAGAAGGATCGCCTCCCCAACCTTTCGGGTTTTGGGAAAGAAGAAAAGAAAGTAGAAGGCGGCGGCGGTCGCAGTAGCCAGGACCGGCACGGCCACAGCTCCGTACGACTGGAGAAAAGAACCCAGGGCAAGCAGGGCTTTTGTAATCCAGGGGAGGTCGATTTCCAGAGAGGAGAAGACGCCCGCCAGTCGCGGCAGGACAAACCAGGAAACCCCCAAACCAACGATAATTGTGAGGGAGAAGACAATCAAAGGATAGAAGAGGGCGGCCTGCACCTGGGATTGGAAGGAGCGCTCTTTTTGGGATTGCTGGGAGATCAGTTCCAAATTCTCGACCAGTTTTCCCGACTTCTCCCCTATCCGCATCAGAGAGATCACCCGCTGGGAGTAGAGCCCGGTCTTTTCAAAAGATTTCCAGAGGGGAAAACCGGAGTCGAGGTCGAATTGGATCCGGGAAATAACCTTCTTGATTTTGGTGTTCCTGAGCTGGGGAGAAATAGATTCCAGGGCGGAGGTGACTCCCACTCCCGCCTCGAGGAGCATCGCCAGGTTTTCCAACAGGACCTCCTCCTCTTGGCGGTTCGAGAAAAGCGCCATTACTGCGGCGGAGCCACCCGCAGGAGCTCCTCCAGGGTTGTAACTCCCGCTCCCACCTTCTCCAGGCCGTCCTCAAACATGGAACGGCTTCCTTCTTTGATGGCCAGGTCCCAAATCTGGGTGGCGGAGGGGCTCTTGAGGATTAACTCTCTCAATGCAGGAGTGAGCTTAATCACTTCAAAGATGGCCGTCCGACCCAGATAACCGGTCCCGCTGCAGACCGGGCACCCCTTTCCGGAGTAGAGAGCATTAACCTTGGAGGAGAACCCGGGTGGGAGCTTTTCCGATATCTCTTTGCGGTTGGTGGTGACGGTCCGCCGGCAATTCGAACAGATCACTCGAACCAACCGCTGGGCAATCAGGATCTCAAGCGTCGAGGAGAGAAGGAAGGGCTCAATCCCCATCTCCAAGAGGCGAGGAATCGCCGTGGCGGCATTGTTGGCGTGAAAGGTTGAGAGCAGAAGGTGTCCGGTTAGCGCGGCATTGACCGAGATCTCGGCGGTCTCTCGGTCGCGAATTTCTCCCACGAAGATGATGTTCGGGTCCTGGCGAATGATTGATCTCAAGCCGGCGGCAAAGGTTAGATTGGTCTGCGGATTCACCTGGATTTGATTGATCTCCGGGATGCGGTACTCCACCGGGTCCTCGATCGTGATGATGTTCACCTCCGGTCGATTGAGCATCTTCAGGAGAGCATAGATGGTGGTGGTCTTGCCGGACCCGGTCGGCCCCACCGCCAGAATCATTCCGAACGGTTTCTGAATCGCTTCATTGAAGGACTTCTGGCCGGATTCGGAGAGTCCCAGCTCTCTAAAAGACAGGTCCCGCACGTACTTGGAGAGGATCCGGATCGCCAGCCGCTCCCCTCCCACGGTCGGAGAGATGGCGATGCGAAGATCCACTCCGTCCCCATTCCGGAGATAGTGAATTGACCCGTCCTGGGTCGAAAGATGCTCATCAATTCGGAGATGGGAACGAACCTTGATCAAATTCAGAATGTTCTCGTAGTGCTCCTTCGGGATCCGGCCGACCTCCTGCAGAACCCCGTCTACCCGAAAACGGACCACCACACTCTCCTCGCGAGGGTCAAAATGGACATCCGAAGCGCGGGAAGTGATTGCATCCTCAAAAACCTGCTCTACGATCTCCGGGGCAACCCGTTTGTTTTCCTCGATGATCTTAATGAAACGAGCTCCCAGAGGCTTGCGATAGTAGGTCAGAAGCTCATCGATCTTCTCGGGGAACTCGAACAGAACCTGGTTTCCCTTCATGGGAAACAGCTTGTCCAGCTCCGCCGGCAGGTCCCGATTATTCGGGTCGGATGACGCCACCGTTACGATATTGGTTTCCGATCGCATCAGGACGGCTCGATACTTGACCGCGATTTCCTCTGGAATGCGAAGAATTAGTTCGGGGGAGGGAGGCTGGTGGTGCAGATCAGCATAGCCCACTCCCAGGTACTCGGCGATTCCCTGCCCAATTAAATCAGCGGAGAGGATATCCTCCGCAAGGAGATAATCCTGCAGTCCCAGCTTTTTCTTGTCTGCTTCGGCCTGGGCCCGATCGGCATCCTTCTGGGAAAGATAGCCCCCTTGAACCAAAATCTCCTTTAACGGGATTTCTTTCGGCATTACTTAAGAAGTTTCAGAACGTACCCCACCACACTTTTTAATTGAGTATCGGATTTAACGAAATAGGCGTTGGCGCCGAGCTGGAGGGCCTGGGAGCGATCTTCTTCTTGGCTCAAATTTGAAACCGCGATGACGGGAACCTGGGGATCTTTCTTCCGAATTTCACCGAGAACCTCAAACCCCGTCCGCTTCGGCAGAATCAAATCCAGGAGAACCAGAGAGATCCCCCCCTGGGAAAAAATATCCAACGCTTCCTGACCGTCACGGGCGATGACACCGGCTAGCCCTTCTCGCTCCAATTTAAGCTGAATGGCTTTGGCAACCGGCTCCTCGTCCTCGACGATCAATACTTTCTTGAGAGATTGAGGACCAAAAGTCTCCACACTATTAATTTAGCAAAATAGGAAAATGGCTGGTCGGGGTGCTCGGATTCGAACCGAGGGCCTCTCGCTCCCAAAGCGAGCGCGCTACCGCTGCGCCACACCCCGTCACTAGTGGTGCCGAGGGCGAGAGTTGAACTCGCACGACCTTTCGGTCATAGCCTCCTAAAGGCTACGTGTCTGCCATTTCACCACCTCGGCACGAAATGACGAAAGTTACCGAACTTCTTCCGCTCCGATGTTCAACTTCGGAAAGAGTTGCTTCAAAAGTGCGTTTACTTTTTCACCGAGATTCGGCAGCTCCGCCTTGAACCTCTCCACGAGAGACTGGGCCTCGGGACTGTCGGCCACATCTTTTACCTGGTCGGCACTCTTTTTCAGAAACCCAAACAGCTCCAACGGAGCCAAAATCGCCGCTATAATTAAAACCACCAAAATCAATCTTTTCATCTCTAACTCAATTCTAACACCAGACGATTCTGTCGCTTTGGTTCCGGGGCTTGGATTCGAACCAAGATTAACGGATCCAAATTCCGCTGTCCTACCGTTAGACTACCCCGGAAGGCAAAGCGACGGAATTTGTAGAACAAATCAAAAGGAGCACCTGCCTAGATCAGGCAGGACAACTCCTCTTATTATACTCGACAGCTACTCCTTTAACGGGAAACCTGAATGGTTACACCGCTTTCAGAATCGCAAGCCCGTACGGTCACGATGCTATTCGCATCGACCAAAACGCTGTATCCGGCCTTGGCCGCCGAACCCTGCGGATCGTCCGGGATCGTGGCGAGATATTTCGCCAATGGAGCAGAGAGATCCACTCCCGCTGCCACTGTCCCACAAGCCGTACCCTTGACGGTGGTTGTCATACCGGCACCGGCTGTCCCGAGCTGAGTTTCGCTCATCCCTGCGGTTAGTCCGGTTGGCAAAGCTCCGCCGTTATCCACGATGTACTCGTGAATCGCCGTCAGAAGACTATTCACATCGCTGATTCTGGTCGAGTTGCGAGCGTCCGCAAAGCGCTGCACCGGGTTCAAAGCTACGAAAACGACCGCGGCCAGGATGGCGATGATCGCGATGACCACCAAAAGTTCAATCAGTGTGAAACCACTTCTAATAATTTTCTTCACAAATGTTCACCCCCTCTCAAATCGAACACAGATAAACTGTACTAAAAATTTAGAGCTTAGGTCAATGGATGCCGAAAGGCAGACATTGTTAGCGATCGAAAGATCGCGTCCAATGGTTTATTTAACAAAATTTAGCGGAGATTTTTGCCGAGTGAGCAGAGCGAGACCAAAAAGCGAAACAAATCCCAGTCGGCTTGTTTGACCAAAATTAGCCGAGAGTTTGACCGGGTAGGTTTTCAAAACTTCTTCCGCGGAAAGGGCCGGAATCTTGGTTTCCTCAGAAAATTTATTGACGTCCAAAGAAACGGCTCCCCCACCCCCCAAGAAAACTTTTACGGGAGCTTTGCCGAATCTGCTTTGAGAAAAAGAAACCACCTCGACCACACCCTGGACCAACTGAGCAGTCTCAATCGGCTCGGTAAAGGTTTGTAAAACGCCAACCCTGTCCAAAAGAACAGCATCGGTTGTCTCGGCCCCGATATCCAAGAAGAGTACCGTCTCCTCCTCCCCAATCTGGGAGAGAAGAAAAGACCAAACCGCCTGCGACTCCGGTACGGCCAGTTGAAGTTTCAACCCGAGTTTTCCAAAAAGATCCAGATATTGGGAAAAAATCTTTTGGTCAACCGCCGCGAACTGATGATCCCAAGCGTCATAAACCAGAGTCGAAATAGGCACCGGTAGCGAAGTGGTAAGCTGCTTCTCCAAAAGGGCTGAATCAGCCTTGATATCTTCCGTAACCGGTGAATTTAAACGCAGATTAAAAGAGCGCTCATCGTGCAAAACAAAGGAGGCCTCCTGGTCCGATAGAGAATTCTTTTTCAAAACATCCTGAATCTCCTTTGCTAGAGTCGCCGGGTCCGGAATCTCGCTGTTCTCAATTAACCCCGGACCTATCTCGCTCTTCGCAAAACCGGAAATGGCTTCTCCTCCCAAAAATCGGGCCGAAAGCTTCAAAACTTTGAGAGATTTGTCGGAGAAATCAAACAAAAGCATTCGTTTTAATCAACCTCTTTCCAAGACAACACCTGAATACTGCTACCGCGCAATATATTAACGCGAACGCGCCGGGTGTATCCACTGGCAACGGTTGCCGCTGAGGTAATCACCCAATTATTTCCGGCTTTTGAAACGGTAATCGCGCAGCTACCTTCCGGAGGAGTCTCCACTCCGCCCGCGTAGTTGCTATCGTAGAAAGAAGAAAGAAGCGCGTCGGCAGCGCAGCCCTCGGCTAGATAGAGGGCCTCCGCTCCTTTCCGCCCCGCCAGACTCTGCTGAATTTCAAAAACCGAAAGAAGGGCCAGGGTAGTTCCGACCAGCAAAATCACCGCAGCCAAAATCAAAAATGTCATAAAAGCGATATAGGCCCCCCGGCTTTTCCGGCGGGCATCTTTTTTCGCGTTGCTCGAAAATAGGACTCCCGGTTTGCTCATCATCTCAATTGCCCCGCTCCTTCAAAGGTGGCTTCCTTTTCCAACTCCGAACGGCTACCGGGGTTCCGGTATTTTACCGTCACGGTAAACTCGATATTCTCGGAAGATCCGTCGGTGAGGTCGGTGAAAACGAGATCGGTCACCTCCAGCGCCGAGCTTGAAATTGTCGTCCAGTCTCCGCCTCCCTGCTTAATCTGCAGCAAACCGGCGGCGACCCGAAATTCGGTCGGGTTATTTGGGTTGGGAGAGTTTAGAGAGAGAATCGCCGCTGGGGTTACCGCGAGATTGACCCCAAAGTCGGAGGAAGCTCCCATCGAGTTGGCGTTGCGAATTTCAAAACCAAGTCGATGGGAAACATAACGCAGACTCTCCTGAACTTCCTGCTCCACACTGCTTTTGGTACTTCCCAGGATGATATCCCACATTGAGGTGACCGCGGCCGTGAGAAAAATCGACACCAGGGCCATATAGATCAGGAGTTCAATGAGCGTAAAGGAACCTTTGGCGCTAGCACGTGACTTGTGACTTCTTGCTCGTATTTTTTGCATTCTAACTATTCACTATTTACTACTCACTCCTCCTGTCTACTGCGGTGCGACCACCTTGATCTCCTGGTTATTGTCCGTGGAAGCCACGTAGGCGAAGCACCCGTTGATCGACGCCCCGATACCGCTCCCGCTGAGCGGGAGGGAGAAAATCTCGGTGGGACTGGTAGGCGGGGTGATGTCGACGATCATCACGGCTTTGGGGTTGGTATCGGTTGCCAAGAGCGCAAAACCGGTTCCCGTTTCGACGGCGTTGACGGCGTGCTGGACGTCCAGAGACCCAAGCAGGGAGATGTTGGTGGGATCGGAGGCATCAAGGAGATAGTACTCCGGAACCGAACCGGCGTTGGCGGAGGTGGTGAGGTGAACGATCCCCCCCGCGTAGAAAACCGACTTCCCTTTGGCGCCGGCCAGTTCGGTAACGTAAGAACCGAGCTCCGAGGGGTTGGCCGGGTTGCCGACGTCGACCACCAGGAGAGACTTGGCGTCGGTTTGTCCGGTGGAGGTCACTGCCAGGTAGGCCCGGGTGCCGCCAACCGAGATCGCCGACACATCCTTGCCAACCTCCAGAGTCCCCAAAAGACTGGGGTTGCTGGGCGTGGCAACGCTGTAGATATAGAGCTCCGGACCGTTGTTGTTCCTCACCCCGACATAGGCCAGTCCCCCCACCACCGTCACATCCAGGGCCGCCACTCCGGGTGTGCCGCTACCTCCCACCGGAGTCGGGGCGGCGGGGTTGGCGATATTAAAAACCGCCAGCTCCTGGTCCGTTTTGGCCGTTGCCAGATAGGCAAAGCTGCCGGAGACGGAAACCGCATAGATGTCATCGTTGAACTCGTAGGAACCGGCCAGCACCGGGTTGATAGGATTGGCGAGCGAGAGAATAAAAAACTCGTCTCCCTGGCTGTTTTTGGTACCGGTAACGTAGCCCACGTCGTTGACGACCTCAATATCGGTGCCCCCCGCCGGACCGGGGAGGTTCAGACCTCCCACCTGGATCAGGGCGGTATCCCATTCGCAGATCGTGGCTTGCCAAAAGGTGAAGTAGGTCTTCTGCGATATCGACTCCGCACGTCCCGAAGAAAAATCCCACGTCACCTGAGACTCGACTCGCTTCGTGAAGAGATCCAAAGCCCCGCCGACTGAAACAATATTGCCTTGCGCATTCCGGAAAACATTGGAAACAATAATTCTTCGGGTAAACCTATCAAACATTTGTGATGACCCGGAAAATTCCCAAAACCCGTTTTGAGTAGTCAGTCCGTAAGTACCGTTGACCAAGTTAAAGAAATCCCGGGCGGTGATCGCGCGGGAAGCATCCATCCCCTCGCTGGCTAGAAAATGGGCGTATGATTCCTCCTCACCCAGCCGATTTGTTGCAAAAGCCCGCACCGCCGCTCCGACTCCTCCCCCCACAACAATGACAAAAAGCCCCATGGCGAGAATTACCTCCACTATTGTAAAACCATCTCGCTTCGCTCGATAGTTATGTCTCCTGCTGGAGATAAACCCTTTTCGCTGCGCTAGAAGGCAAATTCTCTTAATGACTTTCATGGCCGGGTAATTCCTCCCTGTTCGTTCACCGAAATCGTTCCCGCCCGCCCGGAAACTTCGATCAAGATGCTCAAGGGGACCGAGGGTACACCCCGGAGCTTGTCAAAGTAGAGATCGTTCCAGCCCGTAATCGTCACCACCGCCGGGATATCCGTGACCGCATCAAATATCGAATCACGAGAGGCGTAATCGGTTCCCTTAAAGAGAACCACCTTTCCCGATTCGTAGTGAACTCCCCAAGAAGAGTCATTCCGGCCGCTAAAACTGTAGACCTGGGCGGTGTGCAGAGTCCGGACGACTCTTTCCACCGTGTTGGTGAAGTAACTCTGGAAAAGAAGAGAAGATGAACCAACCCCGATGATCGCCCCGATAACGCTGAAAATACCCAACACCAGCAAAATCTCAATTATGGTTAGCCCCAAACGAGCTTCCGGTTGTTTCATCGGATACTTCCGGTAACTTGATAGATGGGGGAGATGATCGAGAGCGCCACAAAAGCCACTACTCCCCCAATCAGGATCAACAGGATCGGCTCCAAACTTGTCGCTAGGTTCTTGGTAAGGGTGTCCACCTCATCTTCAAAGTAATCACCAAGGTAACCCAAGTTATCTTCCAGATTGCCGCTCTTCTCCCCCACCCCGATCATCCTCACTGCAAACAGGGGAAATTCTTCAAATTTTTCGGCGACGAGAACATCGGAAATCGATTTGCCGCGACGAACCTCCTCCGATATCTTATTCAAATCTCTCCTGTAGGTCAGATTTCCCGCCACCAGAGCCGAAGTCTCGAGGGCGGAGGTGATCGTCAACCCGCTGCGGAGCATGATTCCCAGGTTGCGGCAGAGGGTCGCGAGCGCGATGTTTTGGAAAAGCCTCCCAAAGACCGGAAGACGCAGGATAATCCGGTGCCAGATCGGCTTAATCGGCTTGGTCTGGAGAAAAGCCGTCACGGCGATGAAAAGACCAACAGCCCCAGGAATGATGATTAGTCCCCAGTCTCTGAGAATTTTCGCAATAAAAATCAGAACAACGGTGGTAAATGGGAGCTCCACATTCAGGCTCTCGAAGAGCCCAATGATCTGGGGGAGGATAAAGAAGGCCAAGACCAACCCGATAACGCCGGTGGCCGACAGAACAATCGCGGGGTAGAGCATCGCCCCCTGGACCTTTTGGCGAAGGTCCTTATCCTTCTCCATCTGTTCTACCAGATAGACCAGGCTGTCCTCGAGGGTTCCCGACTCCTCCCCGATCTTGATCAGACTAAGATAGAACCCGTCGAAAACCTTCGGGAATTTGTTGAGGGAGTTCTCCAGGCTTCGGCCGCGCGAAACATCCTCTTTGACCAGGTTTAGGATCTTCTTAAAGGCTCCGCTCTTCGCCTGCTCCGCCAGAGTTTCGATCACCGAAGAAATTGGAATCCCGCTCTTGAGCATGATCGCCAGATTTTTCGTGAAGAAGAATTTTTCCGAAAACGAAACTCGATCAAGAATCATTTCTATTCCTTGACAACCCGCAAAACCTCTTCCAGTGAAGTGACACCCTTAGCAACTTTGTTTAAGCCATCCTCGATCATCGTTGTCATCCCTTTAGAAACAGCCATCTCTTGAATTTTATCGGCGGCCTTGTGATCCACTACTGCCTGCCGGATGTTGTCATCCACCAAGAGAACCTCGTGAATCCCAATTCGATCGGTGTAGCCGGTGTGTTGGCAAACCAAACAACCCTGCGCCGTCCAAACGGTCGCTTTCGGACCTTTGCCGAACTGCCTTTCTACTAGATCGGGCGGAAAGTGTTTACGAATTTCGGTAATCGCCACCTTTCCCTCTCTCCGGCACTCCTTGCAGAGAATCCGCAGAAGCCGCTGGGCAATGACCACGTTGACCGAAGAAGAAACCAAAAACGGTTCCACTCCCATATCCAGCAATCGGATCAGAGTCGTCGCAGCATCGTTGGCGTGCATCGTCGACAAAACCAAGTGGCCGGTCATCGCCGAATTGACGGCAATATTGGCGGTTTCGGAATCCCGAATCTCCCCCACCAGAATAATATCCGGATCCTGCCGGACAATCGAGCGCAAACCATTCGCGAAAGTTAATCCGGTCTTGAGGTTGATCTGGATCTGGTTAACCCCTTCCATTTCGTATTCCACCGGATCCTCGATGGTGGTAATGTTGATGTCCCGTTTGTTAAGAATTTTCAAAACCGCATACATTGTGGTGGTCTTGCCGGAGCCGGTCGGACCGGAGGCAATAATCATTCCATACGGCTTCTCGTAAGCGGCTTTGATCTTTACTAGGTCTTCGGAAGAGAAACCCATGTCTTCCAGAGAGTACTGCCGAACCCGCGCCGAAAGAAGCCGCATCACGACCTTTTCCCCGTGAGTGGTCGGAATAATCGAAACTCTAACGTCGACCCGCTCCTGCCGTTCTTTGGGAAGATCAATCCCCGTCCGGAAGGACAACTTCCCATCCTGCGCCGCAAAATGCTCGTCGGTGCGGAGTCCAGCGAGAACCTTGATGCGCGTGATCACTTCCTCATGAATATCGTGAGGCAAAACCGCAACGTCGTGCAGAATTCCATCAATTCGAAACCGAACCAGAGAAGCTTCTTCTTTGGGCTCAATATGAACATCGGAAGAACGGTTCTGGATCCCGTACGACAGGAGCATATCCACAATCTTGATGATCGGTACCTCGGGCGGCTTTCCGAGGCGCTTGGATTCACTGGCCGCCCCCTCCACCAGCTTTTGAATCGCTCCCTTGATATCCTTCTGATAAATCCTGAGAGTGTTGTCAATTTCCCTCGGGGTGGCATAGTAAACCGAAACATTTTGCCCCGTCTTTTTGCGAATCAACTCCACTAGCTCCAAATTCTTGGGATCGGACATCGCCACTTTGATTCCGCTGCTGTCCATCGCAAAAACCACGGCGAGCTTGGAGCTGGCGACAATTTCAGGAAGAACACTCAAAACCTCATCTTTGATGCTGACTTTGCCCAAGGGAGCCACAGGAACTCTGTAATAGTCCGAAAAAATCTTGGAGAGCTCCCCATCTCTGACAAATTGTTTTTCCAGAAGGAGATAATAAACCGAAATCCCTTTCGACTTTGCTTCAACTTTGGTCTCTTCGGCTTGGGAATCGGTGATCAATCCTTTTTCTAAAAGAACTTTGATAAGCTCGTCATCGGCAATCATCATCTGATTTTAACTAATTTCGGGATAGATAAGCTAATAAAAAATGGTGGGCGATGAGGGATTCGAACCCCCAACATCTTCGATGTAAACGAAGCGCTCTACCGTTGAGCTAATCGCCCCCTCTGGTGCGGAGAGAGGGACTTGAACCCTCAAGCCTTTCGGCACAGCCTCCTCAAGACTGCGCGTATACCAATTCCGCCATCTCCGCAGATGGGACGGCTCGCTTACGCGAACCTAACCATTCGCACAGAGCGAATGGTGGGCGGGAGAGGAATCGATTAATGCTACGCACTATTCCTCCTCCGTCGGAATTCTCCAGTTTTTGCCAAAGCAAAAACGGAATTCCTGGTGCAGGTGAGAGGACTCGAACCTCCAACCCTTTCGGGACAGCGTTCTGAACGCTGCGCGTATACCATTCCGCCACACCTGCGAGCAAAGTGAGAAGGTGCTAGGTCGCCAAAGGCGGCCGTCCACCTGCGAACGTAGTGAGCAGATGCTAGCGATTGCAACGCAATCGCGTTCACCTGCAAGTGGAGCGGCGGACCGGATTTGAACCGGCGACCTCTTCCTTGGCAAGGAAGCGTTCTACCACTGAACTACCGCCGCAAGTTTTCTGCGAGCGCGGAGGAAGTGGCTAGAACTCCGTGAGGAGTCGTCCCACTGAACTACCGCCGCGAGTTTGGTGCCGAGCCTCGGAATCGAACCGAGATCCCACGCTCTTCAGGCGCGTGCCGTGACCAACTTGGCTAGCTCGGCTAACATCTTACATTTTACCGCATCATGATTAGAAACAAGAGATATTGTTATATTCTAGATGTGATTTTAATCAATTTCAAAACTTATTCACAGGCAATTGGGCCGAATGCTCTCAAACTCGCTCAGGATCTCACCGCCGTATCTCAAAATTTTCCTCAAGTAGAGGTTGGGTTTGCTCCCCCATCGCTGGAGTTGGCCGAGGTGGCCGCGCATCTCAAATCACCGATTTGGGCGCAGCACACCGATCCGGCCGGAGAGGGTCAATTTACGGGATTCCTGTCGCCCGCGGATGCGAAATCCGCCGGAGCGGCCGGTACATTCCTCAACCACAGCGAACACCCCCTTGAAATGGAAGTGATTAAGGAAACCATGAAATTATCCCGAGAATCCGGCCTGAAAGTTTTGGTTTTTGCGCGAGATCCCCAAAAAGTAGCCGATTTTAAGAAACTATCCCCAGATTACATCGCCTACGAACCGCCGGAACTTATCGGCGGTGATATCTCCGTTACCAGCACCAAACCCGAGATAATTTCCGAAGCCGTTCAAGCCGCCGGAGGAATTCCTCTTCTGATAGGAGCCGGGGTACACGCAAAATTAGACATCGAGACCGCTCTCAAACTAGGGGCGGCCGGGGCGGTCGTATCCTCGGCAGTAGTCACAGCTCCCAACCCGTCCGCTGTGTTTGCCGATCTAATCTCCGGGTTTAAAAGATAACTGCCACTCGAGAAAATTCCAGAATCTCTCTTCGGGATTAAAGACCTCTTCTAAATCCGGCCCCTCGAATTTTTTGTTCACCCAGTAAGAGAGCTTGGGGTGGTAGAGAAAAATCGCGGGGTTGTTCTCGACAAAAAGATTTTGGAAGTTTAGGTAATGCTTTCGGCGAGAGGAGCGAGAGAAGGCCTTTCGTCCTTCCTCTAGAGCCCGATCCGCTCGAGGATCGGCATAGGCACTGATGTTCTGACCCGGAAAATCTTTGGCGCTGGAGTGCCAAAGATTGTAACGGTCGGGATCGCGTTCCACTTCCTGCCCCAGAATAATTGCTTCGAAGGAACGGTCCTGCAAAATTCCGCTGACAGCATCGGCCGAAACCGCATTCACATTCACGGTTATTCCCAAATTATCCTTCCAAGAACGAGAGATCTCCTGGGCAATCTGCGGCAGAAACCCCGCCTTCGCCACGGTGATTGTGAGAGACCCCTTAAATTTACCCGCACTCTTCTTCCGGTAGGTGGGAAAAGAAAGCTTTCCCTGCGCCCAGGTTCCGGAGAGCGGGCCGAAAACCCGATATCCGTCCGAAAACAGAGGTGTTTTGAGCGCCGCCGCCCGACGGAAACTGTTGTTCTTCACCAAACTATTTGAAGATTCCAGATTGAAAAAAACAGCAAAGTACTGTGAGTAGACGGGGGTTTGATAGAGCGCAAAAGAGGGGTCGGAGAAGCTATCCGCGACCAAACCATCGACCTCCCCGCTCCTCGCTCCCGCGATCAGATCATCCGTCGTTTTAAAAAACTTGAGGCGAAGATTTTTGATCTTGGCAGACTCATTTGTTCTGAAAGTAATCTCCTTGACGGTCTCTCCCTCCTGCGTGACTTCGGAGATGAAGAACTCCCGGCTGCCCAGGTTTGTCAGGCCGATCTCCCGAAAATGGGCCGGAGCAACCGGACGGGTAAGAATATCCAAAAATGAACCGAGAGGGTTTTTCAGTAAAAACCGAACTTCCCTCTCCCCCTCCTGCTCAATCGTGATATCGGCGAAAGCCGGGTCGCGGGTGAAAGTAAAAGCGACATCGGTCGCCGTGATCGGTTGACCGTCCCGCCAAACCGCCTCCTCCAGAGTAACCGTATAGATTCGACCGTCGGCCGAGAGTCGGTACTCTTTTGCCAGATCGGACTCGATCTCCCCAGCCTCGTTATACCGGAATAACGAACGGAACAACAGCTTCTCTAGAGTTTCATCCACAGGATTAGCCGGCCCCTGCCCCGGGATCAGGTCCACCGGCTGGCCGACAATTCCTTCCGTAAAGGTAGTTCCCCAACTCACTCTCAGGGCCAACCAACCCCCCAACACTGCTAAAACGAGAACTAGTAGGATATAGCGGCGCATTTAAATCGCGACCGAAACCATAATTGAGATAACCAGAAGAACTGATAAAACAATGGTGGCGTAGAAAAAAACCTTTTCTATCCCGCGGCGGGTTTGAAAAGTTCTCCCCATGCCGCCAAAAGATGAGGACAATCCCGCTCCCCGGCCTTGAAGAAGAATTAGAACAGCGAGGAAAATCGCCAAAACGATTTGCACCAGTGCGAGCGCGTCAGACATTGAGAATTTTTTCGAAAAGTCCCAGAAAAACCGCGGCAACCACCGCCCCAACCACGATCACTCCTCCCGTCCCCAGGGCAAATCCGGCCAAGGATGCGGCTGAAAATGTGAAGGAGGGAACCAGGTAGGTAATCGCGTAGAAAATCACAACGTTGAGAAGAGCGGACACCAATCCCAGGGTAAGAAAATTAAGGGGGAAGGTGATAAAGTTCAGGATTGGTTTTACGATGGAGTGCATAAGTGCAAAGACCAGAGCAGCCGCCAAGAGGATCCTAAAATCACCCTGATAGGAAATCCCCGGCACAACCTGAACTGTCGCGAAGAGAGCCACCACCGATGCCAAAAACACCTTCAAAATCTTAATCACGTCCATTATGTTACCATCTTTCTGATGCCGAAGGCAGTATCTTTTTTTATCGCGTTTTTCCTCTTCTTAAGCATCTTCCCGACTTTTTTTAAGAACGGAAAAATTCAAGCGGCGGGGGAATTTAAAACCGATTACACGGCCGCCTACGCTGCCGCCGAAGACGGGACTCTGGAAGTTTCCCAGAATGTCACGATCGAGAACCTCACCAGCCAGTATTTCGTTTCCCAGTACAAGTTTACGATCGGCAGCGAGTCGCCAAAAAACATCACCGCCTGGGATTCTACGGGAGACCTCACTCCCGTGGTCAAGAAAAGCGACGGGAAAACCGTCGTGACCCTCAACTTCCGGGCGCGAGTCTACGGAAAAGGAAACAAACTAAATTTCGGAATTGCCTACGACTTTCCGGGCCTGGTGAACCGAAACGGATTGATCTGGGAAATAAACCTTCTCAAAATAACCGGGTTGAAAGATATCTCTTCCTACAATCTGACGGTTTCGGTTCCGATCAGTTTCGGATCGCCGGTTTTTCAATTCCCCTCGCCGACTTCCCAAAAAATTTCCAGTCAGCGCCGGCTGATCAGTTACAACAAATCCGCTCTCCTGAAAGGGGCGCCGCGGATGGGTTTTGGAGATTTTCAACTCTATCAACTGACCCTCACCTATCATCTCAAAAACACCCGAGTCGGCTTTGGATACACCGAGATTGCCCTCCCCCCCGACCTCGCGGGCTACCAAGAGATTGTCCAGAATAGTCTGCTGCCGGCTCCTGTTTCCATCCGAGTTGATGCCGACGGAAACTACTTGGCACGGTACAATCTGAGACCATTGGAAAAAAAGGATGTGGTTTGGGAGGGTTGGCTGGCCCTGTACTACCCGGACCGAAATTTCGGAACCGGTAAGCTATCTTCCCTGCCGGCGGAACTTGTTTCCAGGTACACCAGCAGCCAAAAATATTGGGAAACCGGCTCCGTCGAAATCAAAGCGGAAGCCGCCAAACTGGCCGATCCCAAGACTTCGGTGGCGGAAGTTTCCCGCCAGATCTACGCCTTCGTCACCGGGAAGCTTTCCTATGATTATCAAAAACTGGAAGGCGGGGAACTGGTGAGGTTGGGGGCCCTGGCTTCCCTGGCCCAACCCGATAAGGCCGTCTGCATGGAGTACACGGATCTTTTTGTGGCGATTGCACGGGCCGCTGGGATTCCCACCCGGGAAGTTAACGGATTTGCCTACACGGCGGACGATACCAACCGGCCGCTCTCTCTGCGGGTGGAGGGAGATGTGCTCCACGCCTGGCCCCAGGTCTACGTTCCGGGGACGGGATGGACCATGGTCGATCCCACCTGGGGATCAACTTCCGGAAGCGACTACTTCTCGGCCTTCGATCTCTCTCATCTGGCTTTTGTGGTTAAAGGGGAATCCTCCGAGTATCCTTTGCCGGCCGGAAGCTACAAAACCGATCCCAACCAAAAAGATGTCGCGGTGACTTTTTCCTCCAAGAAAGAGGTCGTCAAAGAAGCTCCCCAAATCGAAATTGGGCTGGAACTTCCTTGGTTCATCCTCTCACCATTTAGTTCTTCCGCAAAAATTACGGTGACCAACACCGGAAAGACCTCCGCTTTCGCCGCTCAAGCCGAAATCGAGAGCAATCTCCTCGATCCGGAAAATCCAAATCTAGAAATCGGCACCCTTCCTCCGGGGGCCTCTTCTTCCTACTCGGTGCGGTTGGCCCCTTCCAACCTCGGAACAAATGGGGAGGAACAGCTCAAAGTTCGGGTTTTCGCCCAGGATTTTCAAGAAAAAAAGATCTCGGCCGAACGGGAAGTTTCCGAACTAGTTCGTCCCCTCTATTGGCCGTTGCGGCTTCCGGAGCTGGGCGTGGTGGCCGGTTTTGGAATCCTAATTTTCTTTAGCCGGAAAATCTTCCTCGCTCGGATCGCTAAGCTATAAAAAAGGCCGCAAGCTGTTAGCTGCGGCCATTGATAATCTTCCGACGGACGATCGAAAGCACTTCCTCCCAAGCAGTTTGACCACCATTTCGATTGACTCTGATCAAACCATCCCGTTTGATGTGTTCGTTGTAGGGGGCGCCAAAAAGGATCGCCATCACCCCGGTCAGGCGGAAGACCGACGTGATCACCGAAGGGTCGTCGTCCACCACCACCACCTGGCGACTGATCTTCCTGATCTCCTTGATGATCTCCTTTTTCCGGCGCGAAAAGATCATAATGTCGAAAGGAATCCGGCGGTTCTCCTTGTGACGGCGGGTGGCCCGCACCATCCCATCCTGAGGCGGGCGGGCCGTTAGGATTACAATCGCAATCTTCTTCTCATGAATCTCTTGGAGCGCCGCGACGGCCCCCGGAATCACCGGCAGATCGATGTGCATCCGCGGGCTTCCAAAGACGGCCGCTTTCAGCATCCCCAGGGCCTGGGGATGCACGTCCGAGAAGTTGTAGCGCTTGTTATCCTCCGGACGCAACGGGCGATGAAGCTTTCTCGCCAACCAGCTGATGTACATCGAATGAGAGTCCGAAATGGTCCCGTCATCATCGATCACAAAGCAGAGACCGGCCTGGGCAATCTTGGTACAAAGCGAATCCGGAAAAAGTTCGAGCAACAGTCGGGGGTCAGGGGCCAAAAGCACCCGGTGCCGCTGGTTCAAATCTCCCTCCTTAACCTATGAAATTTATTAGGTAGATATTAACACGGGAGAATTCCCGCCGCTAGCGGTGGCGATGGCGATAGAGCCAGTAACCAAAAAGAAGAGCCGCCAAAACGAGCGCGACCTCAAGCGCCAGATCATAGTTCTGCACCAGGGGAACGATTCCCACCCAGTTTTCCCCGAGAAGGAATCCTGCTCCTGCCAGGAAACCGATCCACAGAAGAGAACCGGCGAAACTCAGGACGCTGAACTGCCAAGCAGGAACCCGGCCGAAGCCGGCCGGTATCGAAATCAGCGTCCGCACCAGCGGTACCAATCGGCCAAAAAAGATCGCCGGGGCCTTGAAGCGCAAAAACCAATTCTCCGCCCTCTCTACATCAGAGAAGTGGATTCTCAATACTCGGCCAAATTTCTGAAGGAATTTCTCCAGATTAGCCCGCCCCAGGTACCACCCCAACCCGTACCAAAACCAGGCTCCCAACAGGGTACCGAGAGTTCCGGCCAGAATCACTCCCGCAAGAGAGAGCTCCCCTCTTCCCGCCACAAACCCGGCGAACGGGAAAATTAGTTCGGAGGGCAGCGGTGGGAAAAAATTCTCCAAAAAAGCTACGAAAAAAACTCCGCCATAGCCGCCGGCTGAGACCAAGCTCTGGGCGAAATCAACCAAGCTGGAAATCAGGGAGGTCATCGCGAGACGGAATTAGGATTGAGGCGCTCCTCTTCCACTTCCTGCAAAAGACGGGAGTACTGGGAATACTGGTGCTGGGGAACGATGATGCCATCGATACCGACCCGGGCCGCTTCTGCCATAATCCAATCTCTCACCTGAGAGGCCCGGTACAGCAGCTCCACTCCCTCCAACTGACACTGCCGGTAGGATTCTTTGATCGCCCAGAGAAGGGATTCATCCGGCTCGACCCGCTCGGTCGTCCCCAAGAGGGAGCGAGAGAGCTCCTCCTCGTTGAGAATCGCTCCATCCACTCCAATCCGCAGAAACTGCTCCATCAGGATGACGTTGGAAGGATAGGCCACTTGGAAAAAGAATTTTAGATTGGGGCCGCGCTGAATTTTCTCTCCCGAAAGATAGCGCTTCAACTCCCTCATCCCATCCACGGTTCGAACCGGAGGAAGAATGAGGTGCAGGTTCTTCAAACCCACCTTTCTTTTTCCCTCTCGAAAAGCGTCAAGCTGGTCAAAGTTGAAAGGCTCCAGAAAAAACAGGACCGGCTTCTGTGGAAAACGGGCCGCCAACTCCGCCGCCAGCTTCGCGTCCGCCACCACCACTCCCCCAATATCTTTAACCTCGCCCACATCGCCGGATACCTCCATCCACAGGGGAAGGGCGAAGGCTTTTGACTTCGGTAAGAACAATCGGGTGATTCCTTCAAAAGCGACCTGGCCCCGCCATAATTTCCAATTCAGCTGGTAGGCCCCTCCCAAAACTTTCTCCACCTTCGCCGCCCAAACCGAAAGCTCGCTCAAATTTTGAGGATCAAGTTCCCCCTCGACCAGGCCGGAAACCAACCGCCGTACCAGAGTGCCGGTACTTTTTTCAAAAACCAATCTCTCCTTCCCTTGCGGATAATCAACCTCCACCAAGCAGAGGTCGGCCGAGGCCAGTTCTGGAGAAGAGGTGGCAAGCCGACCCGAGAAATCAAAAATTGTTTCCTGCTGAACCAAAACCGGTTGGGCCTCCCGATACAGGTCTCCTCCTCTCGCCGCAACTGACAGGAGGTGTTCTGTCCAGAGCTTTTTGATGGCGGAGAGAAGGTCGGTTACACCGGCCGCGCGTTCCTCCTGCCCCCCGGAGCGAATCTTCACAAAAATATCTCGCGGACCGGATAACCGCCGGTAAAAATCGCCCACCTCCCGCGCCAACCGCGAAGGAAAAGACAGACCCGCCATGTCGCGGCGCAGGTCCGGACCAATCCCTCCCGCAATAACCTGCCGGGCCGGTTTTCCGCTCATGAATTCGGCCCAGGCGGATGTGGGAACAACAAAGGCGGGAGAAATCGGCGCACCGATCTTGGTTAGATCTCCCAACGCGGCGGCCTCCTCCCCAAAGGAAGCGGCATCCCGAAAACCAATTTCCTGCAGAAATGTGAGCGAATTCATTTTTATTTCTTAAAAAATGCTAGCGATCGTTAATCGCGTCCATTTTGTCGCTATAGTACTGTCCTCGCTCTCGCTCGGTTGTAATTTCGCCCCTTGCGAGAGTGTCTTAGCGCTATGGCGCTAAATGCTAGCTCTGGTTCTTCAGAGCGTCCATTTTTATTTCCTCTTCCTTTTCGGCAACTTTATTTCTCCCTTTGCTCTCTTGGCGATGATTTGGGCCAATCCCAGAACGCTCCTTCCGGAAATTTGCATCCGCGGCCGCCGTTTTTTATCGCGCCGCTGCTCTCTCTCGGATTCTTTGGGTGAGTATCTTTCGATGTCGTCTTGGGACATTTCTAAAATGCTAGGTCGTCTCTTCGGCCGTTAAATTTCCGGAAAGCAGAGATTTCTAGGTCGTTTCTTCGGCCGTCCATTCTTAAATCACCTTAAGGGCAGGAACTTCAGTGTA
This sequence comes from candidate division WWE3 bacterium CSP1-7, assembly GCA_001443395.1. Classification (GTDB taxonomy): domain Bacteria; phylum Patescibacteriota; class WWE3; order 9FT-COMBO-53-11; family 9FT-COMBO-53-11; genus 9FT-COMBO-53-11. The sequence goes on from LDXK01000002.1 coordinate 63,295, forward strand.
GGAGGGGTTGGGAACCGCTTTCCAGCTTCCGCCGTCTTCCACCAGATGCTGTCCTCGCTCCCGCTCGGTTGCAATTTTGCTATCGCAAATGTAAAAAGCAAATCCCCGCATCTTTTTAACCAACGAATAGTCGTTCTCAAAATGCGCCGGATCGTGGTCGTCCTGGGTGATGAGGTAACCTTCTCCAAGGTTGATTGCGACATGCCCCCAACCGGCGGGAACGGTAAACTTTTCCCCCACCGCCACGATCTTCAACTGCACCCCGGTCACCCGCTCCCCTTCCATTTTTTGGAGAAGAAAACCGGCCCGCCCGAAGACTACCCGGTAGTTCTCGGCGTAATCGGGAACATGGAAATGGCCGTAGGTCTTGGGATACTCCGACCCCAACCGGTAATCAGGAAAGATGGTCAGGTTGTTTCCCGGATTGCGAACGACGATGTAGGCCTGATCCTCTCCGGAAAGCGCGATCTCTTCCGGCTGATAAGCGACCTCTTTCATTTCGGCTATTTTTCGGGGCGAGAGTGCCACCATTTCAGTTTTAACTATAGCTGAAAATCATATATACTTCTGAACCTCTTTCATCAAGGTTTCCTTGGCGGCGATGACATTCTCTTTCGTCCGCGCCCAGGCGAAAATCTCCAGTTTGGGAAAAGTGCCGGATGCCCGCATTAATCCCCAGGTGTCGGGCAGGTCTCGGAACTTAACTCTCGCCCCATCCATCTCGTTGACAAAATAGCGGCGGCGGAGCTCATTCTTGACCTTCTCCTGAACGTCAAACTTGCGATCGTCCTGAATGGGAATCTCGATCTCTCCGGTGGAGTGGTAAAAAGGGACATCTCCCATAATTTTGGAAAGCGGTTCGTTGGTTTTCTCCAGTATTTTGACCAGCCGCAGCGCGGCATAGATGCCGTCGTCAAAGCCGTAGTAGTGGTCGTAGAAATAGAAATGGCACTTGTACTCGCCGGCGAACACCCCTCCGTAGAAGCGGAGTTCATTCAGAACCAAAGAGTGCCCGGTCGGAACCATCACCGGAATCCCCCCGTGAGCAACAATATCCTCTTCCACGGAGGGAGAGCATTGGGTGTTGTACAGGATCTCGGTGCGGGGATTGCGAGAGAGAATATCGCGGGCGAAAAGAAGCAGGATCCCGTCTCCCCAGAGCACAAAACCTTTTTCGTCGCAGACATTAACGCGATCGGCGTCGGGATCAAAAACCAAACCAAAGTCGGCCCCTTCCTTTTTGACCTTGTTGATCGCCTCCAACATGTTCGGACCAAGAGTCGGATCAGGACCGTGGTTGGGAAAGGTTCCGTCGAGCCGGGAATGCATTTCAATCACCTCACACCCCAATTCCCGAAGCATATTGGGAGCGTAGATCCCGGCCGTGCCGTTGCCGCAATCCACGACAATCTTGAGTTTGCGAACCCGGGGAGCTTTGGAGACTTGGTTTAGTTCCTCCAGGCTGCTCTTGAGGGCAGAATCGTAGTAGGGAGCGAAATCGAGCTTCTCCACCGTTCCTTTGCCGTTCTTAAATTGCCGTCTCTCGGCAACGCGGCGAACCTCCTGGATCTCATCTCCGAAGATGGTCCGGTCCTCAAAAGAGAGTTTTAATCCATTCCACTCCAAGGCGAGATGGGAAGCCGTCACCATCACCGAACCGCCGGAGTTGTGCAGAACCGGGGCGAGATAAGTCATCGGGGTTGTCACCAGACCAAGATCGAAAACTTTGATCCCGGTTGAGAGCAGCCCTTCTAAAGCCGCGTCGTGAATTTTGGGAGAGGTAAGGCGGTTGTCCATCCCCAAACAGACGCTGTCTTTGCCCTTATCCTGCAGCCAGGTACCGTAGGCCCGGCCGATGGTAACCACGTCCTCCTCATCAAAATCCTTTTCGAAAATTCCCCGAATATCATTGGTCCGGAAAATGTAGGGGTTAAGCTTTAATTCCTCTTTTCGAAAAACGTAAGCCTGACTGGAGTCAGTCATCTTTTTTCACTTTGTTCAAAAATAAGCCGAGAATCAGGCATGTTGCGATTAAGACTAACGAACTTCAAAAAACTTGAACTCTCCGGTCGGCTTCTGCCAGTCCACTTCAATTTTTTCCACCTTGGAGAACAGCGGTCCCCGCCGGCAACTCTCGATACACTCCTCGATCTTCTTCTTGTCCCCCTCGAACATGATCTCAACCTGAGTATCGTTAGCGTTCCTAATCCAACCGGTCAAGCCGGCCGCGGCCGCCTTGCGGTGGGTGTGAAATCGAAAACCGACATTCTGCACTTTTCCGTGAACCCTGACATGCGCCCGAACCAAGCCAGAAGCCTTTGCCATTCGAGCCAATTTTAGCAATAAAAAGAGGCGGCATGATGTGGATCACGCCGCCGGAGTGCGACCGCTAGAGGGTACGGGCCTCCTTGAACCGATGACCCTCTCCGTCAACCAGAACAAACCTCGGGTTGGCGGGCTCCCCCTCCAACTCGAGCGAAAACACCTTGGTGTCGATGGGGACGAAGAAGCTCGCCTCCCGCAGAAACCCGCCGGAGTGGTGGATCCAGCCCTGGATCAGCGAGACCGGGCCAAAAGGAACCTGGGTGGTTGACCACCGCTTGCTCACGTTCAGGTCCAACGGGCCCCAGGTACTTTTCGGTGCCTCCTGGATCACGGTTCCTTGGTACAGAAAACTCATCTGCTCATCCTCCTTCTCTGAACCACGAACTGTCGGATATTATAGGATAAGTATAGCAGTGAGAGAGAAAAGGTCAAATCGAAGGGAGTTGGCTTGGTGGTGGCACAGGTAGTTCGCCATTGGAACCAAATTATCCTTGACCTGAGGAGCTGGGCGGCTCTGGGACAGGTTAGCGATTATCCGGCTTCTTCGGTAGTGACCACCAAAGGTTAGTAGAACAAGCTTAGAGATGTCTTTTGTTGCCCTTCCAAGATTATGGGCTATAATCTAGAGCTAGAAAGCACTTTCCTAACCTGTTTCGCCGAAGGAGGGCGAGATGAAGAGAGAAAAGAAAGACTCTAAGCGCTGGATTCTGCTGGCGCTCTTGGTTCTGATCCTGTTGCTCCTGCTGGGATTCTGCTCGCGGAAAGAATTCTCGGGTGTGTCCTCGGAACAAGGACAGTTGCAGCCAGCCGTTGCGCAATCGACGGAGATCGCGTCAGTGGGTGCTGAACCCACGGCGTTGCCGATGGCTGCCGAACCACTTCCCTCATCTGCACCCTGCACTATCGATCACCCCTTCTTTCCCATTCGTCTTGGGGCAATTTGGGAGTACCGCACTAGGAGCATCTATACTAGGAGCGTAAGTGGGGAAATAGGGGTGGATCGGGGATGGGAATCTGGTGGCGAGGTATTGGAGGTAGTTGAACTCTCAGATACTCAAGCCATGATTATTGGGTACACCAGAATTGGCGTTGATGCCGGACCTGAGAATTGGTATCAAGAATATCCGATATGGTGTAACAACGAAGAAGTGTGGAGCTTTCCAAGTATCGCCTACATCTTGCCACACGTTCTCTCACCAAACTCCATCTACCAATCATGGACGGGGCAAGGTCAACTCACCGACTACCAAGTGAGTGACTGGCAGGAGATCACAGTGCCGGCGGGGACCTTCGACGTACTGTGCGTCTCTTTTAGTTACCCCCAAGAAGTCAGGCCCAACTACGTTACCTCCGGAGTGTCTTGTTTCGCCGAGGGCGTGGGTCTCGTGTACGACGAAGGACATGCGGACATACCCGGCGAGGATGGTTACGTGAGCTCTCTGTTCAGCGAGCTGGAGAGCTACTCCATTCCTACGGGATGAGACAAATACTTTCAACGCCTTGGCGACTTTCGCCCGGGCGTTTTTCTTTTTAATCTTGGTAAATTTAAACAACTGCAGGAGGAAAGCTGGTGGCCCCGACGGGAATTGAACCCGTTTTACTGGCTTGAAGAGCCAATGTCCTACCGGTAGACGACAGGGCCACGATGGTAGGCCCGCAGGGAATCGAACCCTGGTACACGGCTTAAAAGGCCGTTGCTTTACCACTAAGCTACGGGCCCGCGCTTGGCATCGCATCAAAGGCCGCTACTTGGTAATTTTAGCAGACGGTGATCAGAGTTTAGAGATACTGGGGAAATGCTCGATCTCTGGTTCTCCCGTATCGGGAACAATGATCGAAACGGCATCAAGGCGCGCCGCTTCTTGATTAAGATTCTTTGAAGAAATGAAGAACTGGGCGGCTCGCTGAATGGACTTCATCTTATGGTAGTTAATGGACCCCAAAGGTCCTCCGTAGAGCATCGCCGCCGACCCACTCCGGGTTTTGACCTCCACAAAAACCAGCGTATCCCCGTCCCGCATCACCAGATCGATCTCGCCCCACCGGGGAGTCTTGAAATTCTTTTCGATCAGCTTAAAACCCTTCTTCTCGAGAAACTTCCGCGCTAGATTTTCGCCGTAGCTACCAATATCCATTCCCCCTCAGTATAATCAGGAAATCAAGTCTAGAATAGTATACTATTACGCACACAAGATGAAAAATCGGCGAACCTCACTATGATGTAGGACGGCTGGCTTACGCCAACCTAGTTTTCTGCTCCCGCAGAAAGTAGAGCTTGGAGCGGCGGAACTTGCCGTGCTTGGTGACTTCAATTTTCCCGATATTCGGAGAAAAGATCGGGAAAATCCTCTCCACCCCGATTCCCAACGAAGCCAGCTTGCGGACGGTGATCGTTTTCGAATTCCCCGCCCCCTTTCGAGCGATCACAATTCCTTCGAAAGGCTGAATCCTCTCCTTGCCTTCCTCTTTGATCTTGTAGGAAACCTTGACCGTGTCGCCGGTCCGGATTTCCGGAATTTCGGGAGTTTTTTCTTCAGATACCTGTGGTGAGCTTGTCGAATCCATCAGACCTTGAGGATAACACGCTTTTTCAAGGGTTGGAAGGTGAGCTTCTCCCCCACCAGATCCACCGCCACAACTTGCCCTTCCTTGTATTCACCGGAAACAATCGAGTTAGAAATCGGGTTCTCCAACTCTCGCTGGATCAGTCGGCGCAAGGGCCGAGCGCCAAAATCGGGGTCAAAACCCTTCTTCGCCAAGAAGTTCCGAGCCTTCGCCGAAACCTCCATTTTTATTCCCTGGGAAACCATCAGCTTTCCGCTGTTCTCAATCAAAAGGTCGGTGATCTTGCGAATATCCAACTCGGTGAGAGGACGGAAAACCACCACATCGTCGATCCGGTTGAGAAATTCCGGCCGAAAACTTTTCTGGAGATGGGACATCAGCTCCTCTTTGATTTCCTCAAAGCTGCGCCGGCTCTCTTTATCGCCGCCAAATCCCACCCGAGCTTGGGAGATGAGGCTGGTGCCGATATTAGCGGTCAGGATGATGACCGTATTTTTGAAATCAACGGTCTTGCCGTGGGCATCGGTCAGTCTCCCATCCTCCAGGATCTGCAGAAGAATGTTGAACACATCCGGGTGTGCTTTTTCAATTTCGTCGAAAAGAATCACCGAGAAGGGCTTGCGCCGCACCACTTCGGTCAACTGACCACCCTCTTCGTAACCCACATAACCGGGAGGGGAACCGACCAGCCGGGAAACCGTATGCCGTTCTCCATACTCGGACATATCCAAACGGATCATCAAGTTCTCGTCGCCCCAGAGGGCCTCCGCCAGGGCCTTGGCCAGTTCGGTCTTGCCGACCCCGGTCGGACCGAGGAAGATGAAAGAACCGATCGGCCGGTCCGGGTCCTTCAACCCGGCGCGCGACCGGCGGATCGCGGAAGAAACCACCGAAACCGCTTCATCTTGGCCGACAATTCGCTCGTGCAACCGTTTCTCCAATTTGGTGAGGCGGGAGCGTTCATCCTCGGAGATATCTTCCACCGGAATCCTTGTAATCGCGGCAACAACTTTGGCAATATCCTGTTCCCCCACTTCCGGAATATTTTCAACCTGATGGGTTCCGCCGATTTCCTCCAGCTTCTTGGAGTAGAGACGGGAAAGTTCTTCAATTCGATCCATCTCCGCCAGCGTTTTGCGGGGTTTTTCCTGCAGGCGTTCCATTTCCCGCGAGACCTGGGAGATGCTCCCGGAGGAAGCCGGAATGACCGCTTCCAACCTCTTTTTGGCACAGGCCTCATCCACGAGATCGATCGCTTTGTCGGGAAGAAATCGGTCGGAAATGAAACGGTCGGAAAATTCGACGGCAGCTTTCAAAGCCTCATCCGAAACGCGAACCCGGTGGTGTTCCTCGTAGCGCGGACGCAACCCCTTGAGAATCTCCAGCGATTCATCGCGGGTCGGTTCCACCACCATCACCGGCTGGAAACGCCGTTCCAGCGCCCCATCTTTTTCGATGTAGCGGCGGTATTCGTCCAGCGTGGTAGCGCCGACGCACTGCAACTCTCCCCGCCCCAGAGCCGGCTTGAGCATGTTGGAAGCATCAATTGCTCCCTGGGCCGCTCCCGCTCCCACCACCGTGTGTAGCTCGTCGATGAAGAGAATGATCTCACCCTTCGCGCGGGTTACTTCTTCCAGAGTTTTCTTCAAGCGCTCCTCGAACTCTCCCCGATGAGAAGCTCCGGCCAACATCAGCGCCAGATCTACGGAGACAATCCGCTTGCCTCGCAGAGCTTCGGGGACGGATTCGTCAATGATCCGTTGAGCCAAACCCTCGACAATGGCGGTTTTGCCTACTCCCGGATCGCCGATCAAAACGGGATTGTTCTTGGTGCGACGAGAGAGGATGTGGATGACGCGCTCGATCTCGCCCTTTCGGCCGATCACCGGGTCCAACTTGCCCTGCCGCGCCAGCTCGGTGATGTCCCGGCCGTATTGGTCCAAAAAGGAGGTGCGGCGGCCGCCGCTTTGAAATTCCTCCGCGCAGACCTCGCAGAGATAGATAACAGTCGCCTGGCCGTCAATCAGCTGGTGGGTCTGAAAAACCGCTTGCCTTTTTCCACAGTTTTCGCAAATCATCTCAAAATTAAGTCTAATTTACCTTTTAGCAATGTCAATATACATCTGCTAACTAGCGCATCAGTGCTTTCCTCGCTTCGCTCGGGTGCACTAATTACTCGCTGGCGCTGCGTCATTAGTGTTCCCAGATGTCCGAAACCACCACATCGACTTTAACGGGAACCTTCTTCAAGAGGGCTTCGCCGGCCCGGACCATCTCTTCTTTGACAATTTTAGCAGTTTGCTCCGCTTCCGAAACCGGAGCCTCGACGACAATTTCATCGTGAACAGTGTGGATCGGGACCGCCGCTAACCCCTCCTTCCGAATCCTTTGGCGGAGGTTTACCAAAGCCATTTTGGTGATATCGGCCGAGGTTCCTTGAATTGGGGTATTTTTTCCCTGCCGCTCAATATAAGAGACTTGTCGGTCGTAGCTCGGGTCATCCGAAGCCACCTTCTCGTAGTAGCGCTTGCGACCTCCCAAGGTGGTGCTGTAACCTCGACGGATGGCATCTCGTGAAATATTGTCCAACCATGTTTTCACCCGATGGTACTGCCTAAAATATTTGTCCAGAAGTCTTCGCGACTCATCTTCCGAAACCCCAAGCTGGACCGCCAACGATCTTGCTCCCCGCCCGTACATCAACCCGAAGTTGATTGATTTGGCCTGAAAGCGCTTTTCTTTGGAAACCTGATCGATCGGGATGTTAAACATCTGCGAAGCGGTTAGAGCGTGCAAATCTTGATCCTCTTTGAACGCCTTCATAAAAACCGGGTCCTCGGACAGCTCGGCCATGATCCGCAACTCGATCTGAGAATAATCCGCCACAACCAACTTGTGACCGGGGGAAGCAATGAAACAGCTTCGAAACATTGAATCGGTTGGGATCTGTTGAAGGTTGGGATTGGAACAAGCAAATCTTCCGGTGTCGGCGCCGATCTGCATGTAATCCGGATGGATGCGGCCGGTTTTGGGATTGATTTTCTCCAGAAGATTTTCCCCAAAAGCGCTGATGATTTTTTCGGACTCGCGGTACTCCAAAAGAAGCTTCGCCAGCGGATGGTCGTAGCGCGCCAGGATCTCCTCTCCGGTCGAAGGAAGATCCAAACCAACCCGGCGAAACGCTTCCATGATTTGGGAAGGCGAGTTGAGGTTGACCACATTGGCGTGATTGCCAAAGAGATCTTTTTGGGTAGAGCGAGAATAGGGTCGCAGCTCTTCCTGCATTTTCCGGTCGATCTCCTGAGCTTTCTTTCGATAATCGGCGATCACTTGCCGCCACTTTTCCACATCGATCAAGAAACCCCGGAGTTCCATTTCGGACACCACCGGAACGAGTTCAAACTCCAGAGAGGCAATCTTCTCGAGCTGTTCTTTCTGCAAACGATCCCGCTGAGCTTCGTAGATCGGAAACAAAACCAGAACGTCCTTCGCCGCGTAGTCCAGCTGCTTTTTGGTGAAGTCGCGCAGGTGTCCCCCGAAGAAGGTCTCCCGGACTTCTTTGGCCAGTTCTATTCCCAGATATTTCCGCGAGAGCGCCGCCAGAGAAAGGTCTCCCAGCTTTGTCATCCCGCAGGTCAGGATTCTTTCCGCAAGCATGGTGTCGAAGATGTTGACGATTTCCACTCCTGCCAACTCTTTCAACATCCCGTAATCGAACTTGGCATTTTGGGCCAGCTTCAGAATTTTTTCGCTGCCAAGGATCGATTGAAAAGGACGCAGATCGAGATGGCGCGCGTCAAACAGGTAGGCCTCGCCGGGGGTGGCAATCTGGAAAAGCAAAAGCTTGGCATCGTGAGGGTCCAAACTAGTGGCCTCGGTATCGAGCGAAACGATCGGGGCGCTTTCCAACGCTTTCGCAATCTCATTCAAACGGGATTGCTCCTCGACCAGCTCATAATTAGTTTTTTGCTCAAGCTGAAGTTCGGGCATGGATTGCTTTTTTCAAGAGATCGAGCGCTTCTTTAGGCGCAACTTTTCCGCCGGTTTCCTTCATCAACTGGCCCAAAAGAAACTGCAGGGCGTTTTCTTTTCCTTGAACATAATCCGCAACTGCGGTCTGGTTGTCAAGCAAGATTTTCTCAGTACTGGAAGCGAGATCCTTCCCAGAGAGAACTTCTATCTTGTGTTTTGCTCGATAGAGGGAAAGAATCTTCTCTTTACCCAATTCCAACGGATCACCAAACCTCTCGTTGACCAGAATGTTACCCAGTTCCGCCGTTGGAATCTCCGACCGCAGAGATTCAAAGAGGGCCGATAGCTCCCGATCTTCAATCAGGACTTCCAGGTATTGGGAAGGAACCCCCAGAGCCAGGTAACTCTCTCTTTTTTCTTGGGGAGTGGCGGATTTCTCCCCCGCCATCAAGACCGATTTCGTCAGAGGAGGCAGATCGGGCTCGGGGAAATAGCGGTAGTCGAAAGCCTCTTCCTTGCGGCGCTGGGAAACGGTGACGCCCTGCTTCTCATTGTAGCCGCGAGTTTCTTGAGCAACCTCTTCCCCCTTTTCCAAAAGTTCCTGCTGCCGCTTGATCTCCACTCCCAGCGCTTTCTCCAAAAAGGCAAAGGAATTGATGTTTTTGAGCTCAACCTTATACGGCGGTAGACCCTTCTCCCCTATCCGCCGCAGAGAAATGTTTGCCTCCAGCCGCAGCGATCCCTTCTCCATATCGGCGGTGGAAATGTCCATAAAAACCAAGTGCTTTCGGAGCTCTTTGAGGAATTTGGTGACAACCGTCGGATCGGAAAACTCCGGCTCGGTCACAATCTCGATCAGCGGGACTCCCGAGCGGTTGAAATCCACCAGCGATTCTCCTCCTTCGTGGATGAGTTTCCCGGTGTCCTCTTCCAGGTGAACCCGGCGAACCGTGATCCCTTCAAACTCCCCCATCTCTCCTACCGGGTGAGCATATTGGCTGATCTGAAAACCCTTGGGAAGATCGGGATAAAAATAGTTCTTGCGCTCGAACTGGGAAAACTCCGCCAAACGGCAACCCAGGGCCTGGGCAAGTTGGACGGTTTTTTTAACCGCAACCTCATTCGGCACCGGCAGCGCCCCCGGCAACGCCAGACAAACCGGGCAGGTGTTGCTGTTAGGCTCAAGACCAAAGGAATCGGCTGAGCAACCGCAGAACATCTTGGACGCGGTCTTGACCTGGGCGTGTACTTCTAATCCAATAACCGGTTCGTATTTAATCATTAGTTCATAGGCTAACTCCTAGAGACACAAAGCCTTTCTTGAACTTCTCTAGGACCTCTTTGGCAACCAGAACGGTTAAATCAAAATTGGGTTCGTGCACCAGCGCATTCCGCATCTTGTGGGCGTCCCAGACGCCCTGGTAGATGTCGCGGGGAAAAGCTTCACCGGCATTTTTGAGCCGCTCTCCCATTGATTCACCTGAAGATATTTGGGTAAGAACATAGTCCAACAACTTGTCGGCTACAATAACCGCTTCCTTGTAGGCACTGGGGCGATTGGTCCCCGCCAGCTGGGCAATCCGCTCCCAATCCTGAGCCACTTTCTCCTTATCGTAGGGCTTCAAAAATCCGACCGCGGTCCTCCCCCGCCCGAAAGCCGGTTTTTTGCCAAAAAGGAAGTCTAGAACCATTTTTCTTTTTCAATCGCTTCTCCCACCTCAAACAGCATGTTTTCGGAAAATTTGGGACCAAGGAGCTGCACTCCCACCGGGAGATTCTTGACCGTCCCCGCCGGAACCGAGAGCCCCGGCAGGCCCGCGAGATTGGCCGGAATCGTAAAAATATCCGAAAGGTACATCGAGAGAGGATCCTTCTTCTCCCCAATCTTGAAAGCGACTGTAGGAGCCGTGGGGGTGAGCAGCAGATCCACTTTTTCAAAGGCCCTCTCAAAATCCTGGGCAATAAGGCTGCGCACCTTCACCGCCCGGAGGTAGTACTGATCGGCGTAGCCGCTTGAAAGAGCAAAGGTCCCGAGGATAATTCGGCGCTTCGGCTCGGAGCCAAAGCCCTTGCCCCGCGACCGGCTTACCAACTCCTCAATGGAGGAATTCTCCACCCGCACGCCGTACCTGATCCCATCAAAACGGGCCAGATTGGAGGAAGCTTCGGAAGGAGTGATGATGTAATAAACCGCCAAACCGTAGCCGGTGTGAGGCAAAGAAACTTCCTGCACCGTCGCCCCTTGCTTCTCCAGAAACTCCCCCACTTTTTTGACCCGTGCTGCGATCTCGGGATCAAGACCTTCACTAAAATATTCCTTGGGAATCCCGATTCTCAAACTCTTCAATTCCTTGGGTTCCTTGCTCACCGTTTCGACGCTGGTGGCGTCGTACGGATCCCGGCCGGCAATGACCTCAAAAACGGTGCGAACATCCGCCACCGTCTTCGCCAGCGAACCGACCTGGTCAAGGGAGGAAGTCAGGGCAATCACCCCGTAGCGGGAGACCGCTCCGTAGGTGGGGCGCAGGCCCACCACTCCGCAGAAAGCGGCCGGCTGTTTGATGGAACCTCCGGTGTCGGTCCCCAGCGCGGCCGGAGCGAGCCGAGCCGAGACCGCGGCCGCCGAACCACCTGAGGACCCGCCCGGAACGCGGGTCAGGTCGTGAGGGTTGTGGGTAACGCCGTAGGCCGAGTTTTCGGTCGAAGATCCCATCGCAAATTCGTCCATGTTGGTTTTTCCCAGAATGACGGCGCCCTCGATCAGAAGTTTGGCGACCACCGTCGCATTATAGGGCGGGATGTAGTCTTCGATGATCTTTGACCCGGCAGTGGTCCGCAGACCTTGGGTGGAGATGTTGTCCTTGAGGGCAATGGGAACACCCAGGAGCCGTCCCTTCTGACCTTTTTTGATCTTCTTGGCTTGGGCGAGGGCGCCGGCGGAGTTAACGGTGATAAAGGCGTTGAGATCGTCCTCCTTCTCGGCAATCTTCTTTAGAAAAGACTGGAGAACCTCGACCGCGGAAAAATTCCCCTCTCGGACTCCTTCGGCAATTTTGACCAATGAAAGTTCGGTGATATCACTCATAGCATCTTCGGGACCCGGAAATGACCCCGCGCCTTTTCCTTAGTGTTTGCCAGGGCCTCTTGGGACGTGAGAATCCGCTCTTTCTGAACCTCATCCCGACGCAGGACATCGGTGGCGCCGGTGGTCTGGAAGGTGGGAGCAACTCCGGCCAGATCCACTTTTTTGAGTTCCTCAATTTGCGCCAAAACGTCGGAGAGCTGCTGGGAGAAGCTCTTTTTTTCTTGGGGCGTGAGGGTGAGACGAGCTAAACGGGCAATGTAATTAATATTCAATTGAGCCGTGGCGAGATTGCTAGGTCGCTGAAAACGGCCGTCCAACCTTGGAGATTTGGCCATCTCTTAAAAGTTATCACATCCGTTAACGGATTAGAATTTGACCTCGGGCTTTTCCCTTTCGCCGGCCTCGGCTTTAAAGAACTCCGCCTCGGTGAAACCCAGCACAGATGCGATCAGGACGTTCGGAAAGGACTTGATCATGATGTTGAAATCCCGAACGTTGCCGTTGTAGAACTGCCGTGCGTAGGCAATCTTGTTCTCGGTGTCGGCCAACTCACCCTGCAAATCCTTAAAGTTGTCGGAGGCCTTCAATTCAGGATAGTTTTCCGCAACGGCGAAAAGTGTTTTTAGCGCTCCCGTCAACATGTTGTCGGCCGATTCGGAATCCTTAACGGTTTTGGCCTCGAGCATCGCCGAACGGGCTTTCGCGACGTTCTCAAAAATACCCTTCTCGTGTTTGGCGTAACCCTTCACGGTCTCCAGCAGATTAGGAATCAGATCAATCCGCCGCTTGAGTTGGACATCGATGTGACTCCAAGCCTCCTGCAATCGGGTTTTGACCCGCACCAGCGAGTTGTAAAGCAGAAAAAGGTAGATTCCGATCAAAACCAACAGTCCGATCAAAATATAAGTAGTGTTCAATCAAATCACCCCCTTGTGTTAAACATTTTAACAAAACTAGCCGCTTCGGAAGTGTTGACGACATCCACCGCCTCGCACCAGCCTCGCCGCGCCACTGCCACTCCAAACCGCAGATTTTCAAAGTGTTCGTGGCGGTGGGCATCGGTCGAGATGATGAACTTTATTCCCCGCTGGCGAGCGGAGCGAACCAGATCATCCGGCAGATCCAAGCGGGAAGGATAGGAATTTATCTCCAGAATCTTCCGGTACTTCTCGGCCGCCGCAAAAACGGCCTCCCAATCGGCCTCGTAGGCCTCCCGCTCACCCAGCAAGCGGCCGGTGGGATGGCCCAGGGCATTCACGTAGGGGTTCTCCAACGCGGTGACAAGACGCCGGGTGGTCAGTTCCTTGGGTTGGTCAAAGGAGGTATGGATCGAGCCAATCACATACTCGTAGAGTGCCAGGAGTTCATCGGGCAATGCCATCTTGGCCGCCGCATCAATATTGACCTCGGCTCCGAAGAAAATCGTAATCTTTCCCCGGAATTTATCCCGTAACTCCTCCACTTCTTTCCGGCGTTTCAGGATCTCGGCGCGGGCCCCCGCCACTCCTCGCGTCACCGCCGAGGGAGCATGGTCGGAGATCCCGACGTACTGCCGTCCGAGCCGAAGCGCCTCCTCAATCATGGATTCGGTCGTTTCCTCTCCATCCGAGTGGGTTGTGTGCACGTGAGTCTCACCAATTATTTCCGAAACTTCAACCAGTTTTGGCAATTTGCCTTTCTGCGCCGCTTCAATTTCTCCGGCATCCTCTCGGATCTCGGGAGGGATAAAAGGCAATCCCAAAAGCCGGTAGAATTCCTCTTCGGTACCGACCGGTAATGGTTGGCCGATTTTCTTACCGCCGGCAAACTTCGAAACACCATACTCGGAGAGGGATAACCCCAGCTCATTGGCGATTTTGCGAGTGTGAATATTGTGGGATTTTGAACCGGTGAAATACTGCAGCAGGGCTCCGTAGCTCCGGGGATCTTGGACGCGAATGTCCACCTGCCGACCGGTCTTAAGAATCACGGTGGCCTTGGCCCCACCCGCGCCAACTACCCGCGCGACATCGGGGAGTGAGGTAAATTCTTTGACAACTCTCTGGGGTTCCGTCGTCGCGATGCCGATGTCAATATCCCCCACGGTGGAAACCATCCGCCGCAGGGAGCCCAAAGGATCGGCCCGCACCACACCTGGTAAAAGTTTAATCTGCTCAATCAACCGCCCCGCGATCGAAGATGCCACCGGCAGAAGGATTCTCTCCTTGTGCTGCTCCCGCCCCTCGATCGCTTTCAGAATCAGCTCCTGGCTCCGGCGGCCGAATCCTTCCATCTTCTCGATCTTTTTCTCCCTCACCGCCCGGTGAAGATCTTCAACCGTCTTAACCTTGAGCTCCTTCGCCAGACGATAAGCCCGCTTGGGCCCAACCCCCTCCAATCCGAAAAAGGCGAACATTCCGGCCGGTAGTCCTTTCTTGACATCTTCGAAGTGTTTAACTTTTCCGGTCCGGAAGTATTCGTCCAAATGAGAGGAAATGCTCTCGCCTACTCCGGACAGCTCACCCAATCGACCCTCTTCCCACAAATCTTTGATTTCGGAAGTAGCGTGTTCGATCGAATCCGCCGCCGTGTCGTAAGCGCGGATCTTAAAACGATTTTCGTTTTTGACCTCGTAAGCCGCCGCAATCTCACGAAGGAGGTGGGTAATGGCAGTATTGGAAAGACGAGTGGGCTCCATCAAAAATAGGTTAGCAGTTTGGAAGGTGGAGCGAGGGACGGGATTTGAACCCGCGACCTCTTCCTTGGGAAGGAAGCGTTCTACCACTGAACTACCCTCGCGAATTCTCCTGTGAGTGAGGTAGTGAAGTGGCTAGAACTCCGTGAGGAGTCGTCCCACTGAACTACCCTCGCCTGGCGGTCCCGACGGGATTTGAACCCGTGATCTCTTCCTTGACAAGGAAGCGTGCTAGGCCAGACTGCACCACGGGACCACGAACACCGACTAAATTATAACAACCTCGAATTGCTACCATAATTAAGGTGATGCCAACTCTAGGAATTGATGTCGGAGCCAGCAAAGTTCGTTACGTTATCTGGGAAGGTAACCAAGCCCTCCTCGACGAAGAAGTAAAACTCCCCGCCCCCGGCCGGGAAGAACTCGGTCGCGTTTTTCAAGAAATCTCCCAAAAAATCAAAGAAACCAAAGTATCCACCGTCGGCGTGGGTCTTCCAGGAACCGTCGAAGAAGAAATGGTTACCTATGCTCCAAACTTCCCCACCCTCCTGGAATGGGATTTCAAACCCGAACTGGAAAAACTCCTCAACGCACCCGTTAGGCTCTTCAACGACGCCAAAGCTTTTGTCTTCGCCGAAGTCCAAGCCGGCGCGGCCAAAGGAAAACAAAATGTGGTCGGTCTTACCCTGGGAAGCGGTTTGGGAGGAGGAATCGTCTTTAATGGCGCTCTCTACCTGGGAAAAGGAACCGCCGGCGAAGTCGGGCACGAGATTGTCGACCTACCCAATCGCCGCGAGGCGGAAGACTTTGCCTCCGCCAAGTTCTTCCAAAAGTTCGGGAAAAGCCCGGACGAACTTCGCCAACTAGCTGAGGATGGGGATCAAACCGCCAAACAAGCTTTTAACGAGTTTGGAAAAAATCTGGGGACGATCATCGCTAATCTTGTGAATCTGCTTGATCCGGAGGTAATCGTCTTGGGAGGAGGAATCGCCGGCGCTTACGATTTTTTTATCGAAGAAACCAAAAAGGCGGCGGCGGGGCTAATCGTTAATCCCAGCCGTAAGAATATTGAGATCAAAAAAGCCGCCCTGGGAAATTCCGCGGGAGCGATCGGAGCTGCCATCCTGGCTAAGATATAATATTTGAAGCAGGAGTGCCGGTGGACGTGATTTGGGCCGAGGTAGCTCAGCGGTAGAGCACTGCTTTCGTAAAGCAGGTGTCGTGGGTCCAAATCCCACCCTCGGCTCCATAACTATCATGGACGGCCCGCTTCGCGAACCTAGCATTTTGAAGAAACAAAATGTATTACCGACCAAGAGGAAAATACGCCATAAACAGAAAACGACTCCGGTTGAGCCAGAGTTGGAAAACATTAGGCCGGGATGACCGGAACGAGTTGGTTAACCTTCTCAAAGTTCTCGGAATTACAATCGCCGTGATTGCGGCTCTGTATTTTGTCGGGATCAAAGGCCTCACCTACATCGGCGGGTTCTGGAATCTCTTCACTGGAGAAACCGGCCCCACCATCGGTGATGAAATGGCCCCACCTCCTCCCACCTTCAACCCGGTTTCGCCCTACACCAAAAACAGCACCGTCGCAATCACCGGTTTTGCCGAACCCGCCGCGGAGATCACTCTCTACATCAACGGAATAGAAAAATCAAAAGCGACTACGGAAGCCGGGGGGACCTTCAGCTTTTCCGGTGTGGTTTTGCCAACCGAAGGAAAGAATGTCATCACCGCCACCGCCACCGATCGCGCCAGCAACATCAGCCAAAAATCGGCCGAGCTGATCGTGACCCTTGACAAAAAACCGCCCACCCTAACGATTACCAAACCCAAAGACGGTCAGGCCTTTTCCGGCACCGACACCCAGATTCATGTGGAAGGAAAAACCGAGGCCGGTACCACCGTTAAAGTTAATGAAATCCAAGCCACGGTCCTGGCGGATGGAATTTTTAAATCCACTCTGGTTGCCAAAGAAGGTGATAACAAAATCACGGTTGTCGCCACCGACAAAGCCGGAAACGAAAAGAAAGTCGAACTTTCAATTACCTATTCCCCTTAACAGTTACCCTCTTAAATCGAAGCACCTGAAACAAAAGAAGGACAAGAATCATCAGTTCCGCTCCGATGGTGGCCCAGATCGAAGCAAAATAAGAATATCTCGGGATAAAAACGACATTGAGACCAACGTTTAGCACAGCCGCAGCGGCATAGATCAAGGGAAGGACTTTCTCTTTTCCGACCGTAATCAGGAACCATTGCAACGGGGCGGTCACAAAGAAAATCGGGAGAGACAAGACTAACAGCCGCATCACAATAACGGAGGCCGAAAACTCCGTCCCTCCCAGAATCGAAATCACCAAAGGAGCAAAAGCAAACCCCAACCCCGTCAAAATAATCGCCGCTGCGATCAGCAACCCCAGGCTCTTCTTCAACCGGTCGATCAGAAAGTGCAGTCCCTGATGATAATCGGCCAGCATCACCGGATAAAGAGCGTTCACAAAAAATATCGGGATCGGTACAATATTTTCAAAAACCTTGTAACCGAGCCGGTAGATCCCCACCGCCTCCGCCGAAGCCAAGGAGCGGAGCAAGAACACATCCGCCATCCAATTTATTTGGGAAAAAATCAACGTCAAACCCAACGGGATTGCCGCGATAAACAAGCCACGCGCAAAGGCAGGATTGTTCGAGAAACGGGGCTTTTCCGCCAAGAGAAAAGATAGAACCAGAGCCAGAACCGCCAGAGTCAGGGTAGTGACCGCCCAAGCCGAAACGAAGAAGAGCAGACCCGCATGATTGATGAATCCCCAAACAAAAACCAAAACCGCAAAGACCGAGGAAGCAATTCCGGCCAGGACCGAAAGGTCGTACCTGAGATTATGCTGAAACAGGGCATTGAGGCTCGTATAAACCCCCTGGGCAAAAACGGTAGAGGAAGCAATCATGACTCCCCATTTGACTATCGCCGCATACGGCGAAAGGAGAGCGAAAGAGAGGGCCAGAAGAAAAGTGGCTGCCGAGAGCCCCAAACGCAGAAACAAAAGGCTCCCAAACTTCTGGACGTGGTGGTTATCCTGCGCAACCTGCCGGAGAAAAACCGCATTCAGACCAAAATCGGCCAGGAGATAGAGAAAGGCGGGGACGGTCGTAATCAGCACGTACTCCCCGAATTGGGAAACACCCAAGGCACGGGTAACCAGGGCGACTGTGACCACGGTCGAAACAACGCCGACTCCTTTTCCGATCAGCTGATAGATGGTGTTAGCGGCAATTTTTCTCCAGCTCATTTCATTTTTATTTTGGTGGGCGGTAGAGGATTCGAACCTCTGACTTCTACAATGTGAATGTAGCGCTCTACCGCTGAGCTAACCGCCCAAACCAAGTTCCATTATACTGGCTTAATTGAGATGTTTTATAATGGGACGTTGATTTTCTGATGATTATCCGACTTCTGCGTTCGGTCGTAACTTTTTTCTTTGAGATCGCCGAGACGGCCATTTTGGCAATTCTTATCTTTCTGGCGCTATATCTATTCTTGGTGCGGCCTCACCAAATTCGCGGCGACTCAATGTTGCCCAATTTCCGCAACGGGGAATACCTTCTCACCGAAATGGTGAGCTACAATCTGCTCAAGAAAGAGCCCCAGCGCGGCGAGGTGGTTGTCTTCCGTTCCCCCGAACAACCCAATCTGGACTTTATCAAACGGATCATTGCTCTCCCCAATGAAAAAGTTAAACTGGAAAACGGCAAGGTTTTTATCATCAACCAAGAACATCCGGAAGGATTTCTCCTGGAAGAGGATTATCTGGAGGAAGGGACCGCCACCGAAGGCCGCCGCACGATCAAAGACGGGGAAGTTTTTTCAACCGGTGATAGCGGGTATGTGGTGATGGGAGATAATCGAGAACGCTCCTCGGACTCTCGCGAATGGGGAGTCATTGGTAATGAAAGCATGATTGGAAAAGTTTGGTTGCGGTATTGGCCGCCCGAGGCGGTCGCGTTGATTAAGCCCGCTTTTTATTAATGACGCAGTATTAATTCACCGAAACGTGCTTTTTCCCTTGCTTGGTGGAGAATGAAACTTTACCTTCCTTGTTAGCAAAAATCGTGAAATCCCGACCGATTCCGGCTCCCCGCCCCGGCGCTACATTCCGGCCGCGCTGACGAATAATAATCGATCCCGCCGGAACTTTCTGTCCCGACCCGACTTTCACTCCCAACCGTTTTCCGGAAACTCTGGGTTTTTGTCTTGCTTTTGAACCGCCTGCTTTCTTGTGTGCCATCTTTGTTTTACAAAGCCGTCACGTAATGCTTACGCATTAGGAACCATTTTACTTCCTAAACCTCGATCTTCTCCACCAAAATTTTACTCAATTTCGAACGGTAACCCCGCTTTTTGCGATAACGGGACTTGGCCTTGTACTTCATCACCACAATCTTGAGGCCTTTCTTTTGCTCCAATAGCTTATAGGTGACCGATCCCTTGCCAAAGGCCGGTTCCAGGATGACGGCCTCCGCCTTGGCACTCTTGCCATCCTTGAGATCGAGGTGGTTCACGGTCAGCTCGCTGCCCTCCCGAACCAAGTGCTGGCTTCCGCCGAGTGTCAAAACCGCTAGCTTCCCGCCATCAGCTTTTACTGACTTTACTGCCTTTATCCCGCCTTCGGCGGGAGTAGCGATCTTAGATCGCGTCCTGTTTACTTTCTTGCTTTCCATATCTTCAAGATTTTATCAGGTTCCAGTCCAACCGCAAGGGTTTGCTGCCTAATCATCTGGGAGAACAACGCCACCGCAGCCCGGTTTTCACCGGTGACGGGATAACCCACCTTAATCCGGTCCGTTAGCTTTAGATTCTTTTCCCGGCGAAGATTTTGGATGGCACGGATCAACTCCCGCGCGGCCCGCTCTGCTTTTAATTCCGAGGTGAGAACGGTATCAAACTCAACCTTCAATTCCTTCCCCGGACAGAATTCAACCTCTTTGACATTGAGTTCATCGGCCAGAACCGGGATCATGTCTTTGCTCCAGTCTTCTTTCGAACCCAGAACGCTCAATTTCGCCAGCGGTTGGCGGAGGGGAATTCCGGAAGTTTTTCGGAAGGAGTGTCCCAGCTCGACAATCTCCATCAACCCCTCCATCGCCTCCTCAAGTTTTTTATCAATCTTTCCCATCGCCGGCCAATCGGAGAGGTGAACGGATACATCTCCGGTCAGATTGCGGTAAATCTCCTCGCTGACGAAAGGTGTGAAGGGAGCTAAGAGTTGGGAAACTGAAACCAAAATCTTCCCCATCACGTGGTAGAAAACCGATTTGTCCCCATCATCCGGGGCGGTCGGGCCGACTCGAGAACGGCACCGCCGGAGATACCACTGAGAGAGATCGTCCACGATAAAACGCTCAATCGCATTGGCAGCGGTGGCCGGATCGTAACGGTCCAGAGATTCCGTCACCAACTTGATGAGTGAATTTAGCTTTGACAACACCCACCGGTCCAGAACCGTTAATTTCGAATTTATAATTTCGAATTTCGAATTTTGCTTCAAATTATCCACCAGCGCGTAATCCCCAAAAAACTTATAAACATTCCAGAAAATCAAGAAAAACCGGCGGCGGATCTTCTCGGCAGGACCGTAGCCAAAATTGATGTTGATCGCCGGATCGTGAGTACAGTAAAGCCAGCGCATTACGTCCACCCCCATCTTTTCCGCCCCATCGTTGAATTCGATCGCGTTTCCCCAGGATTTGTGCATCGGCCGCCCATCCTCGCCGAAAAGGGTGGCAAACCCCAGAACCGTTCGAAAAGGCTCCCGCCCCTCCAGAACCGTGCTCATCGCCAGCAGAGAATAGAACCAGTTTTTAAACTGTCCCGGAAAACTCTCGGTAATGAAGTCGGCCGGGTACCATTTTTCAAACTCCTTTCGATCGGTTAGATAAAGAGGAGCACTTTGGTTTTCTTTTGAAACGGTTGAAAAAGAAACGATCCCGGCATCCAACCAAGGGTTTCCCACGTCCGAAATCCTCTCCATCACTCCGGCACACTTCCCGCATTCAATCTTCAGCTCATCCACCCAAGGCCGGTGGGGACTGTGCCCATCAAATTTGTCCCATCCCCCGATCGATTTTTGTTGGAGCTCTTCCTTGCTGCCGATCACCTCGAAATTTCCGCACTTGGTGCAGACCCAAATCGGGAGGGCCAACCCCCAGTAACGGCTCTTGGAGATCAGCCAATCCTGCATATTGGAGAGCCAATCCAATTCCCGCTTAAGGCCGAACTCTGGGATCCAAGTTATTTTCTTGGCCGCCGCCTTCATCTTTTCCCGAAGCGGGCCCATTGCGATGTACCACTCATCCACCACTCGCCAGACCAACTCGGTCTTGCACCGCCAGCAAGCCGGGTAGCGGTGGGTGTAGGGGGCGATCTTGAAAAGATACTTTCCGTCCTCAGCCATCCTCACAAAATCCAGAATGACTTCGGGATGATTTTTCGCATTTTCTCCAGAAAATTCCCCCAAATCTGGAATGTAAACGGCCTCTTCATCGATCAACTCCACTACGGGAAGGTTTAATTTCTTACCCAACTGAAAGTCTTCGGTCCCGGCGCCCGGAGCCACATGCACCAGCCCGGTTCCTTCTTCCTCGCTGATCGGAAGGATTTTTTCATCGGTCGCCACCACCCGGTGGGAATAATCGGCAAAAGATTTCTTGATTCTGGGAAGATTATCAAAAGGGGAAGAGTAGTTTAATCCAGCTAAATCTTTCCCCGAAATCTTCTTATCGATTTTTAATCCCAGTCTTTTTGCTGCCATCTCCGCCAGGTAGTAAACGCTTTCCCCATCCGTGGCCGACACGTAATCCTTCTTAGCATCCACGGCGACGGCCACGTTGCCCGGTAGAGTCCAGGGAGTGGTCGTCCAAACCAGCAGAAATTCATTTTTCTTCCCCTTGATCGGGTACCGAATATAGATCGAATCGTGAGTGGTTTCCTTGTAGTCTTCGGTCAGCATCTCATGCTGGGAAATGGCGGTTCCGCAGCGCGGGCACCAGGGAACCGAATCATGGCCCTTGTAGATCAACTCCATCTCATGGCACTTTTTCAGAAAATGCCAGATCATATAGTTGTTCTCGTCGGAGAGAGTGTAGTAGGAATGGTCCCAATCCATAAAATAACCCAGCCGCTTAGACTGCTCGGTTTGGATATCGGCATATTTTTGGACTCTCTTCTTGCAAAGATCCACAAAGCGGGCGATTGAGGCTTTCCGGTCTCCCGGAACCAGGTTTTCGATGTCTTTTTTGCTTTTCAACCCCAGCTCTTTCTCCACTTCGACCTCTACCCAAAGGCCTTGGGCGTCGAAACCGTTCTGGAAGCGCTGGCGAAACCCCCGCATGTTCTTGTAACGCTGGAATAGGTCTTTGTAGGTCCGTCCCCAGGCATGGTGCACTCCCATCGGATTATTGGCGGTGATCGGACCGTCCAGGAAACTAAATCTCTTAGGGGAACGCTGGTTCTTCTTTAAATATTTTTTGACCAAACCGGAGGAATACCATCCCTTCAGGATTTTTCGCTCCAAATCCGGAAAATCCGGCATTGCTTCTACCTTCTTGAACGCCATATCAGGAAAAGTTTATCAGACTAAGTACCCGCCCGTGTTGTCCTCCCGTAGCTTCAGCGAAGGAGGATCAGAACTCGATTCCCCTTTTTGCAGAAACTCCTTTTGAAAAGGGGTGCTTTAGGTCCTTTACTTCCGAAACGAGATCGGCAATTTCAATAAATTCTTTGGGAGCATCCCGTCCCGTGAGAATCACATCGAGATCTTTGGGCTTGTTCTTGAGGAACGCCAACATCTCTTCGACATCCACTAATCCGAGGTGAACCGCCACATTGATTTCGTCCAAAATCAAAAGGCGGTAATCACCATTTCTGATCTTGTCTTCGGCAAACTTCAATGCCCTTGCGGCGGCCTGAACATGGACCTCCCGCGGCTTACGGTCTCCCATAATTCCCACAAACCCTTCTCCCATCGGATAAATCTCAACCCCCAACTTTCGCAATGTTTCAACCTCTCCGGAGACAACTTGCTTAATGAATTGGACCATCAGAACATGACAACCCTGCCCAACTGCCCGCACCGCCTGGCCAATGGCGGCGGTGGTTTTTCCTTTGCCATCGCCGGTAAAAACGTAGATCAAACCTTTTTCTTCCACAAGTGAAGTTTAACTTTTTTAGGAGGTATCAATCGAGAGATTGACATGACCATTGAGATTACAGCGAGATGGTCTTATAATTGAACAACTCGGAACGGAAGGGAGAGATATGAACATCCGTCAGATCGAGGGGGCGGTGAAAGCGTTTTTCTACCTGCGTTCCCCGATGGTTCAGCACATCATCACCGCAGTTGTCCGGGAGATCAGGGACGGGATGTGGCTTTATCCTGAGAAACGGGTCCTGGTGGTGATGGTGGGGATGAGCCTCTCCGGCAAGACCACTCTGGTGGACCGCCATCCCCAGCTGAGGTGGTGCTGGCAGATCCGAACCCGCGACATCCACAACCTGCTCAACCGCTACCTGG
The DNA here is from genome assembly GCA_001443395.1 of candidate division WWE3 bacterium CSP1-7. Classification (GTDB taxonomy): domain Bacteria; phylum Patescibacteriota; class WWE3; order 9FT-COMBO-53-11; family 9FT-COMBO-53-11; genus 9FT-COMBO-53-11. The sequence goes on from LDXK01000002.1 coordinate 86,492, forward strand.
ATTTCCTCCGAGACGACAACTCCGTCCGCGGCCGGGCCTACTGGGTCCGCCAGTTCCTGACGGAGAGGGTCCGCGAGGAGGTTCTCCGGCGAGCTCTCCAGCGGGGAATACCCATCGTGCTGGATTCCTGCCACCTCACGCGGAAAAAGAGGCTGGCCCGCTACCGGCTGGCCAAGCGCTACGGCTACCATGTGGTGATCGTCTTCGTCGAGTGTCCTTGGATGACTTTGCTATCTCGGGCAACAGAGGCAGACCACCTCTCCATCGCTCGAGGTGGAAAGAGGGTTTGGAAGGATCTGATCAGACAACAGGTGAAGGTGTTCGAACCACCGATCCCAAACCCAGATGAAGCGGACCAGTTGATTCTCGGAAAGTACGGGAGGATGCCGATTCGGTTCCTTTAGGCTAAGCAACCAGCTTAGCCTTTTTTGTTAACACTCCGAATACCCGCAGGAATAGCACTTCCGGCAGCCTTCTTCATTAACGAGGGTCGCCTGGCCGCAGGTCGGGCAGATATCCCCCACTTTCTGGAGCTTCCCGACCGGAAGCTGGGGCTGGATCTCCTCAATTTTCTCCTCTTCCTTCTTCCAACCAAGGTATTCTTTGAGAATTTTGGCGATCCCGTCGGCCAAAGAACGGACCTTCTGGGCCCCAAATCCCACCGCCCGTGATCCCCCGATTCCCGTTAGCTGATCAATAATTGCCGCCACCCGCTCCTTCGGACTCATCGTCGGATCGATCCGCAAGACAAGAGAGGAAAGCCGCCCGATCGCTTCGGCGTCGGCGGCGATATCCGAACCGGCCTTTCCCACGTTGACAAAGACTTCCAGCGGATTGCTGTTCCCATTCTCATTAACCGTTACAAAGGCGCTCCCGACCGGCGTGTCCACCCGATAGGTTGAGCCGACCGTCCGCGCCGGCCGAGGCTTCACCGCCAGCTCCCCTTCTCTTTTTTGCTTGGTTTCCTCGGTCTCCAGCACCACTTCCTTGCGCGTTCCGGTAACGTAAACGGTCAATCCCTTGCAGCCCAGCTTCCACGCCTCCAGATAGGCCTTCCGGACGTCCTCGACGGTGGCGTTCGGGGGGAAGTTGCATGTCTTGGAGATGGAGTTGTCGACAAAGCGCTGCAGCACCGCCTGCATCTTGATGTGCTGTTCGGGAGTGATATCCTGGGAAACCACAAAAACGCGGCGGATCTCTTCCGGAACCTTTTTGATTCCCTGGACGGTTCCCTTCCGCCGCACCTCTTCATAGACGCTGTCTCGATGGGTGTGGTCCAGGCCCGATTTCTCCAACACCTGGTCAAACATCGGGCTGGTGTAGGAGAGTTCCCGCTTCCCTTGATCCTCCCCCGCCGCTTGGAAGAGCTTTCTCACATAGGAGAGGGCGAACACCGGTTCGCAGCCGTACCCTTCCGCCCCGGCAACGGTGGAAATCGTTCCGGTGGGGGCGACCGTTGTCTGCGCCCCGTTCCGAATACCGTACTTTTTGATTCCGGCCACCACAGTTTGCCAATCGATCTTCGGCCGCCCGAAATCCCGTTCGTAGGGATAGAGGGGAGAAGGCGGTTGCCAAACCAGCTTCTTTGGATCATAGATCGAACCCTTGATCGCCAAGAAGGGTTTGCGCTCCCGAGCGAGTTCGATCGAGGTGCGCATCGCATGGTAGCGGACGAATTCCATGATCTGCGCCGCCAGCTCCAACCCATCCTCCCCGCCATAGGAAACTCCGAGAGCGTACATCGCATCGGCCAGTCCCATGATCCCTAGTCCGATCCGCCGCACCGCCAGCGCCGCCTCCCTGAGCTCGGGAACTTCCGGAACGTAGGCGTTCGCCTCCACCACATCGTCCAAAAAGATGGTCGAGAGCCGAATGGTTTCGGCCAACTTTTCCCAATCGATCTTGCCGCGCGGAGTGAGATGTCGGGCCAGGTTGATCGAACCCAGGCAGCAGTTTTCATACGGGCCAAGCCACTGCTCCCCGCAGGGGTTGGTGGCCTCCAGCTCATAGAGATGGGGAACGGGGTTGTCGCGGTTGGCCGTATCCAAAAACAGGATCCCCGGCTCACCGTTGTGGTGAGCGGCAGTAATAATTTCGTTGAACAGTTCCGGCGCATCCACTTCTTGCCAAACCTTATCACCGTGAGGGTTTATCAATTCAAATTTCCCGTCATCATCCACCGCCCGCATGAACTCATCCGTTGCTCCAACCGAGATGTTGAAGTTGGAGATATCTCCCTCCTTCTCTTTGCAGTGGATGAAAAGCCGCACATCGGGATGGGAAACCTTGAGAACGGCCATGTTGGCCCCACGGCGGACGCCTCCCTGGGCGATCACTCCAAAAGAGGAATCATACGCTTTCAAAAAGCCGACCGGGCCGGTGGAACGCCCCCCGGAGCGCTTCACAAAATCGCCCCGCGGCCGGAGGCTGGAAAAAGAAAAACCATTTCCGCCGCCGGTTTGTTGGATCAGGGCCGCCACCCGAAGAGTCGAGAAAATTCCCCCCGACTCCCGCCCCAGGTCATCCTTGATGGGCAGGACGAAACAGGCCGCCAGCTGTCCCAAGGGAGTTCCCGCTCCCGTCCAGGTTGGAGAATTGGGTACGAAGAGGAAATCGGCCAGAAGTTTGAAGAAAACTTTAGAAACTTTTCTCGGATCATTCCCGAACTTCTTCTCGGGCACTGCGATCCCGGACGCGACCCTCTCGAAAGTCTGTCGGGGAGTTTCGATCGGGTTGCCATCCTCGCCTTTCCGCACATAACGGCGGACAAAGACCTCGGCGGCGTTTTCCGACATTCCAAAATCCCGCTGCGCCAGAGAAATAGCAGATTTTAGGTCTAACGATTCTTGTGAAGGCATAACGAAAAAACGGCCGGCAGTGTGTATATATCGTTTAACAAAAATCAAAAAGAAAAAACAATAGGAAAATTAAAGAGAGGTGTTCCAGAAAGAATCAGCCGCGCTTGCGGCGCAAAAATGCGGGGGCGTCGTACTCGTCTCCCTCCTCCTGCAGCTGCTTGATCTCCTCTTTGTCCTTGTCTCCCGTCATCGTTTCAGGCGAGGACAGGGAAAATCCGGTGGCGATCACGGTAATCCGAATCTCATCCTTCATCTCGTCACTAATCGAAGCGCCAAAGATGATATTGGCGTTGGGATCAGCCTCCTGCGAGATAACCCGCGCCGCTTCGTCGACTTCATGCATCGACAGATCCGGTCCCCCGACAATGTTCATCAGAATGCCGGTCGCTCCCCGCACCGAGAACTCTAGCAACGGTGAGGTCACGGCCGATTTGGCGGCGGTCGGAGCCTTCTCCTGGCCGCTGGCTTCGCCAATCCCCATCAGCGCCGAGCCGGCGTTGGTCATCACGGCCCGGACATCGGCAAAATCAACATTCACCAATCCCGGAATCACGATCAGATCCGAGATGCCCTGAACAGCTCTTCCCAGGATCGAATCCGCCAGCCGAAAAGCCTCCAGGATCGATGTCTCCCGCTCCACAATCTCTAAAAGCTTCTGGTTGGGAACAACAATCAGGGCATCCACCTTATCGTGAAGGGCCTGAATCCCCCGCACCGCATTCTCCATCCGCTTGGCTCCCTCGAAACCGAAGGGTTTGGTCACCACCCCGACGGTGAGGGCTCCGATCGATTTGGAAATTTCCGCGATAATCGGTGCGGCTCCGGTCCCGGTTCCCCCGCCCATTCCGCAGGTTACGAAAACCATGTCCGCTCCATCCAAGCGGGTCCGAATCAGGTCGACAGATTCCTCTGCCGCTTTTTGGCCAATTTCGGGGTCACCGCCGGAACCCAACCCTCGAGTTAGTTTTTCTCCGATCTGAATTTTGTTGGGAACTTCCAGGGTGGAGAGGGCTTGGGAATCGGTGTTGACCGCGAGAAATTCAACTCCGACAATTTTCTGGGAGCGCACCATTGAATTGAGGGCGTTGCCTCCGGCACCGCCCAAACCAACCACTTTGATATCGGCAACTTTCTCTATTTCCGGTTTGACTCTCATTTTTTGGCTTTTCTAAAAAATGCTAGGTCGTTTCTTCGGCCGTTATTCGGCTCGTGCGCCGAATCTAGGTCGTTTCTCCGGCCGTCCATCTTAAGGTAGGAACGATTTCCCCCATTCTATCACCCGACCAAATAGCTGGGAGATTTTTTTGGTGTTGATCACTGGAAAGCTGATCCCTTCCCGAGGCTCGAATTCCGATCCGTAAATTACCAACCCGATCGTGGTCGCATGGGCGGGAGTGGAAACCTCCTCGATTAACCCGGACACGCCGGTGGGAGTTCCCACCCGTATCGGCAGGCGCAAAACTTTCTTCGCCAAGTCCTTTAGCCCAACTGTTTGGACCGCCCCTCCCGTCACCACCAACCCTGCCGGCAGGTTCCCTTGCTGGCCGGAGTTCTTGATTTCGAGCCCGACCATACTGAAAATTTCGGATAATCGGGCTTCGACAATATTGGTCACCAACGCAAGAGGGACCGACTGGACCTCCAGGCCCAGCTCCGAAATATCTGCTTCTTCGTGATCGCCCTCACTGGGCTTTAGCGACCCCTCCGATAGCTTGACCTTAATCCGCTCGGCGTCCTCTAGAGAAACCCGCAGACCGACCGCCAGGTCATTGGTGATGTTCTGACCGCCGATGGGAAGAACCGAAGAGTAGACCGGGCTGCCGCTGGTAAAAACAACCACCTGGGTCGTTTCTCCCCCGATATCAACCAAGGTACAGCCGAGCTCTTTCTCGGTATCGGAAAGAACTGCTTCGGCCGAAGCTAGTCCGCAAAACACCAGGTCTTCCACCTCCACCCCCACCTGCGAAACGCATTTCACAAGGTTGCGCATCACCGTGGTTGCTCCGGAAATGATGTTGGTTTCAACCTCCATCCGCACTCCGCTCATTCCCATCGGATCCTTAACTCCCTCCTGGGAATCCACGGTAAAACCGCGCGGCAAAACGTGAACGATTTCTCGGGAAGAAGGTAGAGAAACCGCCCGGGCTGCTTCGGTTACCCGCTCCACATCCTCCTCGGTAATCTCGGATCCCTCCCCGCCGACGGCGACCACCCCGTGCGAATTCAGAGAAGAAATGTGCTTGCCATCCACGGAGACAAAAGCCGATCGGACGGGATATCCCGCCATCCGCTCCGCTCCCTCCAGACTTTCGGAAATGGCCGCCACCGCTTCATCAATATCCACCACCACTCCCTTTTTGATGCCGCGGGAGGGAATAGTAGAAACACCGATCACCGAAATTTTCTTTTCGGGTGAGATCGAAGCGATTACGGTCGAAACCTTTGAAGAACCGACATCAATGCCGGTAACAATGTGCTCTTTAGCCATACAATCACTGTGATGATATCACAGTTTAACTACGGGCCGCGAAAAGCGTAGGTCGACACTTTTCGGGGTCCGACCTCCCAATTTGAGGCGCTGCAGAATTTGGGTCAGCAGTTCCAACTGCTCGTCAATCGCCCGATCGGCGCTCAGCCAAACGACGGTCCTTTTTAATCGCAGTTCGATCGTTTCCGAACGCAGATAGATGGCTTTCGTTTCTAATCCCTTCTGTGATACCAGATCCAAGGTCTGCAAATAACCGGAGATTCCTTGCCCATCGATCACTGTTCCCACCGCCCCCTCGAAATCTTCCGAAATTGTGATCACCGGAAGCGTCTCTCCGGCCGCCGGCCGGAAAAGCAGGCCCTCGTGATCAACCAGAAATTGATTTTTGTTCTTGTCCGCCACAATCGCCAGTGGTTTCCTCACGGAAACTTTGATCAGGAGGCGGTCCGGAAGCTTTTTTTCGATCGAGACTGCATTGACCGTCAAAAAGTTTTCTTTTATTTCCTGTTCTACCTTCCCGGTGTTGAGAAAAAAGATACTGCGGGCGATAACTTCTTCCGAAATTCTCTGCCGAACCAGGGCCTCGTCGGCCAGCTGCTCAAATTCGAATTCCAGCGCTTTCACCTGAAAGGTATCCGTCCTCAGAAAAAGGAAAAGGGAAAGAAGCGACAGGAATATGATCAGAATCGTCGAGATCGGCCGGTAAGGAATCACCAACTGCCGGGGACCGAAAGGAACGGAAACCCGGGGCGAGCGGCGCAGCACCTGCAAACGCCGGCGAGGAAAAAAATTAATCATCGAATCAGTCGAATAATCTCGGAAGCTATTTGAGAGGCCGCCCGGGGATTAATGAGTTGGCGGGCTTTCTCCGCGGCTTTCTGGTACTTTCGCAGATTGGCGAAAATATCATCCAAATTCTGTTTGAGTGACCGGGAGGAGAGCTGTTCCTCCTCCAAAACCACGGCCGCGCCGATCTCCTCCAAAATCCGGGCGTTCAGAAACTGTTCCCGCCGCGACACCCAGGAAATTGGAATAAGAATCGCCGGTTTGCCCAAAGCGGCGAGTTCCGTAACGGTATTGGCGCCCGCTCTCCCGATCACCACCGCCGCCGCCCGATAGACGGCGCCGATCTCATCCAACCCGAAGTACTCCTGCAGAATGTAGCGATTCTGAAGCTTTCTCGGCAACTGACTCCTAAGAATGGAAAGCTTCTGATAGTCCTGAAATCTGGCTGACGAGCCAGTTTGATGGATCAGGTTGTAGTTTTCCAAAAACTGCGAGAGCACCCCTCGCACTGCCTCGTTGATGACGTGCGATCCCTGTTTTCCTCCGGTGACATAGACCACCGGCAGGTCATTTTCAAAACGGAAGCGCTTGGTGCGCTCTTCAAAAACCTCCGGCCGGACCGGATTGCCGGTAAGAACGGTTTTTCCCGATGGGAAGTATTTTAAGGAACTTCTCCAAGAAACGAAAATTCGCTTCGCAAAAAGGGAAATAAATCGGTTCGCCCAACCGAAAACCACCGTTTGCTCGTGAGTCACCGCCGGGATCCGCAAGAGGTAAGCCGCCAAAACCACTGGAGCTGCCAAATATCCCCCGAAAGAGATCACCAGCTTAGGACGGGTCCGAATCAAGAGGTAAAGGGCGTGGAGGAAACCCAAAGGAACTCTCACTAAATTCTGCCAAGAAGCCCGGTAGAACTTCCCGGTCTGCAAATGGAAAAACGGAATCCCCAAGCGCGTAATGGTTTTGAACTCGGCCGACTCCGTCTGTTCCCCGCTCAAGGAGTAACGGTGACCAACCCAGAAGAACTGGAAATTTCCGCGCTCTTGGAGCGCCTCAATTACTGCCACAGCCGGATCATGATGGCCACCGGTAATAAGGATCGGGATCCGTTTTTCTTGACTCTTGTTCATCGTGCAGAACGCAGCACCACCGCGTGCCGGTTTATTGCGGAACGCAACGAGATCGTCTTTCGGCTCACACTTAGAAGGATACCAACTGCCAACAACAACGCCAACAACGATGACCCCCCGTAGGATACGAAGGGAAGAGTAACACCGGTCAAGGGAAGCAGCCCGACCATCCCTCCTAAGATCAGAGTGGTCTGAACCGCAACCCAAGCCGTAATTCCCGCAACCAGGATCCGACCAAACTCATCAGGAGAGCGCTCGGCAATCCGGAAACCTCGGTAAACCAAAAACGCAAAGACGGCGACAACCAGCGAGGCCCCCAAGAAACCGAACTCCTCGCCGACGATCGCAAAGATGGCATCCGTCTGCACATCCGGAATGTAGCCGTACTTCTGTAGCGAACGGCCGATCCCTACACCCCACAGCCCTCCCGACCCCAGTGTGATCCTTATTTGCCGTGTCTGGTACCCCGCTCCTTGCGGATCACTGTCCGGATGCAAAAAGGTCTCCCAGCGCTCCAGAAAAGTTGAACTCTGGAGTGCCAGCGCCAATCCTCCCACTCCAAAAATAAGCAGGGCAATGAAAATCTGGCGCAGGTTTGCTCGAGCGAAGAAGAAACAAGCCAGACCAATGGCAATAATCACACTGGCAGATCCCAAGTCTTTCTCGGCAATAACCAGACCTGCAACTAACCCTGTCGGAATAAAAAAGGACCGGAAAGGCGGGTTCGTCTGACGCCGATCGGACCGCGAACTGACCAAAAGGGTTGCGAGATAGATTACCAACGCCAGCTTTGAAAGCTCCGATGGCTGAAATCTGATTTCATCTAACACCGGGAAAGAGTTAGGCAACGGGATGGCGAACCAGCTCCGCGATCCGCGGACCTCCAAACTGACGGGGGTTGGCAGGAGAACAAGAGTCAAAAGCAAAATAGATAAAGCAAAAAACGGCAACGCCAATCCCTTGAGCCGGCGATAACCCACCAGATAAAGAACTGATCCCCCCGCGGTCCCCAAAGCGACCCAAATCAACTGATTAATCAGAAAGTGAAACTGGTTGCCGTAGATCTCCAAGGCCTTCACGGAGGAGGAGTCATAGACCGCCAGCAGCCCCAGAAGGACCAGGAAAATCACCCCGCCAAAGAAATACCAATCGAGGCTGTGTTGGGCAGAGTGTTTGATTTTTTTCAGCATCTCTTAAAGCGAAGCGAGGAAGAGACCAAGGAAAGCGAGGAAAACTCCGACCAGCCAAAACCGCATGGTCACCTTAGTCTCGGCCCAACCCTTTATCTCAAAGTGGTGATGGATCGGCGCCATCAAGAATGGCTTCCTTCTTCCCAGTTTGACGGCCCCCACCTGCAAAACCACGGAAAGGCCTTCCGCAATAAACACTCCTCCAATCACCAGAATCAGAAAAGAGCGCTCCAACAGCATCGCCAGCGTCACAAACGCGGCCGCCCACCCCAGCGCTCCCACATTACCGGCAAAAAACCGCGCCGGAAAAACATTGAAATAGAGAAAAGGCAGGAGTCCACCCAGGAGGATGCCGGTCGCAATCGCCAGGTCGTTCTTGCCGAACATCAAAGCCAAAGAGAGAACCGCCGCAAAAGAGACCATGAGAAGCCCTCCCGCCAGCCCGTCCAATCCATCCGTGATGCTGATGCTGTTCACCAGGAAGAGGAAAATTATGATTATCATCGGGAAATAAGCCAGGCCAAACTCGACGGTGCCAATAATTGGCAGCCACACCTGCGTTCCGCCGACGGTTGACAGCCAAAGCGCCAGCAGCGCCGCGACCGCCGTTTGGTAAAGAATTTTTTGATAGGTCATAATTCCACCCACGTTTTGGGACCCTAGCGCTCGGAAAACCTCCCGAAAGGCGTTCCAAGGGAAGAGCAGGATCTTGTACAGATCCCAAGAGAGATCGGACATGGTCACGATTGGGACAATTTTTTCCCGAATCGTTTTCTGCAAGCGGGAGCTTCGATAGACCTTAAGAAGATCCTCCGCCAAACCCAGCGCCGCCATTGCCCCTACTATTCCCACCAGCACCCAGATTTGGGGAGTGAGGTTAAAAAGGAGGTTCAAAATCAGAAAAATCCCGATCGGCAGAAGCCCCGCCGCCGTCGGCGTCCCCTGCTTGGCAAAATGGGTCCGCGGCACATCCGGGTTGATCGCCTCTTTCATCTGAAAACGGTAGAGAAAATTAATAAATGGCGGATAGAGAAGAAAGGTAGCGACGGCAGAAATAAGCAAAAATCCTAAGGCAGGCATTGTCTTACTAATAGTAACAGTACATCGAATATTCGTTCAATAAGCATTTTTCAGGATGTCATCGACAATCTCTTCCATCCGCATCCCGCGCGATCCCTTTACCAACACCAAATCTCCGACCTCCAAGGAAAGCAAATCGATTGGCACAAAACTCACACCTGTTTTTGACACAGCGCGGTTCATCCTTTCTCCAACCGGAACAAAAATATCGACAACCCTAGCGGCATCCGAAACGATCCGTTCGTGAGCCTGTTTCTCCAAGCGACCAAGTTCCAACATATCACCAAAAACCGCAATCCTCCGTTTCGCAGGTAAACTGCGAAGAACCTCCAGAGCATTTGCCACGGATCTTGGACCGGCGTTGTAAGTGTCATCGATGACGGTAATTCCCTTTCTCCCCTTAATCAGAAACAATCTCCCCTTCTTGGGCCGCAACCCAGACAAGGATTTAACGATCCCGGAATCCGGCAACCCCATTACCCTACCCACGGCTGCTGCCGCCAAAGCATTGGAAATGCTCGCTTTTCCTAAAAGCTTAATTCTGAACTTCGGTAGGGTATCCAATCTGACCTGGGAATTCTTTGAGAAGCCGTACCATACCTTCTTGCCGCCGAATACCTCTGCCACCCTTACAACACTGGGGTCGTCCGAGTTTAGTACTGCGATCCCGTTCTTCGGCAGGGACTCCAAAATTTCGGCTTTGGCACGGCGGATTTTTTCGAGAGTTCCCAGCTTTTCCAGATGCATTTCCCCAATCGCGGTAATCACCGCGATTCGCGGCAGGATTATAGAGCATGTTTCCCTTATTTCCCCGGCCCGGTCCATTCCCACCTCGGCCACCAGCACTCGATGGTGAGATTTGAGATTGTTTACAACTTCCATCGCTACCCCTAACGGTGTGTTGAGATTGCCCTGCGTTCTCAACACCGAATATTTTTTGCTTAATACTTTGTAAACTGCTTCTTTAGTAGTCGTCTTCCCGTAACTTCCCGTAACGGCAATCACTTTCGGATTAATTTTTGCCAACTTCCTGCGAGCCAGTTCGTAGAGCTCGTTAATTTCAAGAACGCCCACCGCTCCTTTTTTTAGCGCTTCTACGATGAACTCATGACCATCGAAATTACCTCCCTTGATGGCAACAAACCATTCACCCTTTTTTATTGTTCTCGAGTCTTGATTAACGCGCATCGTTTAAAGCCAGATCAATAATCCTTTCGAAAAGTTCCGGCGCGGTAATCCCGGTCGCTGCGGCTTCCTTTGGGAAAAGAGAGTTTTTGGTGAGACCAGGAATGGTATTTATCTCGGAAACCAGAACCGTTCCCTCCTCGGTCAGAAAAAGATCCACCCGTCCGAAATGGCGGCCCCCTAAAATTTGGAAGGCGTCCAGGGCCAACTGTTGGATCCGCTTCGTCGTTTTTTCATCTAAAGGGGCCGGAGTGATCTCCTCCGAGAGGCCAGGGGTGTATTTGGCTTCATAGTCGAAGAATTCATTTTGAGGGCGAATCTCGATCAAAGGAAGAGAATTCTTCCCCAATATTCCGGCTTGAATTTCCTTTCCTTGGACAAACTTTTCAGCAATCACCGGCCCAAAGCGGGCCGCCTCGGCAAAAGCCTTGGAAAATTCGGCCGGAGTCCGAACGACATTCACTCCCACCGACGAGCCCTGATTGGAAGGTTTGACCATTAGGGGGAGGCCGAAAGATTCGGCTGCATCTTTAATTCCGTACGCGCTCTCAACTACCCTAAAATCCGGCGTCGGAATCCCTTCCTTGATGAACAAATTCTTGGAAGCAATCTTATCCATTCCCAACCGAGAGACGGTCGCTTCCGAACCGGTGTAGGCCACCCCAATCTCGTCCAAGATCGCTTGGATTGTCCCATCCTCCCCGAACGGGCCGTGCATCGCAATAAATGCCAAATCAAACTTCCTAATAGATTTGGGAGGAATAGAAAACTTCCCATCCTTATTGATAACAATCCCGGAAACGTCAAAGTTTTTTCGATCCAAGTTCCGAATCACATTCTCTCCCGACTGGAGAGAAACTTCATACTCCGGGGAGGGACCTCCCATGAGAACGGCAATTTTCTTCTTCATGATTTTCCAAAAAATTTGTTGTTTAACAAAATCCTCTGTATTTAAGGAAACGGGATTGCGGCTCGGTTATCACGGGAGAAAGTGAGATAACTCTCGCGCGCAGGAGTTATAATAATCAAACCATGCTCAAAAAACCCCTCCGCCGAATTCTCCGGGTAGTCCTCTTCTTCCTCGCTCGGGCCGCTCTCCAAAAACACCGACCGACGGTGATTGCGATCGTCGGGGAAGGAAAAACCGGCATCGTGCGGGAAGCGATTTACACCGTCCTCAAGAGGCACTTCCCGACCCGCCGCAACTTGGAGGCGCCGAACGCCGAATTCGTTCTACCCCTCGCCGTCCTGGGAGCCCAGGAGTACCCGCTCACCGGCGCCGGTTGGCTCCGCATCCTCGTCCGAAGCCTGGGAAGGCTGCTGCTCCGCCCGCCCTACCGCCACACCCTGGTCCTGGAGATCGAGTACACCCGCAAAGAGACTTTCGATTACTTTTGGAACATCACCGAACCGAGGGTACTGGTGGTCTGCGGAGAAACTCCTTTCCTCTCCCGCGGACAGACCGCCGGAAAGGTGTTCCGCACCAAAGAAACGGACGACCTTTCCGGATACCTGGAGGTCGCTCTCAAAGTCGCCCAAAGCTTTGGCATTTCCAAGAAAGAGGTACAGGAAGATTTGAGAGATTTCCGTCTGCCCAAAGCCCGGATCAACATTCTTCCGGCTAAGGACGGCGGCATGATCGTGGACGCCACCTACCACTATCTTCCTCCCAGCGACATCGCTTTGGAAGAAGTTTTGGAAGCCCTTCCGGGACGGAAAATAATTCTCTCCCCCCAGAAAGACATGCCCGAAAACATCAAGGTCCGGCGGGGTGAGATTGCGGTGATAACCGGGCCGCACCGCAAGATGTGGACCTATCCCGCCAAGCTCGCCAAATCGCCATGGACTTAAAAGAGGAGGAAAAGCTCGTCCGCGCCGCCCAACGGGTTAAAAGCGGACCAAACGCTCCCTTCGGTGAACTCTACCAAAACTACGCGCTCAGAGTCAGAAAATTTTTTCTCAAACGAATGGCGGATGAAGATCTCGCCGATGATCTCTCCTCCAAAACCTTTGAGAAAGCCCTTCACGGACTGGAGAAATTCCAATGGCAGGGCGTTCCCTTTTCGGCCTGGCTCTTTCGGATTGCCCGAAATGTTCTCTTCGATCATCTCCGCGCCGGGAGAGACAAAAAGATGGTTTCTCTGGAGAAAGCCCCCACCCTCAAAGGAGATCTGCCGACTCAATTCGAGGAATTGGAACAGCTGCAGGAAAACGAACTTCTTTGGCAAGCTCTGGCAAAACTGCCGGGCCGGGAAAAAGAAATTGTTTATCTCAAATTCTATGAAGGTCACACCAATCGAGTTATTGCCGAGATTACCAAACTTTCCGAAACCAACGTCGGCACAATTCTCTACCGTACTCTGCGGAAATTGAGAGAGGACCTAAAAAACATCTAAAGAGGTAACGTAGGAATCGGCGAAAGAGAAGCCGATTACTGTTCGAGCCCGCTGGCGGAGGAACGGGAAGAAGCAGGGCAAGGAAACCCTTCGCTCCCGTTCTGAAGTCCGAAGGACGAGCGAGTTTCTCGGCGATCGTCACCGATTCCAAGTAGGTACTTGAAGAACCTATAGTTAAGGTGTAGAATCAATCTAATAGCATTCCCGGGAGGTCATCATGGAAGGTCAGCTGGTGGTCACTCAAAAAGACCACCCTTGCGGCCGATGTCGGGAAGTCATGCCGGCCGGGTCACAGGTCTGGGAAGTGCCCGTTTCAACCTCATCGCCAAACCAATGGGGAAACGACCGCTGGATCATTGTGAGGGTTCGCTACCATCCCGAGTGTTTTGAAGTCAGGCAGGGTTAGGAAGCAATTCCTAGCCCTTTTATTTTTGCGCCAGTTCAATCCGGGCTCCCAACGCTCTCAACTTTTGCTCAAAATTCTCATACCCCCGCTCAATGTGTTCCACCCCGGAAACTTCACTCTTTCCTTGGGCCGCTAGGGCGGCAAGAACCAGGGCGGCACCGGCCCGCAGGTCCGTGATTTGGACACTGGCTCCCTTGAGAGAAACTGGACCAGAAACCTGGGCGAAAGTTTTCGGCTCCCCGTTTCCCTTCCAATTGAATTCATAATCACCCGGCGCAAATTCCCGGCCCAGTTGGGTAGGGGTAAAAAGTTCGATCTGCGCCCCAAACTTTTTTAACTCGCTCAGATACCTCCAACGGTCTTCATAGACAGTCTCATGAACCAGGGATTTGCCCTTTGCTTGAGTTAAAAGAACAGTCAGCGGCTGCTGCCAATCGGTCATAAAGCCGGGGTGGGGAGAGGTTTCAACCTCAACCGGCTCAAAATTAGCCGATTCCTTCACGTAAACGCGAAGATCCTTGCCGACGATCTCCCAGGAAACACCGATTCTCCGGAGTTTGGCCAGAAAAGAAGTGAGATCCGCCGGATTGAGATTGGTGAGAAGAACATCTCCCCGCGTCACCGCTGCCGCCACGGCGAATGTCACCGCTTCGTTTCGATCCGACAGAACGCGGTGTTTTGTTCCCTTAAGAGATTGGACACCCTGGATGCGCAGGATCCGGGGATCGCGGGAATCGCGCTCGATCTGCGCTCCCATTTTGTTGAGAAGCAGGATCAGGTCATCTACTTCGGGCTCCTGGGCCGCCCCCAGAATCTCGGTTTCGCCTTCGGCCAGCACCGCCGCCAGGACAATGTTCTCCGTGCCCATCACGGTATTTTTCTTAAAGACCACTCGCCCACCCCGTAGTTTTTTGGCGGTGCCGACGATCTTTTCTTTTTTCACCTCAAATTTCGCCCCCAGAGATTCCAAACCGGCCAGGTGCCGATCGAGCGGCCGCTCCCCGATCGCACAGCCGCCGGGAGCCGGCAAGACCACCCGGCCCGCCCGGGCCAAGAGCGGTCCCATCACAATAATGGAACCCCGGCTCCGGCCGGAAAGGTCGGCCGGGACCTCGGTTTTAAGGGTGATGCGGGGGTGAAGGACCAGAGTTTCTGAAGAACGGGATACCTCCACTCCCAGAGCTTTAACGATCTCCAAGTCCACCTCGACATCCGAAATATCCGGAACGTTTTCCAGCACGAGTTTGTCGAGGGTTAGCAAAGCCGCCGCGGTTTCTTTGGTCACGGCATTCTTGGCTCCGGAAATTTTTGCCTCGCCTTTGAGGGGAATGCCGCCCTCAATAAGATAAGTTTTGGACAATGTAAAGAGAATTCTAACAGCTCGTCAACTACTTTTCGCGAAGCGAAAATTGCAACCGAGCGTAGCGAGGACAGCACTGTCTACTGCCTTGTGGCTAATGGCTACCTATCAGGGCTGATATTGAAAGGACGGGCGAAGAACCTCCCTAGCTTTTCGGCATCAACGATCCGGACTGATGCCGAAAAGTGGTGCGATTTCTCTAAATACCTCGGCCCAGAGGGGAACGGCGGTAAGTCCC
The DNA here is from genome assembly GCA_001443395.1 of candidate division WWE3 bacterium CSP1-7. Classification (GTDB taxonomy): domain Bacteria; phylum Patescibacteriota; class WWE3; order 9FT-COMBO-53-11; family 9FT-COMBO-53-11; genus 9FT-COMBO-53-11. Next base: position 101,609 of record LDXK01000002.1, read on the forward strand.
GCATAGGGAGATGAGGAGGGCTCCTCCAGCCGAATCAGCATCACGAAGGAGCGATCCTTGAAGGGGAAGCCGACGAAGGTGGCATTAGTTTTGTTGGAGTACTTCACCCCGGCCGCGATCTCCGCCGTTCCGGTCTTCCCCGCCACTTGATATTTGAGATTTTGGAGTGAGGAGGACTCTCCCCCCTCGACTGCCAACCGCAAAAGCTGCGCCACCCGTTCCGAAGTTTCCAAGGAGATTACCCGCCGGATCGGCTCTGCCGGAAAAGAAACCTGCCGGCCATTCCGATCCACCAACCGCTCGACCACCTTTGGTTTCATTAAGATTCCGCCATTGGCGATCGCTGCATAAGCGGAGGTCATCTGAAGGGCGGTCACCCCGATCCCCTGCCCAAACCCGGCGTTAGCGAGATCAATCTGCCGCCAATCCTTAATTTTCTTCACCAATCCGATTTCTTCCCCGTCCAAGTCGATTCCCAACCTCGATCCAAAACCGAAATTCAAAAAATAGCTTCGAAGCGTATCCCGCCCGATTTTCAGGGCTAATTTCGCCGCTCCTACGTTGTCAGATTTCTGTAACAGTTGAGCAAGATTCATAGTCCCCCAGTGCCGATTATCCCAAGTATTAATCTTGTAAATCCCAATTCTAAGTACACCATCATCATCAAACTTCCAAGAAGGAGTAATCTTCCCCGAATCGAGGCCGGCCGAAATCGTAACCGGCTTCATAATCGAACCCGGTTCGTAGGTCGTCGCCAACCCCAAATTGCGGGTTTCCTTTTTCAAGGATTTGCGATTTTGGGGCGCCACCCAGGCATTGAAATTTCCAGGATCAAAGCTGGGATAATTTCCCATCGCCAGCACATAACCGCTCTTTGGTTCCAGCACAACAAAGGACCCGCTCTTGGCTCCGTAGCGCTTTACTCCTTCAGCAACCTTGCGTTCCAGGATCGCCTGCACACCGCGATTGATGGTGAGATACAGATCAGCCCCGTCTTGGGGCTCAACCTCGGTCGATTCCCCCACCAAGATCGGTTCGGTTTTTTGCTCATTGTATTCCTGCTGCATGCTTCCGGATTTTCCTTTTAGATCCCCATCGTAGTATCCCTCCAAACCGTTGTAGCCGCTTTCCCCATCCTCACCAAAAGCGACAAATCCCAATAGAGAAGCGGCCATTTTTCCCTCCGGATAGAAACGGCGGTTATCGGGTAAAAAACTTAACCCGGGTACCGCTAAAGCTTTAAGTTTTACGATCTGGGCAATCGGGACCTTGCGAGCCAGATCCACTCCCAATCGTTCTTTAAGGGAGAGAAACTCCACGATCTTGGCGGTATAATCGGCCCGAGGGTCTTTTGAATTTGAGGGGACTGGGTTATAGCTTAAAAAACGGGGGTCCTCAAAAAAAATCTCTCCAATCTTTTCAGCAGTTTTCTTAGAGTCCTCGATCAACCTCGGATCAGCGACAACGCGGTAAGCTTCTTCACTCGTAACTAGCAACCCCCCCGACGCAAAAATGCGGCCGCGTTCGGCGGGAATCGTGAACGTAATGTTCCGCTGGGCCTCGGCCTTGATCCGATAACTCTCTCCCTGAATGACCTGCAGATAAAATAACCTCCCGATCAGCGCCGTAAACCCTGTTAAAGCTAAAAGGAAAGCAAACCGCAACCGAAACATTCCCTTAGGGGAACTACTAGGTCCACTCCGCGAGCCGTTCTTTCGAGCACTAGTGAGAAATCTAGGTTTGCGAAGCAAACCGTCCATCAACGTTGGGGAGCTAGAGCCACCGGAACAGGGGGGAGAAAATAAATCTTTCCGACGACCATTCCCATTTGGAGTGCCTCTTCTCGAATTGTGTTAATTGAAGAAGCTTGGGAAATCTCGTTTTCGAGCTCCCGCAGCCGTGATTCCAAAGAAACTTTTTCAACCCGGAGGCCCTCCAAATCTCGACCTTTATTGACAACGGAATTATTCAAAAATACATTGGCACCGATAAGAAGCAAGAGTATTAAGGCAGATAGTATTTTTCCAATCATTTTCATTTCTTAAAAAATGCTAGGTCGTTTCTTCGGCCGTCCTTTCAATAGCTCGCAATTTCGCCGAACGCGATTGAGGATTTTGGTCCAGTTCGGCCGAGGCGGGGGTTTGGGGCTTTTCAGTCAACACCACCCCTCGCCCCTGCTCCTCCATCTGTTGGAAAAACCGTTTTACCTCCCGGTCCTCCAACGAATGGAAGGAAACAACCACCAAACGACCTCCCGCGCCCAAGACCTCAAACGCTCGGGGCAGTACGGATCGCAGGTTTTCGACCTCGTCGTTAACCGCGATCCGGAGCGCTTGAAAGATCTTCGTTGCCGGATGGATCCGATCCCGTCTTACGTCCTTCGTTCTTCCGACCTTTTCCGCCACCCCGACCAAGTCGGCCGTGGTTCGAAAAGGTTTTAAGGAACGGGCGCGAACAACAGTCGCAGCAAGCTGCGGAGCTCGCTCTTCTTCACCATATTTTTGAAAAAGTTCTTTAAGTTCATCTTTATTTAATCCGTTCAAAAGATCTGCTGCCGTCACGGTGAGATTGGGATCCGCTCTCATGTCCAGGGGCTCGTCCTTTTGGAAGGAAAACCCTCGGCCGGATTCCTTCAAGTGCCAGGAAGAAATCCCCAAATCCAACAAAATCCCATCAACCTCGGTGAATCTGTTCTCGCGCGCGATTCGCTCGATCTCCCTAAAATTTCCCTGGACCAAAACGGTCTTGTCTCCTAAGAGCTCTTTGGCCTGCTTTAGGATTTCGGGGTCCTGGTCAATTCCCAGAACGATCCCCCCGCGCTGGGCAATCGCCACCGCATGCCCGCCCTCTCCAACCGTGGCATCGATAAAGCGCTTTCCCTTTTCAACTTTCAGAAACTCCAGCGCTTCTTTGAGAAGCACCGGCTTGTGAATTACCATGTCTTAACTGTTAGCTGACAACAATCAATTTATAGATGGATTGCTAGGTTCGCCGTAGGCGAGCCGTCCTGTTAACTAATAACTTTCTTAAGGCGGCTGTCCCAGCGGTCCGACGACCAGAGTTCCACCCAGCGCCCCAGACCGACAAAAACAACCTCTTTTCCGGCAGCCGTCCCGGCGTGTTCCACCAGGGATGGCGGCAGGACGAATCGGCCCTGCGCGTCAAACTCGACTTCGTGGGCGCTGCCCATCAGAAACCTTGCCGTATCTCGTACCTTCGGGTCGGTCAGCGGTCCGCCGATGGCCTCCTCCACCAATTTAGACCAGTTTTTGCGGGAGACAACCATGATCGAACCCTCATAACCGCGCATCGCCACTACCTGTTCCCCCAGGTCATCCCGGAATTTTTTGGGTAGGGCCACCCGGTTCTTTAAACCAACGTGATAACGGTATTCACCGATCAGCATGATCTTTTTAAAGGGCAAGTATCTGGCGCGTTCCCCCACTTATTGGGACTATACGCCACTAATCACCACTCTAGAGCATTTCAAAAACGGATGTCAATAGCAACCCACAGGCGTAGCCGAGGATGCTATTTGTTCACGCAGCCGCGTGAAACAATTGTTTTAAGGGAATGCGAGCTTGCAGCGAGCACCGATGTCTGATAACTTGGGTAAGAGATGTCCGAAATCCCCTCCCCAAAACCGGAAGAAAACTTGGACCAACCTGAGAAAGAATCCCCTGTCGAACCGGCGCGAGAAGAAGATGCGGCGGAAATCGCGAATCTGAATACACTATTCCACCTCGATATCCCCGATTTCAAGTGGGACGATAAGAACTGGGTTCGAGAACAGATCGAACAAGAGAACTACTTTATCCTCAAAGAAAACGGGGTACTGACCGGAGCGATTGACCTGCAAATCCAGGAGGATTCTCTCTCCATCGAAACCATCGCCGTGAGGAAAGAGTTGCAAGGCAAAGGAACAGGAAGAAAACTGATTGATTTTGCCAAAGATCAAGCCCGGCAAAAGGGAAAACCAAAGCTAACCGTGGAATCTTTCACCGATTACGGGTTGGAGAGCTTCTATCAAAAGGTCGGATTCGGAAAAGACGATCCTTATCTAGGAGACTACCAAGGAAAACCTTACTACCGATTTATAATGGACGTAGCTTCCTAACGCTAGTTCGCGGAGATTTTCTGGAGAAATAACGAGGGGAGATCCGCAACCTTAACCCGATCCTGTTTCGTCGTGTCTCGATCCCGAACGGTGACTGTTTTGTCCTCTAGAGTTTGGTAATCCACCGTCACGCACCAAGGAGTACCGATTTCGTCCTGGGAATAATAGCGCTTGCCGATATTTCCCCGATCATCCCAGACCACCGGGAAAAGTTCCTTCATCGAGTCATGAACCTCTCGAGCCTTTCTGACCAGCTCCGGCTTGTTCGCCACCAGTGGAAAGACGGCGACTTTGTAAGGAGCAAGCTTCGGATGAAGCTTGAGAACAATGCGTTTCTTGTTCTCTTCTCCCTCCTCATAGTAGGCGTCCAGAAGGAACGCGAACGCCGAACGCTCAATCCCGACCGAAGGCTCCACCACAAAAGGCACCAGTTCTTCCCCCGCCTCCTCGTCCTTGTATTTGAGACCGTGCGCTTTCAGGTCGTAATCGGACCGATTGGCGATCCCCTCCAGCTCTCCCCAGCCCCAGGGGAATTGATATTCGATATCAAAAGCGGTGACGGCGTAGTGCGCTCGCTCCTTGTCCTCGTGCTCACGGAACTTGAGATTTTCTTTATTCATCCCCAACTCGCCGTACCACCCTACCCGCTCCTTCTGCCAGTACTTGAACCACTTGTCGGCCTCCTCCGGTTGGCAGAACCACTCCAGCTCGGCCTGCTCAAACTCCCGAGAGCGGAAGATGAAATTACCGGTTGTGATTTCATTGCGGAAGGCCTTGCCGATCTGAGCAATTCCAAAAGGAAGTTTGAGACGGGTGGTGTTGACGATGTTCTCGAAGTTGATGAAAATTCCCTGCGCCGTTTCGGGACGAAGGTAGGCTAAGCCTTCCTCGCTCTCCACTGGTCCAACGTAAGTCTTGAACATCAAGTTGAACATCTTCGGCTCGGTGAACTCTTTCCCACCGCAGGTTGAGCAGGTTTTATCCTTCAACGCGTCTTCCCGGAAACGCGAATGGCACTTTTTGCACTCGATTAGAGGATCGGAAAAGTTCTTCGTGTGTCCCGACTTTTCCCAAACTTTCGGGTTATAAATAATCGCCGAATCCAATCCGACGACGTCCTCCCGGCCGTGGACAACCCTCCCCCACCAGGCCGCCTTGAGATTGTTCTTGAGTTCCACTCCCAACGGCCCAAAATCCCAAAATCCGGAGAGACCACCGTAGAGCTCGGATGAGGAATAAACAAAACCCCGCCTTTTACAAAGCGCGACAACCTTTTCAAAAACTTCGGAAGGCATGGTAACAATTTAAGGATACACGATTTAGGGGATTTAACCGGCCACAACCAATTCCTGCTTCGCCTGCCTCACAAAGTCGGAAGCGGCAATCTCCTTCTCCAAAATCTCCCGCAAATAATAGCTCAGGATTTTCTCGGAGTCCGTGAGATGGTGGTCCTCAAAGCGGAGGCGAGAGAGCTCATTCCAGTTCAGGCGGGAGAGATCTCGGACAAACAGGAGCTGTTCATCGGTGAGCAGAATCCCGTCTTCGAAACAATCCCGGCAAACCATTCCTCCCAAACTCGCCTGAAAATATTTCTCCGCCGAAAGCGGCTCGGTGCAGTGAGCGCACTGAAAAAGCTCCGGTCCGAAACCGAGCTGGGTGAGGGCTTTGATCTCAAAAGCGCGGATCCAGAGCTCATGGCGCCGTTTGGCGCGGGAGAGAAGAGAGATTGATTCCAAAAAGAGCCGATAAACCGAGTAATTCGGCTGGCTATCCACGACCAAATATCCCAACAGCTCCGCCAGATAAAAGGCCAGAGCTGCTTTTGTCAGGTCGTCGCGGAGCGGATAGAAAGAATTCAGCACTTCGCTCTCGGTAATGGTGTCCATCTCCTTTCCTTGGGAAAGAAAATAGATGCCGTGGGTAAAAAGTTCGGTGGCGGAGGCTTTGCGAGAGGTGATGCGGCGAGCGCCGGGAGCAAAAGCAACTACCCGTCCCCGGTCACGGGTATAGATGGTTAAGATCTTGTCGGCTTCGCCAAAATCTTTCTTGCGGATTACTATTCCTTCTTCGCGGTAGGTTGGCATGGACAGGAACTTTTAAAGTTCCGATTTACCTTCCCAACGGGATAGTGATTTCCCGATCCTGAGAGAGGTCAACAGTTTCAATCGTATCACCAATCTGGACCTTCACAAGACCTATATTTGTGCCGGATTGCTTCTGTAAAAGCAGTTGGTATTCGCTCGAATCCTTCATAGCCTTGGCGAAGGAGGACGGCAGGTCATAAACAAAGGTGAGGAAGTACTCTTTCTGCGGCACAACCGCAAAATAGGCACCGAAAACCGTCTTCCCAAACTCCTTCCAGCCGGCCGGATTTTGAATGCCGGTTGACCAAGTATCGGCATAGGTCCAGATTTGAAAAGCCCCGTCTACCGAAACCAGTTTCGACCCTTGCGGCACATAAATCCGAACGAAATCTTTGTAATAGCCGGAAAGCCAACCATCGTAGGGAACCGGATTGTAGTACCTGATCTTGACGGTCTTGCGCCAGATACCATCTTCCAACTCCTGCAGACTCTGCTCCACCGTCTCCTGCATATAGAGATTAGTCTTCAATCCTCCAAAGTTGCTGTCGTTGACGTAGAGATAGTCTCCGGTGGATTCGCGGACCTCTCCCGCGTAGCCAAAGTCGGAAATCAACTTTTGCTCCCTCTCCGCCGCCGCGTAGATCATCAGGTTTTTCTGGTCCAGATTTTTGAAAATGAAATCCACCAGCCGGGGCCAGATCTCAGCGGAGGAGTTGGAGATTTTTTTGATAACCGCATCCGAAATCAGATCCAGAATCTTCTTCCGCGCCTCGGTTCCTCTACTGCTGCGCGGCGCCTTCTCAACATAGAACTCCAACCGACAGATCAAATTCCCGCTCGTGAAATTACGCTCTCCTTTTAAGCAGTCTTCAGGAAGGCCGGTGTTCGCCAGGTCCAAATCGTAGCCCGGAATCCTGATCGGGCCGCTGAGGTTGAGAAGATCGGCCGCCACCGCGGTGTTGAGCGCCACCACCCCCGAAACCTTGGGAAGAGGGGATTTCTTCCAAGCCGCCAGGATCGTCCTGGCTGTGGTCGGAAAGTCCGGCGAGTAGTTGGAGTCCTGGAAATGCCACTTCCCCACATTCAGATACTTGCTCAGCGGTTTGGGCGGAGAAAAACCAAGCTCGGGGGGATAGTGGTCGGCGAAATAGGCCCCGCTATGAAAGTCGTTAGCGAGCACCGTTCCTCCTTTGATGGTGAGAAGTGAAAAACCGGTAATAAAACCGCCGGTCGGGCGAAGCTCCGCCGCGTTCTGAAAAAGAACCAGATAAGTCCGCTTCGGCGAACCCAGCAGGGCCGGAGCGATCTCCAAAATCTCTCGCCCCCGCGAAATAATCGGCGCGGTTTCGTCCAGGATATTCTGGGCCTCACTCAGCCAGAAGCGAATTCTGATCCCGCGGAAATCCTCCGGATAGCGAGAGGGATTGATGCCCTGTATCTCTTCCTTAATGAGAGGAATATTTGTCCAAACCAGGTCCAACTTATCGGCAAGCGGTGGAAGTGTGTCCAACAGATTCTGCAGCCGCTGCTCCACTGTGATCTGGCTGCCGAAACCCTGAACCAATCCCAGGGTTTCTTGATAGGGCCTCAGGACGGTCACGATCTCTTCACCGGTATCGACCGCCAGGCGCGCCGCCTTCAGCGCGTGCATCCCGTCCCGGTAGTAGTCCCCCACCAAAGGAACCAACCGAAAAACGAACATGCCGGAGAAAGCGGTTTCAACCTTTGCTAACTGGGAATCAACGGCACCGAGCGCTGTCTCGATCCGAGGAAGATCCTGGTCCTTGATGGCGTTGTTCAACTCACTCCCCAACGCCGGAAATCCCCGGACTTGGAAGAAAAGGTAAACCCCGGCCGTCGCGGGGAGAGCGATCAGAATAAGCAAAACAAGAATAACCCCAAAAGTGAACCAACGCCGCCGGCGCGTTTTGAAAGGAAACCGCAGGATCGCACCGAGCCTCCCCTGTCGTTTTTTCCGAAAGGGAACGGCCGGAAGAAGATCTTTGGGCGAGGAAGTTTTTCCGGAAGATGGTTCGATAAGTTCCACTTTTTAAGGATAGCAGAGGTGG
>LDXK01000003.1:0-86093 GCA_001443395.1 candidate division WWE3 bacterium CSP1-7
GGGGCGGAACGAGTAGCGGTTTGCTCCAGCTCGTTTACCGAAACGGACGAGGTGGTGAGCAACGTGGTTTCTTTTGCCTCCTCCGGACCCGCCACGAACGAAGAATCCGTCGGGATTGTTATTTTTGGCAATCCTCCGGTCGTACTTCCCACCGGCTGGCCGGTCGGAAAGGGTTGCATCACCCAAGGACCGGATGGTTCCTACTCCCACGGCGGTACCGAGGCGATCGATATCGGTTCCGTCAGCACCGGAACGGCAGTGCGGGCGACTTTCAATGGGGTGGTGCAAACGGCGTGTTGGGCATCCGGGGACGGATGTGATCCCGACGGTTACGGCAACTACGTGCGCTTGTCATCTCTGAATGGCAACTTCAGTGCCGTCTTTGGCCACTTGGCCACCACCAGTGTGAAGAGCGGTGACCAGGTCACCGTCGGCCAGCAAGTAGGGACCGTCGACAACACTGGCAACTCTTCCGGCACCCATCTGCACTATGAGTTCCGCAGTTTGCCGATGGCGGAGCCTTATATCCCGCGTGATACGGGTAGCCACGGGAGTATTCGCGGCTGTTCGGATGCCAGTGAGTGCGGTTTGTGTTTTTAAAGATGAGCTTATCGGACGTTCAAGAATTTATTGCGCGTAATCGCCGCAAACTTTTGGTAGGCCTACTATTGGTGATTATTATTTCTTTGGTTGCGGGATTTATCTGGCGGGAAGCAACAACCTCGGTCCCCGAGGAGGAAAAACTTCCATCCTTCACCCTCGCTCAAGAGCCGGGAAGAGTATTGGGTGTGGTCGATTTTTCCAAGCTCCCCGCGACGGATTTTCCACCCTCCTCCACGGTATACCGGATTGATAAATTGAATCTAACCTTTACTCAAGCGGATGCGGTACAGTGGTCAAAGAACTTCGGATCGCTTTCTCAATCCGGGGAGGTTACTACACCTCTGGGCAAGATTTATGTTTTTGCTAAAAAAGGAGAAGAGTTGACCGTCACCAGCAACCCTCGCGCGTTGCACTACACCCGCGAGAGTGGGGGTGGTACGGGGACGTTAGCGGATGGTGCAACTATTATCGGGATGGCTAAAGACTTTTTGGTGGCAAAAAAACTGCCTAATATCGGCTCGTTCTCCCCAACCGTTAAGTATCTGAGTGCGATTGGCGAGCGCACCGCCGAGACGACCGCTGTGAAGGCCAGCTTCGCCGAAGTTAACTTTTCCTGGTCGGTAAACGAATTAGATCTCTTGGGAGAGAGTTCTACTGATTCCGCCATCCGCTTGATTTTTGATAGAGCGGGACGAGTGGTTTACCTAAGCTACCAATTTCTTGATTACTCCTTCTCCGCTGACAAAGATCTTCCTCTTTTGAATTTTGAGCAGGCCAAAGATGCTTTAGGAACGGAACCGCAGATCGTTTCAATTCGACCGACAGGGGAAGTCGAAGAATGGACGCTTTCCGAATCTACTAGTCTCGTTGATTTTGCACCTGAGAGCGTGCGGTTGGTGTACGTGAGGTTGGCCGAGGGCGATCTTCTCTATCCTGTTTACTTGTTCGAGGGTAACGGCAACACCGGCGGGATTGATGTCCGAGCGGCCGCTTATGTTTTGGCTATACCCGGTCAGTATGCAAAGGAAAATTAGTTAAGGTTTGATAGCAGAGAGCGCGACGTTTGCATAGACCTCCCCCGCATCAAGTGTTCCCTTTCCTTCAAAAAGATAAATCGGGATCAGAAATTCCGTTCCTGGGACCTGATAGTAGACGAGACTAATCGTTTGAGGAGTGAACGAAGTCAGATCGTCCGCTTCAATGAAACGCTCTTTTGCCGCCTCGGTCGGCAGCATAGAGATTACCAGCCCGTTTTCCTTCAGACTTGCCGTGGCTTCCGTGAAGCTTAAGAGGGAGATGATTTTAAACTGGGTGAAAGTTTGATCGGTCTCTTTATAGCTCAGAGAGACGACTGTGCCGGTCCGATTGAAGACCACTCTTACCAGGGGTTCGGAGATGGTTTTACCCAGAATGTTCTGCCCGACTATTGCCCGGACAAACGATAACTCCAGGGCATTCGCACTTTTGGGATTTTGGGTTTGGGCAACCGCTTCCACATCGTAAATCAAGTAGCGGGTATCAAAGAAGACAATGTTGGCGGTGGGGAGGTTTTTGCTTTCCAGATACTCTCTAGCTTTTTGGATTGCGGTGCTCTGGTTGTAGATCTTTCCGGAAACGTTTTTGGTCTTAGCAACCACATTTTTGAAAGAGTAGCGAATTTCCCGGGGGTAGCTAAACACCGCCATATTTACCTCGTCCTGCGCGAAAACGAACATCTTTTCTCCATCGGGAAGAAAAACGCGGTTGGTAGGTTCCCGGTCGAAATCGAACCGCTCCGCGATGTCTTGGGCTTGCGGTTCCGTGATGCTTTCTTTTTGCTCACTAACCTTATAAACCACCGTTTCCTGAGGGAGACTAGTTTCCGCCAGTTTGCCAAGATTCAACTGTCCGGAAATTTTCCAGGTATCCCCTGCAAAAGAGAAAGTGGGAATCTCCCCCTCATCGTCGGCGGGGCCGGGCTCCTTATTTTTTTGAGAGGACTGCCAGAACAGGAGCAGTCCTCCGCCAGTAAAAATAATCAGAGTGGCTAAGAGGATCTTTTTTCTGTTCCTTTGCAAAAAATTGCTCAGATCGTTGAGAGTCATTGATTTACCAACGAATATTGGGGCAGTTGGGGAAGAGACAGCCGCGGATACCACCACCCCCGTCGTCGGGGATGTAGGGGATCCTCATCTCCAGGGCTCTTAGGCGGAATTCGTAGTGGAGATGAGTTCCTCCCATTCCGGTATCACCGACCGCTCCGATCACGCTCCCCGGGGAAACCGGTTGACCCCTTCCCACGAAAACTGCCGAGAGGTGGCCGTAGCGAATTACGGTAGGGACATTGGGGTCGCTGGACTGGAGATCGATATAGTTTCCGTATATTGGGTCGGTTCCGGTCGCCAGGATGTTTCCCTCGACGGTTGCCAGAACCGCATCCCCCATACTCACGCCGGGGCCGGGACCGATATCAATCGCCTCTACCACTCTGTGAGTGCAGTTGGCACAGGAGGCTTTTGGACCCTGGAAGATGAAACCGTGATAGGTGGGCCAGCCCAGGAATTTTCCGCTCATCAGCACATCCGCACAGGCTTGTGTTCGGGCGTTGGCAGGGTGGGCGGTGAGTCCATAGATTATGCAATCTACAGCTTCTCCAACGTTTCCGAGGGAAGCAATTTTTAGAGTGGAGGTAGCGCCGACGGCGCTTTTGAACGTCTCCCAAAGACCACTCAATCCTCCCGTCTGGGAAAACGACACCCGCGGTTCTTCGCTGTCCTCGGACTTGAAAATTGTCTCCGGTGGCAGGAGGGCAGCAAAAGCACCGCTGGGTCCCGCCATATTTGCCCAGGCCCCTCCGGCTAGGGAAACTTTTGATTGAATATCCAGATCTCCCGTGGCGGTAAGAACTTCAACTTTAATTGGGTTAATGAGTCTGGCGATGCAGCCCAGATCAGTCAAATCGCACTCTTTTATTTCTGCCTTAACGATTTCCTTGGCGCGCCAGATCGCTTTGCGTAACCAGGAAACCCCCTCTTTAGGGACAATGGGGCGAGGGCTGTATGTTTCTGCGGGACAACTCACATCGGGTAGTTCGAGTGGTGTATCGGTTGGGAAGGAGAAGGCCTGCGCCAGAAGCCCGTACCGATCGTAAAGGGGAGCAACCTCGCCGAACTTCCCTTCTAGCTGGTAGTTCTCCTCTCCAACTTGAATTTTTTCTTCTTGGCCTTCGGTACGAACATCCCAGTAAGGTTTGGTTTGGGTGGGGGCGTGGGTTCCATCGATCTCCAGTTCTCCGCGGTCGGGATGGACACTCACTTGAATATTGCTTTGATTCTCGACCACCCACCCCTGGGCGAGCTGGCCTTCAGCGTTTGTCAAGGCGATGTTGGGATTCACTTCCTCCCCTTTATCATTTTCCTGTTTGTAGCCTGGCATAAGAAGTTTGGGGATTGAACCGGTCAACTCTCCCGGTTCGGTGGATTCGGGATCGCCCGAGAGCGTCATTGTTCGGGCCCGGATGAGTTCTACGGGCATGTTGGTTGGATTGCTCAAAGCGAGTTGCCCCGCGTTGTTTGTATATGGAAAAGGAAAGTCTACCCCGTAGCACTGGGCTCTGTACTTCCCCCGCGTCAAATCTGGAAGAAGTGGCAGACAAACACTTAACTGCCCATATCTCTCTCCAACGACGCTAACGTTTTTCGTCTCCGAGGATAACGAAGGGGATCCTTCTCTAACAACCGGACAGGTTTGGATCTCTACCGCTGTCGCCGGTTTTACGCTGAGAATTAATCCACTAATCAGGAAAAGCAACGCTAAGATGACAGGGGTCGTAGGAAAACGTGTTCTATCCGACATTGTTCAGATAAATCTTAACAGAATTGGACGGTCCGGATTGTTGACCCCGTCCCTATCTCATGGTAAACTATGGGTTAGTATTAAAAATCGAATAGACCCGCCTACGCCAAGGCTACGGTGGGCAAGGCCAAAAGGAGGCCGGAGATGTCGAAGGAAGGTTTTTGTCAGCACTGTGGTCACGCTCACCCTTCTTCCAGAGGGGAAGGGGTCGTGAAGTGTTTGCACTGTGGCCTACCCTTGGATTTGACCGATAAGGTCCAGTGTCCGGGGTGCGGCAATTTGAGCAAGCGCGGAACCCAGTTCTGCGCGGAGTGTGGCAGTGCTCTTTTCAAGATGTGTACCGGTTGCACGAAGCGTGGCCCGGTCGATGCCACTTTCTGCGCGGAGTGCGGGTCGGCTCTGCTGGACTACCAGACCTACTTGGCTCGTAAGAAGTCCGAGCAGGAAGAGCTGGATCAGCAGACTCGCCAAGCGACTTCCCGCCGGGCGTTGGCGTCGGTGTTCATCATCGCCGCGTTGCTTGCCGGGGCCTGGTTCTTCTGCATCTTGCCCCTCATCGGATGGGTTGGGCAGACCGGTGACGGTTCTGTGATCCGGGCCGTTCAGATGTCGCAGGCCCAAATTCAAGCAACCCAGCAGGCCGAGATCGCCGATCGCACAAGAGCCTTCGAGGATATCGTTGTCGAACTTGGTCCGATCGTGAGTCGAGAGTATGTGGTGGGTCACGGACCGATTAGCGGTGAAGCGTTAGATCTTTACGTGGTCGCCGAGATTGTGGTCCGGAATGAAGGGGATGTTCCTCATCGAGCCCTCCTTTCCTACCAGATCACTTCTTACGGCAGCGGAACAGAATACAGGAATGTGAATCTTCCTGCCCACGGAGAGCTCTCCTTCCCGGTTCGGGTTAGGATCGGTGACAACATCGTCAGCGGCGATATCACTAACCCTTACACCACCAGGAATCTCGTGTGGATTTCCGTCGTGGTGGAGGAAGTTGATGATGTTCTGCGTGAATACACCACTTGGAAAGACAGATGGCAGGATTGGGAACTCTCGATTGCCGACGACGCTCCACTTAGCGAATATGTCAGGGTGGAGAAGTAAGTTCATGTACCCAGCTTGCGGTCTCCGTGAGCTGGGTTTTTCTTTTGGTTAACTAGGCTCCGAGGCCGCCGAGGACGGTATTGATGATGAGGATTGCTCCGAAGATAATGATAAGTCCTAGAACCGCGTATGTGATAGTGGATTTGGAGGTGGTGATCGCTTTCTCGTCTCCTCCGGAGATCATGTATTGAAGTCCTCCGACCACTAACATGATGAAAGAAACCGCTGCCCCTATGCTAAGTAGGTAGTTAATAATATTAACTAGAACACAGAATATCCCAGAAATCTCGGGTAACCCGGTTGACGGCACACACTGACCCCCGGTATAACTCCCTATGAATCGGTCGATAGGTTGCATCTAAATAAACCCAGTCTTAGATCAGCGGCTTCCCCGTCAAGATATTTCCAATGAAGTTAATTACCAACCAAGCACCGAAGACGATTACTAACCCCACAACTGCGGAGGTGATGCGCCCTCTGGCCTGCTCAACGGCGATCTTGTCACCGCCGGAGGTCATGTACTGAATTCCGCCCAAGGCCAATAGAATTAGGGCCAACGCCCCCACGATTCCTAATATTGCGTTGAAGACTAAACCGATGAGTCCGGGAATATCTTCAGCCGCGGTAATTGGATTTTCGATTGCGAAAATCGGTAGAGCCGAAAATATCAGTGCCGTTGCTGATGCCGCGATTGTTTTTACTGTTTTAAGCATTAAAATTCACCCCCCCTCAGATACCAAATAACTTGATATCAATTCCTATGATACCTCCAATTGTACGCAAGATTATCGCTGTGAGCAAGATAAAGAGTAAACCTGTGATCGCAGCGGTGATTTGACCCTTGGCTTTTTCCAGGTTTTCGGGATTTCCGCCGGAAGTGGCGACCCCGAATCCCCCAATTATTATGAACAATACTGTAATCAACATTCCCAAGCCGGTTCCGAAATTAAGGAACCACTGAGCGAAAAGAGCCGGATCCAAGGGGATGTCACCCAACGGAGTGGAAATTGATCCAGGTACCGTAAGGTCTATCGGTTCTCCGCCGGCGTTTCCCCCTCCATCCCCCCCGTCGCCGCTTCCGTCCGAGCTTTTGCAGAGGCCGGTAGGATCGGTGGCTTTCACTCTCTCACATTTGGCCGAAGTTCCTTCATCACAAGTCTGTCCCCCCGTGCAGTCGGTGTCACTGCTGCAATCGCATCGAGGGGTGCCGCCACTACCTGGGGAATCGGGACAGGTGTAAGTTGTTGCCTGGCAGGTGGCCGGAGACCCAAGCAGGGGTACATCTTCGCACGGATTAGGAGATGGTGTACAGATAGTGAGATTAGCTCCGCAATTGTAAACACCTGCTCTGTTAATAGTCGCTACGCAATTGTTAGTTGAAGCATTGGCAGTTTGTGGAGCTACCAGACCAGTTCCAACCAAGGCAAAACCTATAAGGGCTAAGAAAATAAGGGTTATCCCAAAGAATTTCCTCATTACTGACCGTAGTCTAGCAAAATGTAATATTAGACGGCCTATACTATATGTATAGAGACTAGTTTTAGCTCTGCTAAAATAAGGTAGAGTGTTTTTTAAACTGCCCCAGGTGCGCAAGCTTTTAACTTTTGTTTCTCTCCTAATTCTAACGATAGTGGTTATATTCTTGGTGACACCTTCCCGGGCGGATGAGGATCTGGACGATGTCACCTCCCAGCTCAACAAGCAGCAGAAACAGCTCGCCGATCTGGAGAAACGCCAGCAGCAGCTCTCCCGGGATATCTCCTCCGCCTCCCTCTCCCTCTTCCAGGTTTCCGCCGAGCTCACCGCCGCCGAAAAAGAGCTATCTGCCATCGAGAAAGACCTCGATGAGAAAGAGGACGAGCTGGCGGGTTGGGAATCCGACCGGGATGTGCTGGTCCGTGAGCTCTACAAACAAAACCGCGTCTCCTCCATCGAGATAATCTTTTCGGCCGACGACATGGAGGGGTCGGCCCACCAGTTCCAGTACTACAACGAGAGTCTCCGCAGCCTGAGCGAGAGGATTGCCCAACTCGCCGGCCAGGTGGCCGTTTTCAAGAGCAACCGGGCGGCCGCAAAAAAGCTGCGCGACGAGCTGGCGACGCTCCGTTCGCAGTACCAGGCCAGTCTCTATTCCTCCCAAAGCCAACTTTCTTCCACCTCTTCTCAGCTGTCCTCGGTCAAATCCTCGATTAAAAACCTGACCGCCAAACAAGAGCAGCTGATCTTGGAGAAGTTCGCCGCCTCCGGCGGAAGCGAGACGATCGGGGAGAGCGCCCCGTCTTCTAAAAAGCTTCCTCCTTCCCCGTTCTCCCCTTCTTGGATGGTCGGAACCTACGGCTTCCCCCATCGGGTGGGGATGAATCAATACGGGGCATACGGTCGAGCTATAGCTAATCCTCCTCAGAACTACTCCACGATTCTGAAGGCCTACTACAAAGGTGTGACTGTCGGTAAATACTCGGTCCCGAGCACCATCAAGGTTTCGGGCTACGGTACCATCTCCTTTGAGAATGATTACTTAAGAGGAATCTCGGAGATGCCTCGGAGCTGGCCGATGGAGGCGCTCAAGGCCCAGGCGGTAGCGGCCCGGACATACGCCCTCAACTGGATCCGAAGCAACCCCGGAAAATCAATCTGTACCAACCAGAACTGCCAAGTTTACAACGGTACCAGTGATCGACTTTCCTGTAGCGGCACCTACAACAAGCGATGGTGTGATGCAGTGAACGCAACCCGAGGCGTTGTGATCACCTACGGGGGTTCGCCGATTGCAGCTTACTATTCCTCCACCGCCGGTGGGTACACGCTTTCTACCCAAGAAGTCTGGGGCGGCTATCGGGCTTGGGCGGTGGGGATCAAGGATTACGGACCTCAGGGCGCTTACGACGGTCCCAACTATGGTAAATCCCCCTGGTACCACGCCGGCTGGGGTGATCGGTACCGGAGTGGCGGCTACAACCCCTGGATGAATACGGAGGAACTAGCGGACATCTTCAACTCATTTCTCTTGTGTGGAGCTAAGAACATCTCTGGGGTTTATGAATTGAAGCCTGACTGCTCGTATATGCAGTATCTCTCACCGATTGATCGGGGCGGTTGGGCTATGTCCACCGTCCGCAGTAAAGTTTCGGGCGTCGCCCCAGTGACCACGATTTCGAGGGCGTTTAAAACCTTCACTTCAAACGGGGCCAACACCGCAAACGTTTATGTCGTCGGTGCTCACGGTACCTACGCTTTTTCCGGCCGCCATTTCCGCGACATCTTTACCCTCCGAGCGAAAGGTCTTTGGAGTCCCACCTACCGTTTCGATATCGGCTATTGCTCCAGCTCCGGCTGCACCAACCCCGATTATTTTAGGTAGCGCAAACTGTTATCATAATCCTGATGGCTCAAGGAGCAGAAGAACAGGAAAAAACTGGTCTTGAGGTCAAGGTTTCCAAGCTGGAAAGCTCTCCCACCACCGAGCGCGGGAAATTTGTGTCGGTCTTCGGAGCAACCCCGCGCGAAGAATATCCCCCCGAAAGGGGGCGTCTTTTTGCGGTTGTGGACTTGAAGATCGACCCCGGCGAAGACGCCGCCATCGCCGGCCGGCTGATCTGGGATACCCTCTCCGAAGAGTACTACGCTCCCGAAGACGAGACCCCGGTCTCGGCCCTGGAACGGGCGGTCTATGCCGTTCGCGACAAGCTCCAACATCTTTCTCCCGCCGCCACCCTGGAGCTGGGGGCGGTGGCTTTCCGAGGCGAGGTCGCCTATCTGGCACGGATGGGTAAGCCGGCCCTCTATCTCCGCCGCGGCACCGAAACTCTAGAGCTGCTGACCGGCGAAGAAGGCGTGAACATTGCCTCCCAGATTCTGGAGGAAGAGGATACCGTTGTTTTGGGGTCCCCGGTTTTTGCCCGAAATTTCCCCCCGGCCGATCTCCCCCGGACCGAATTTCTCGAGAAGCAGTTTTCTTCCGGTGAAAAGATCCCCGGTTTCGCCGCCCTTTTGCTGACTCTGACCAGCTCCCGGGAAGCCCGGGAGGAAGCGGTGGCGAAATCCCGTTCCTCTCGCCAGTTCTGGGGCAAGATTTCCGGAGCAGGGGCCTGGATCAGCCGCCAGGCCAAGCAGCTGGTGCAGGCGCTGCGCACCCCGAAGCAGCTCAAAGGTAAAATCGCGGCTGCCTGGAAGAAACGGCTTTCCCACGGAGAAGAGTTGGCCAAAGTGAGAGAAGAGATTAGTGAACAGCAACCAGGGATCAGTGAGGAACAAAAAACGGAATTGGAGCAAAAGGTGAAAGAGCCCAAGAAAGGATTCAAACTTCCGGTCCTTCCTAAGATCAAAGGGCTTTCCCTGCCAAAGGTGATTGCGGTCCTGGTTTTGATCCTCGGAATTTCGGTTCTCTTTACCACTTGGCAGCAGGCCAAAAAAACTCGGGCGGCGGAGTTCGAACGGTTGTTGGCGGTGGCGACGCAGAGCTTGGATGAAGCCGAGGGGCTAGTCGGACTTTCCAACGAGCGGGCGCGGGAACTGGTGGATGCGGCCAATACTGATCTGGAACAGGCGCGGGAACTATCCACCGACACCTCCAAGGTTGCTGAACTGTTGGAGAGGTCCGCCAACCTGATCAATTCGATTGAAAAGATCACCCTGGTGGGGGAGGAAAGTCTCAAGTACGATCTCAATCTGCAGGCGGAAGGGGCGCAGGGATTGGCGATCGCCGGTTCGGGTTCGGCGACGGCCTTCGCTTTGGAGAGTACTAGGGGGGCGGTTTTCTCGATCAATTTCTCCGGTTCTCTCCCCTCGGCTACCGCGCTGGGAGAGGGAAAAATTACGGGAGCTCAAGAGCTGGTGGTGGAAGGGGAATATCTCTTCTTGCGAGGAGTGGACCAGGTTTACCGGATAAAAATAAAGGGTGCGGCGGTGGATGAACCGATTAGCTTCGATCGGATGAACAAGGCGATTGCGATTGATACCTATCTCGGAAATATCTACCTGCTGGTTCCCGATGAGGAACAGATCTACAAGTTTTGGAACCTGCCCGGAGGCTACGCCCGAGCCCAGAACTGGGTGAAGGAGGCCGTGCCGATGACGGGAGTGGTGGATATGGCGATTGATGGTGAGATCTGGCTGCTGGGTTCCGATGGCCAGGTCACTCGACTGGCGGGCGGCAAGCAGGTTCCGTTCGCGGTCTCCAACCTCTCGACCCCTTTCAAAGAACCGATTAAGATATTTACTCAAAAGGGGTTAAAGTATCTCTACATCCTTGACCGGGAGGAGAATCGGGTTGTGGTCTTGGAAAAGAGCGGTAATTTCCTCCGCCAATTCAAGGGCGACGTCCTCGCCGGCGCCACCGATCTCTGGGTTTCCAGCAACGAAAAGCTTCTCTTCGTCCTCGCCGGCGCCAAGATCTATCGGATCAGCCAATAGTCGTTACTCCTCTACCCAGTTAAATCTAGTATAGTATACTATATATAGAGTAACCACCACTTTCCACTCTCACGAGAGACTGGAATTTGCATTTTGCCTTTCCCCGTTTAATCATTATCGTCAGTGTTAAAGATTTCTGGATTAATCAAAGGGCTTTTGGGATTGGTCTACCCGACCCGCTGCGTTTCCTGTGGGGCCGGGGGTGAATTGTTCTGCGGGAAGTGCGCGGCGGAGATGGCGCCGTTGGAGCGCCTGAACTGCCTCGTTTGCGGCCGCCCCGCTGTCGGCGGGTTGACCCACCCGATTTGCCGGAGCCGGTGGGCACCGGAGCGGTTTCTGGCCGCCTTTCCCTACCGGGGCCCGGCTCGCCGTTTGGTTCAGGCACTGAAGTATAAGCGCCTGCGGGCGGTAGCCAGGATCATGGCGGGACTTCTGATTGGTGAACTCCATGAGATGGGAATTGAATTCGGGCCACAGGCCCGGGTGGTGCCGATTCCCCTCTCTTTCTGGCGCAAGAGTTCGCGGGGATTCAACCAAGCCGAGCTCCTCGCCCGCGCGCTTGGGGAGAGTCTGAGGCTGGATTTTCGGGCGGAGCTTTTGCGCCGGGTCAAAGATACTTCCTCGCAGGTTTCCCTCACTCGGCCGGAGAGGCAAGCGAACGTGCGGGGAGTTTTTGCCGTGGCGGAAGAGCTTCACGGTGAGGATGTGCTTTTGGTGGACGACGTCGTTACCACCGGCGCAACGGTGCGAGAAGCGACGAGAGTGCTCAAAAAGGCTGGAGCTGGCCAGGTTTGGGTCCTAGCTTTTGCGAAAGATTGAGGGTAGGTTAGAATAATAGTTACGGAGTGGTGCCGGACCACCGCCCTTTGCGAGGGCTCACTGGCCGAATTTAGGCTCTTGTGAAAAGAATGAAAGGCTGGTTTTAGGAAAGGGAGCATTAAAATGATTAAAATTAGAGTACTGGCAATCGGGATAGCTGTTATCTTGGCAGCGGTAGCTGGATATTTTTTGTATCGTAATTTCTCCAATCAAGACCAGTCACTTAGTTCAAAAATGCTCTCCTTAATAGAAAGGGGAACGGTTGATTCTGATTTTGAAGTAGATATTTTTAATGAAGACAAAGTTTATCTTGCCAACACTTTGCTTCCTGACAATCACAAAATCGACAACCCACGAGTCATCGAGATCAACATTTTAGGTGAAGTTATCTGGGAATACCAGCTTCCGGAAGATCTTAAAAAATATACTAACCCCGGCTTTGATGCGGAAAAACTGTCAAACGGCAACGTCTTGATTTTGCTGCCGGCTAAAGGAGCTTTTGAGATCGATCAAAATAAAAATATCGTTTGGTCGTACCTCGATCGCAAGGTCAGTCACGATGCGGATAGACTTCCAGATGAGAACACTCTAATCAGTTTCGGAAATAACGATGGGAAGGAAGATAGCCAGGTAAAAGAAGTTGATAAAAATGGCTCCATTGTTTGGAGTTGGAGAGCCAAAGATCATTTTGATAACGATGAATTCGGCGGCATCCATAACCAGGGCTGGACCCATACTAATGCCGTTTCAAGATTGAGCAACGGCAACACCCTGGTTAGCCTGCGGAATTTTGGTTCACTTGTCGAGATAGATCTCTCGGGGAAGGTAGTGAAAATTTTTGGAAAGGGATTCTTGACCAACCCGCACGATCCGGAAGTTTTGGTAAATGGTAACATCCTCCTCGCCAACCACGGCGAACCGCACCAGGCGGCAGAATACAACTATCAAACAGGAGAAAAAATCTGGAGTTTTGAGATTTCGGAGAAAAAGAACTGGCCGGTAAGAGATGCGGATCGGCTCCCTAATGGCAACACTTTAATTACCGGCAGCGTAGAAATCCTTGAGGTTACTCCCGACGGAGAGGTGGTTTGGCGATTCGGTCTAAAAAACCCTGATTTTTCCTCGCCACAAGATGCCTCGGCAAAGGGATTTTATAAGGCCCAAAGGACTGTTAAATGAAAAGAAATAAAATTATTACAACTACTTACTCTAACTGTAATAATCGTTTTGTCATTTAGTTATTCCAACGTCGGCGCCAAACACGTCCAGAACGGCGCGGGACAGATTTGGGTTTTAGCTTTTGCTCGGGACTGATAAACTTAGAAGAAAATGAAAACAATTGAGAGGGAATTCTTACCGGTTCTACTAGCTAGTGACATTAACACCTACAGTCTTGCCCGTACTTTCCACGAAGAATATTCGGTAAAGTCGATCGTAATTGGAAAAACCGGCGGCGGTCCCAGTGCCAACAGCAAAATAATTGATTTTAGAACGCACCCCCACCTAGATGAGGAGGAGACTTTCGAAAAAGTAATCTCCGCAGTATCTAAAGAATTTAATGATAAGACCATCTTCCTTATCGGCTGCGGCGATTCTTACGTGCGGCTAATTGGTAAAAATAAGAACCAGTTACCCAAGAATGTTATTGCTCCCTATGTAGATTTCCAGAAAATGGAGACGCTGATGAATAAAGAAAAATTTTATGCACTCTGTGATAAATACGACCTTCCTTACCCTAAAACCTTTATCTACCGAAAATCCATGGGCCAAGACTACAACCTACAATTTGGCTTCCCGGTTATTATCAAGCCCACCAATGGCGTTGAGTATTGGGATCATCCCTTCCGCGATCAGAAAAAGGTCTACAAAGCCGACAACCAAAACGAGTTGGAAAAAATCATTAAGGGTATCTACGGCAGCGGGTACGCCGGCAATTTAATCCTGCAGGACTTTGTTCCCGGAGACGATACTTATATGCGGGTGCTCACTTGTTATTCCGATAAGACGGGCAAAGTTAAATTGGCGGCCCTGGGGCATGTGCTTTTAGAGGAGCACACCCCTCACGGCCTGGGAAATCATGCGGTGATTATCAACGAGGATAACGAAAAGTTGGTGGCTAAGTTGCGGGCTTTTTTGGATAGCATCGGTTACGTGGGCTTTTCCAATTTTGACATTAAATACGACGAGCGGGACAACACTTTCAAAGTCTTTGAAGTGAACGTCCGTCAAGGCAGAAGCAACTATTACGTAACCGGCGCCGGCGCTAACCTGGCTAAATATTTAGTGGAGGATTACCTCCTTAACAAGAAGCTGGATTTCACTTCGGTCAAAAATAAAACCCTATTTCTAGTTGTACCTCAAAAAGTAGCTTTTGATTACGTGAGATCCCCGTCTTTGCGGGCCGAGATGCGGGCTCTTATAACGGCCGGTAGAGCGGTCAATCCCCTGTTTTACCCGGGAGATTACGGGTTTAAGAGATTAGGTTATTTAGCAAGAAACCAACTTTCCCATTTTGTGAAATTCAGAAGATACTACCGAGGGGCGGGCGCTAATTTATAATTAACCTATGGACCAGAAATCAAATCGGAAAAAACTAGGCGTCCTTGGGGGGATGGGTTCGCTGGCGACCGCTCATTTTTTCCGGCGGATTGTCGAGTGCACGGAAGCCGCGACCGATCAGGAGCATCTCGACATCATTATTCTCAACCACGCCCGCATCCCCGACAGGACGGAAGCGATTCTAAGTAAAAAACATGAGCCCTATCTCTCCTTGATAACTAAGGATGCCAAAGAGCTGGAAAAGCTGGGGGCGGAAAACATCGCCATCCCCTGCAACACCTCTCACTACTTCTACGACGAGATCCAAGGGAGCGTGAAGATCCCCGTCCTCCACATGGTTCGGGAGAGCTTGGCGTACGCGGCCCAAATTCGAAAGGCCAAAATAGTCGGCCTTTTGGCCACTGACGGGACCGTCCAGTCCGGAATCTACCACCGCCCGGCAAAGGAACTGGGATTAAGCGTGGTGACGCCCGGACCCGAGGGCCAGAAAAAGGTGATGCGCATCATTTACGACTACGTTAAGGGCGGGAAGCAGGGTGGCCGGGAAGAACTACTGGAGTTGATTTCGGAACTGAAAAATAAGGGGGCGGAGGTTGTGCTCCTGGGCTGCACAGAACTGTCTTGCCTAAACTTTGATCTTCCGGAAGACTGCGTGGATGCGCTGGAGGTTCTGGTGAAGCGCTCGATCGAAGTTTCGGGGGGGAAATACCAGGGAACTCTCTAACTGGCGGAGGGGGTGGGATTCGAACCCACGTGAGCCGTTAGGCTCAAGGGTTTAGCAAACCCTCCCGATGGACCACTCCGGCACCCCTCCGTGTCATCTATATTCTATCAGCTGGAAATTCCCAGTAGCGTTTTGTTACATTAAGATTAATGCCGGACAAGCAGGATCTCGAGGAGAGAACCCTTTTGGAGTGGGAGGCGCCGGAACGCCTCTACGTTAAAAGGGGGAAAACCTATTTCAAGAACCTTTTTACCCTTCTCGGCGTTCTCGCCGCCGTCGCGATTTTCTTTAAGGAGTTCCTTCTGGCCGGAGTTTTGGCGTCCTTCGGGTTCCTGCAGTGGGCCTTGAATTCGAGCACCCCCAAAATTACCAAGTATCTCGTCACCAACCGGGGAATCCGAATGCACGGTCACGACTACGAGTGGGAACACCTGAAGGAATTTTGGTTTGCGGAGCACGCCGGACAGAATGTCCTGCACGTCGACACCAAAGCGACCTTTCCCGGTCGCCTCTACCTGCTCCTCGGAAGAGTGAGCAAAGAGGAAATCACAGATGTCTTGCGAAATCACCTTCCCTACCAGCAGCAGGCCAAGGAAGACCTGATGGAGAAGATTTCGGTCGAAGTTTCCCGCCGGTTTCCTTTGGAATAGCTCTTTTTTCTCACCCTTCGGTTATAATTAGAACGATTCTTTAATCATTGGGGACGTAGCTCAACTGGACAGAGCGTCAGCTTGCGGAGCTGAAGGTTGTGGGTTCAACTCCCACCGTCCTCACCATTGATTGTTCTCATTGGTGGGATGGCAGAGTGGACGATTGCGCGCGCCTTGAGAGCGCGAGTCCGCGCAAGTGGACCGGAGGTTCGAATCCTCCTCCCACCGCCAAGATTTTAGGAGGGGTCGCATAGTGGCCTAGTGCGCACGCTTGGAAAGCGTGTTACCCGCAAGGGTTCGCGGGTTCAAATCCCGCCCCCTCCGCCAGTTGTCTTCCAAGTTGGCCGAAAGGTACAATGTGAGGTGATGAGAAAACTGGGGATAGTTGCAGGTTTGATAGCAGTTGTCGCCGTGGCCGCGTTTGGCATTTGGTGGTTTCTTCTCAATCCCGCTCGGGGCCTATTTCCTAAAAAAACCAATCCTCTAAGCGTTACTCCTGCTTTGTCCAGTTCCAAAACAGCTTCGAAATCGGTTGGTGCCAAAGGGGGCGAAGTGGCCCTTACCACGGATACCGCGGACTTTAAGCTGTCGCTTCCGGAGAATTCGGTCAACGTTGCCGAAACCGTCAAGATTACCCAAATCACCGGCATTGAAGGCCTACCCGCGGGCGCGGAATTTGTCGCCGGGGTGGTAGCCGAGCCCGACGGACTGCTCTTGAACGTTTCCGGTTACTTGGACATTACGCTTCCCGCCGCCGCTTCAACCGAAAGCCTGTTAGGTTTTGCCTACGAGGCCGGCGGCCAAAATTTCCATTACCTGCCGGTTAGAATCAGCGGCAACACCGCCCGCTTGCCGCTCACCGGTTTTAGCGGCTACGGTCTGATTGAGATCCCCGAATACCAGGTCCCGCCTTACGTGCCTTCAACCACGGCTTCCCAAGCCAAGCAATATATCGCCAATATCGTTCAGGACAATCTTCGGGAGGACCAGCCCCTGGACGGAGAAACTGACCGGCGAATTATCAATATCCTGAGAGGGTGGTACAACGCCGCCGTTAAGCCCGGCCTTGAGGCCGCTGCCGGAGATGACAGCGCGCTCGACCAAGCGCTTAGGGAATACATCGAATGGTGGCAGTTAGTCGGCTTTTTGGGATACGACGAAGATCTTGGAAAGGAGCAGGCCGAAGCCGAGGGATTGATCGAACGTGCTCTTACCCACGCCGCCGACGAGTCGAGCCGCAAATGCGTTGCCAATAAAGACGTTGACCAGGCGGCCCGCTTGGTCTGGCTTGCCAAAATCGCTTTTCTCTTCGACGCCGGGGATCCGGAAGGGATCTACGATAAGGCTCTTAACTGCGCCAACTTTGAATTGGTGATGACTTCCTCGATTTCACTCGAGGGAATCTCCTCCTCAGCCGAAGCTCGAGTTCCCCTTTTCATCGACAGAGAAACCCTTCTGCTCGAGGGTTCCGGCACAATCACTGAGAGCGACCTCGTGATTGAGGGCGTTTCTTGCAGCGGGGCTCAAACCTACCCGATTACCGTAGATCCTACTCTCTTTTCCGCTGCCGGTTCACCCGGCAGTTACGATATCTCGGTTCCCATCACGATTGACTCATCCGGTGCAACCTACACGTGTAAAAATCCCGGCTCCACCCTGACGTTGAGAAACTGGGAGTGGTGGTTTGATGATTTTGATCGGCTCCACGAGGGGGAAAGTTCTATTTCCGAAAGAGGAGTGACGTACGTTATTAGAGATTGGGAACACGTTGGCCAGAACGGCGTGTTTGCCCGCAAGGTCTACAATCGGGGTTCAACGGAAAACACCACCTTTGAACTTATCCACAAACCTCAGAATTAATTTTTATCTTTTGCGATGTTAAACTGAGCGTAGCTTAGTGCACGAGATTAGGCGCCCGTAGCTCAGTTGGATAGAGCGCTGCCCTCCGAAGGCAGAGGCCAGAGGTTCGAATCCTCTCGGGCGCACCACGGATCGAACCAGAGAATTCGCGGTAGCGAATAGCCGCCCCAGGCGGATAATCGACTCCTCTCGGGCGCACCAGTTTTGTTACACTCGTTCCAGGTGGCAAAAATTCAGTTGCCGAAATTCAATAAAAAGCTCGCGGCAATCATTGTCGCGATTTTGCTCCTTCTTCTTGCCGTGATTGCCCTCGCTTGGGACCAATTTGGGCCGGAGCCCGAAAGTCAACCCACCGAACAGCCGGAAGAAAGTCAGGAAACGCCTCCGGTGGAAGAAGGTGCCCTGATCACCAAGGTCTCCGTGTCGGTTTCCCCCTCGACCTACTCGAGTACCTCCTGCTCTAAAGCCTTTAAGTTTACCGGCAAAATCACCGCCAGCCGGGAGGGAACGGTGAAATATTACTGGGAAAAGAGCAACGGCGGCAAATCCACTTCCCAAACCGTTAAATTCACCAAAGCCGAAACCAAAAGCGTTTCCTATTCCTGGACGGTGAACGGGGATTACAGCGGTTGGGCTCGGCTCAAAACTACCTCCCCGGAAACACTTACTTCCAGCAAGGCCTCCTTTACCGAAACCTGCGTCTTCGCTGTGACAAGCGTGACGGCGAGCGTTTCTCCGAGTACGAACAACAGCTGCCCCACCGAGACCTACAACTTTACGGGGAAGATTACGGTTAATGAGGCCGGGACGGTCAAGTATAAGTGGGAGCGGGCCTACGACGAGGACTTTGACGGAAGCATCGAGACCCTCTCAAGCACCTCAACTAATAACTTAACTTTCACAAAGGCGGGCACAAAAACGGTAAGCCGATCGGATGATTATGGCCTTGAGATAGTTTACGCTCCCGATTCTTCGATATTCTCTAGATTTTTGGTCTGGCTTCGGAACTTGTTTAGCCCGGTTGTCAATGCGATTTTTTATCCTCCAGATGGTCAAGAAGGATGGGAGCGGATCAAAGTTACTTCTCCTAATTCCAAAACATCAAACAAAGCGGAATTTACCTACGACATGAGCAATTGTCTCTGATTAACGGGAAAGATATTCCTCGAGCGTGACCCCCTTTTTATAGAGTTTTGTTGCGAGTTGGATCCCAACCCAGCGGATGTACTGTCCTTCGCTTACGCTCAGGTTGTAATTTCGCTTACTCCCTTGTTAGGTACTCTTCTAAAGTTAGTTTTTGTTGATAAAGTTGGGTAGCTAACTTAATTCCGACGTAGCGAATATGCCAGGGTTCGCTGATGTATCCGGTGATGCTTTCTTTTCCGGGCTGATAGGAAACCGTAAAACCGAATTTGTAGGCGTTCTTGGCGACCCAGCCGGCGGCGGGGCTGGCGGTGAAGCTCGCAAAATCCGAATTCCCTACCAGACCGAGGTCCACGACTGTTCCAAGCTGGTGTTCGGAATGTCCCGGTCGGGCGGATCCCATTAAAGCGGCGGCGTATCCGGATTGGCTAACCCAGTAGTTAAAGGTTGCAACTTGAGTAGAGTAGGAGCGATAGGCCGAGACTACGGAAAGGTTGAAACCGGACGTTTTAGCCGCTCCATAAAGTTGATTGAGATAGTTAAGAATGTCGCCGCCGCGGAGATATTCTGTTCCGGTAGTAGGAATGCTAGTGATCCTGGTGAGCCCGGGAGGGACGTAGCTCGCCGGCAGGGCGCAGCTCTTATTGACGTGGGTGAGAATCATACCCCCTTCTACAGCGAGCACGCACTCTCCGGCTTGGATGATATCCCTGGTTCCCAGCACGCTTCCCTGGGTAGCCTCACTCGGCGGGATCGTCGCGAACAGCCCCCAGGATTCCTTGGCGACGATTTTCTGGGGAGACGCGAACCGGTGGCCGACACCCAATCCCAACAGGAAGAAATACCCCAAGATCGGAAAAAGATGTTTTAGCCGCATACTCCCATTATAATAGAGCAGGCGGGGAGGCGTGGCCGAGTGGACTAAGGCGCCGATCTCGAAAATCGGTTGGGCGCAAGCCCTCACAGGTTCGAATCCTGTCGCCTCCGCCACAGAGTAAGATGAAAGTATGAAAAACCCAAAATTTACTAACTTAGCAGTTTTTATCATCTTTTTCGGAATTGCCTTGATCGAGGCTTTTCAAAAACAAAATTGGTTGGAGGCGGCGCTCTTTTTAGCCCTGGGACTGCTATCGCTCTGGGCGGATACTGGAAAGCTCAAATGAACGCACTAAACATCGCCGAAGCCGGAATTCCCGAAGAGGTTCTTTCGGGATGGAGGAACGAATACGGTCACAAAGCCGAGGAGAATTTTGAAACCGCCCTTGGTAAATTGGGCGTAGAGACTGTTCAAGGAGATCCGGATTCTCGGAAATCCGATAAATTAGTTTCGGAAGGAAAGATCGTTTCCCGCCGCTCTTCCGCTAAAGAAGATTTCGAAAAGGGAATTGATTTCCATATTTTTAATCCTTTGACCGGTCGAATGGTGCCGGTGGACATCAGTGTTTCCAAAGACCCAGAGGTACATGCCGGTAAGCGAAACCGCGAACTAAGAGAAGGGATTCGATTTTTGCCTCTCTCAGCGCGGAATCTGGAACTGGCTTCGCGCGGCAGTGAGCGTGATCTTCAGGAGGTTTGGCGAAACGTTAACACCCTTCTGCTTTCGGATGCGCTGGACCTTGCTCGGAGAGGAAAAGTCCAAATCCCGGAAGCTCAGCTAGTTCGGATCGAACAGAAGCTGGGGATCGCCCCGAAACACTAGATTAAATTTTGCTACGATAAGATCGCAATGGAAGCCGCTCCCGCAAAGGACGCGAAAGAAAACTCGCTAGCTTCGCCACGCGAAGTTAAACGCGTAATCGTGGACCGCAATCTCTGCATCGGTGCCGGCAGCTGTGTCGTCGCCGCTCCGACGGTTTTCGAACTCAACGGTGAGAACAAAGCCGTGATCAAACAGCAGGGCGGTGTTAAGAACTCCGGCCCGGCCGAGAGAGAAGTGTTGGAAGACCAAGCGATCCCCTATGAAACTCTCCTGGCGGCGGCCCAGTCCTGTCCCACCAAAGCGATTATCATTGTTGACGAACAAGGAACCCAAATCTATCCGTGAATGAGATTAAGTACCTGATCGTGGGGGGCGGGGTTGCGGGCACGACGGCGGCCGAAACTATCCGCGCCACCGACAAAGAAGGCAGCATCGCGATCGTCTCCGACGAGCCCTATCGTTTTTACTCTCGAATCCTGCTCTCCAAACCGAATTTTTTCCTAGAAAAAATCCCTTTTGACCAGATCTGGCTGAAGGATGAGGCCTGGTATCGGCAAAACCAGGTCAGCCTGATGTTGGGCAAGGAGGCAGCCAAACTTGATCCGCAGGGCAGAGTGGTCAGTCTCAATGACGGATCCACTTGGCATTACGAGAAGCTTCTCCTCGCGGTGGGGGCCTGCGCTCGCCGTTGGAGCGTTCCGGGAGCGGAAAAGAAAGGAGTTCTCTCCCTGCGAACCCTGGATGATGCCAAAGAAGTCATCTCCCGGGTCAAAAACATCAAGCAGGCGATTCTGATCGGCAGCGGGTTTATCAGTTTTGAAATGGCGGATATGCTGGTCATGGCGGGAGTTGATACCACTCTGGTGATCTTGGAGTCCTACTACTGGGAGCCGGTTTTGGATGAAGCCTCCGGTCGGATGATCGAGAAGGTTTTGATCGAGCACGGGGTTAAGATTCTGCACAAAAGTGAGGTGTTCCAGATCGAGGGTGAGGAAAACGTGACCGGAGTTGTTCTCAAAGACGGTACCAAGCTTCCTTGTCAGTTGATCGTGGCCGGAATCGGAGTGGAGTGCCCATTGGGTTGGATCAAGGAGGCCGGGGTGATTGTCAACCGCGGGATTCTGGCGGACGAATATCTGCAGACGAACTTTGCCGATATCTACACCGCCGGCGATTGCGCCGAGTTCAATGATCTGGTGTTGGGTGAACGGGTGCTTTTGGGAAATTGGGTTAACGCCCAGGTTCACGGGAGAACGGCGGCGGCCAATATGGTTGGTGGGCACCAGCCTTCTAAGATGGTTTCCTTCTACACTACTCAGGGAATGGGATTGGCGATCGCCTTTGTCGGGAATGTTCGTGTCACTCCCGATCGGGAGGTAGTGGTCCGGGGGACTCTCGAAGCCGGTTCCTACGGGAGATTGATTCTGCACAACGGAAAGCTGGTGGGAGCAACCCTGCTCAATCTCACCCGAGAGATGGGAATGCTGGCGAAGATAATTGAGAGAGGAGCTGATCTCACGGCCAAAAAACCGTTCCTTGCTGATCTCAAAAATGATCTCTCGATGATCTAGTGCAATGATCAAAGAAACACAACCTAAAAAAATCAGGATCGGTTGGTTCTCGTTCTCCTGCTGCGAGGACAACACGGTCGTGATGACCGAGGTAATGAACGACCACTGGCAGGAGTGGAAGAAGCTTTTTGACTTCCGCCACGCCCGGGTTTTAAAGTCCGTCAACACTTTGGACGAGATGGACATTGCCTTTGTCGAAGGGGCAATCGCTTCCGATAAGCAGGCCCAAGAGCTGAAAGAGATTCGGCGTCTGTCCAAGAAATTGGTAGCGGTGGGAGCTTGTGCGGTAATGGGAATGCCTTCCGCCCAGCGCAACTATTTCAACGAGAATCAACAGAAGCAGGTCGAGTTCCTCCTCGCCCGTTTCTCGGCGCTTCCTAAAGTACTTAAGGTTTCGGAAGTGGTGCCGATCGACGCGGAGATTCCCGGCTGTCCGATGGACCCGAACGATTTCCTCAACAAGGTCAATGCCCTAGTGGCGGAATTTCAGGTGGATTCGGCGAGCCCACCACTAGCAGGAGGAAAATCCTGATGCACACTTTTGATTTGTCTTTGGATCGGATCACCAAGGTCGAGGGTTCCGCTTCCCTGACAGTGAGGGTGGTGGACGATAAGGTTGAAGAGGTTCACTTCAGCATCGCCGATTTCAAACGCTTCTACACCCAAGCGATGCAGGGCAAGCCGATCATTGCCCTTCCCCAGCTTCTAGCGCGGATCTGCGGGACCTGCTCCAACGCCCATCTGCTCTGCAGTATCGAGGCGAGTGAGCGCGCCCTGGGAATTACCCCCACTCCTCAGACCAATCTCCTCCGAGTTCTGACGATGTACGGTTTGATGATCCGCGACCATGCTCTCCATCTCTATCTTTTCTCAATGCCGGATGTCTTCGGCAGGGATTCTTTCCTGGATTTCGATGAGAACGATCCCGTCCAGCACCAGCTCCTGCACGATGCCTTTGAGATCAAGGCCGCCGGCAATTTTTTGGCGACGTTGATTGCGGGGCGGAGCGTGCACGCCCCCTATCCGATGATCGGAGGATTCAGCCATTTTCCCGATGCCGCGGGAATTAAAGAAGCGTTGACAAAGCTGGAAGCGATTCGCCCGGCGGTGCTTCGTTTGATTGACGTTTGGAAAGATGCGCCGTTCCACTTTGACCGAAAGACGAATTTCATGGCGCTGGTCCCTGAGCGCTATGGTTTCCTGAACGGCAAGATCTGCGACAACAAGGGTTGCTTGATCGAAGAACAGGAGCTGCGGACCCATCTGGAACGGGTAGTTCTGCCTTATTCTCAGGCTTCGGCCTACAAGCACGAGGGGGAGTCCTATATGGTCGGTTCGCTGGCGCGGATCAATCTGGCCAAAGACCGACTCCATCCCAAGACCAGAGAAACGCTGGGGAAAACTCTCGATCTTTTCCCATCCACCGATATCTTCCAAAATAATCTAGCGCAGGCAATTGAGATTCTGCACTCGGTTGATGATGCGCAAGAGATTCTGTTGAATACCCAATTCAATCCGGAACCAATCATCAAAGGCACGCCGCAGGAATCGGTGGGGGTGGGGGTGGTGGAAGCGCCGCGGGGAACGCTCTACCACAAGTACCACCTTCATCCCGACGGGAACGTGGTGGAGGGAGAGATTGTGGTCCCGACCGGACAAAATCAGATCAACATTGAAGAGGATATTCACCAGCTTGTCCAAAATCTTCTGCCGGATACGCCGAAGGAAACCATCACCCTTGAGATCGAAAAGCTGATCCGGGCCTACGATCCCTGCATGAGCTGCGCCGCCCACTTCCTCAAGATCGATTGGCGCGAAGAATAGCCGAAACTTGATCCAGCGTTTTTTTCTCGCCCAACCCTGAAGGGATTCCGATCACCAGAACTTTTTGAACCTTGCCGAGCTTCTGCAGCATCCGCAAACTTGCGAGGGCGTCAAAATCGTGAACGCTGTTGCGAGGAGCGCTGACAAAACTTTCCAATCCGTTAAACAACCGCACGTCCTTGATCCCTTCCACCGTGTCCATCACCGTGATTTGGACGGGAAATTCCAACTCTTCATTGGGATCAACCACTCTAAAATCAACCGCCGGAAAAATCTTTCGAAGCTGGGGGAGAATCCGGATCGGCAGCGAATCGGCCGGCAGGTCGGGGTTGCCGAAAACGTGAACAATCATATTGTTTGATTGGCCAAATTCAGGTGGCGGAGAGTGTATCGGCGGAGAAAGTTCAGTTGGCGGGGATTAACAACCTCGCACAAAACGCCCCAGTGGATCGTAACCAGGTCGCCGATTTTGAGCCGGTCGAGATCGGGTTCTTGTTCCAGCCGGCGAGTGATCGGCCGAAGGGTGGTCTCCCCCAACCGTAGTTTTCGGTTTTCGTAGAGAATCGGCTCGCTTTCCACCATGATTTTGGGGCCGTTGATTTCCCGTACCGTTCCCCAGCTGACGCGGCAGGAATCAATGCTTTCCAAAGTGTGTTCCCGCTCCTCGTGTCCGGTGCGCTTCCAAATATCCAGCACGTGAAAAGAGTGGTGGGGAACGGCGCCCTGCTCGATTTTGGCGGTGAGCCGGTCAAAAGCCTTTCCTCCCAAACGGTCCTTGAGTCGGAGTCCTTCGCGCAGGTGCCGGTAAAACTGTTTTTGGGAGATGTTTTCCAGCAACTCGTTGCCGACCCAGTAGGCCTCCACGACCCGCTCGTTAAAGGGATCTTTGATCTCATTGGCATGGGCAATGTGAAGCAGGTAGGGGTACATCGTTTGAAAAGCAGAGAGGAGCTTTGCCAGTCCCGGGTCGGCGACGCCTTCCCGAATGTGAGCGAGGATTTCGGCATTGGCGTCGGGCCCGCAGTAATGCAGGCGGTTGGGACCGAAGGCATAACGGCCGGCGCGCAGAAGTCCATCCATCATACTGATGATACCAACTAGAATGCTATTATCTTTTTTTAGGAGGGGAATGGCAATTATGGAGAGAAAGGGAATAATTTTAGTAGCGGCCACCGCGATCATCTCGGGGATGGCGATCTTCGTGAGCAAGCTGGGTCTGAAAGACTTTGATCCAGTTCTTTTCACTTGGCTGCGCAACACGATTGTGGCTGTCCTGCTCCTGGGGATCATCGCGGGAGCGGGAGAGTGGGGAGCGCTCAAAAAGCTCGTCTTTCGGGATTGGTTGCGATTGGCGGCGATCGGTTTGATCGGCGGTTCGATCCCCTTTCTGCTTTTCTTCCAGGGGCTGGCGCTGACCTCGGCCGCCA
The DNA here is from genome assembly GCA_001443395.1 of candidate division WWE3 bacterium CSP1-7. Classification (GTDB taxonomy): domain Bacteria; phylum Patescibacteriota; class WWE3; order 9FT-COMBO-53-11; family 9FT-COMBO-53-11; genus 9FT-COMBO-53-11. Next base: position 25,230 of record LDXK01000003.1, read on the forward strand.
ACGCTTCGTTCATTCACAAGACAATGTTCGTCTGGGCCGCGTTGTTGGCTGCTCCGCTTTTGGGGGAGCGAATGGGGCGGCGATTGCTGCCGGCCGCGGTGCTGCTCCTGCTGGGCAACGCTCTGCTGTTGAAACTTCTTCCCGGCGGGTCGAGCTTTCAGCTTGGCGATCTGTTGATCCTGGCCGCGACGCTTCTCTGGGCGGGTGAGAACGTACTCTCCAAGCACGTCCTGCGCACCATTCCGCCCAAGATCGTCGCCCTGGGACGAATGGGAATCGGGTCGTTGGTCATCCTGGGGGTGCTGATTGCCACCGGCAAGTTGGCGCTCATCAGCCAACTCCCGCCTCTCCATCTGGGTTGGGTGGCGCTGACCGCCCTCTTCCCGCTGGGCTACGTTCTGACTTGGTACGCGGGGTTGCGGGAGATCAAGGTGACGACAGCGACCAGCATTCTTCTGTTGGGTTCGCCGGTTACTACCCTGCTGGTGGCGTTCCAGAGCGGACTACTTCCTTCCTTCCCGCAGGGTTTGGGGATTGCGCTTATTTTGGGGGGATTGGCGGTTCTTCTTCTCCGACCGCGCCGGAAGATGCAGGTCGCTTCGGCTTAAGCTTTTGGGCCTCTCGGTTTTGAATCGAGGGGTCTTTTTTCCTTTCGAGTTATACTTACTTTGATGGACGGTTTGCCAACGCAAACCTAACATTTGTACGTCGCAGTTCAAATGGCAGACCAGATTGAAGAAGTAAAACGAAAGCTCGACATTGTTGAAGTTGTTTCCTCCTATTTTCCGATCCAGAAATCGGGCAAGAATTACAAAGCCGTTTGCCCGTTCCACTCTGAGAAAACCCCCTCCTTTATGGTTTCCCCCCAGCTCCAGATTTTCAAGTGCTTTGGGTGCGGCGAAGGCGGCGATGTTATCTCTTTCTACGGCAAAATGGAGGGAGTTTCCTTTAGCGAAGCGCTCCGGGAAATGGCGAAGCGGGCCGGGGTGAAACTCATCTCCCGAAAGGAGAGCCCGGAGGAGCAGCGCAAGGAGAGACTGCTGGAGCTGAACCGCCTCGCAGCCGACTACTACCACTTTTTACTAACTGATCACAAAATTGGTTCAAAAGCGAAAGAATTTTTGAAGAGCCGCGGCGTGAAGGATCAAACGATTGAGGACTTCGAGATCGGCTACGCTCCCTCTTCTTGGGATAGTCTGGGCCGTTATCTTCTGAAGAAGGGCTACAGTCTTACCGAGCTGTTTCAATCCGGTCTGGCGGTTCGGAAAGAGGGCGGCCGGGGCTATTTCGATTTCTTCCGCGGCCGGGTGATGTATCCCCTCCGTTCCTCCCTGGGGAAGGTGGCCGGTTTCGCGGGAAGAACTCTTGGTGATGACCAACCCAAATACATCAATACGGTCGAGACCTCCGTTTTTGAAAAAGGGCGCTACCTCTTCAATCTTGATCTCGGAAAAACGGAGATCAAAAAGAAGAGAGAAGCCATTCTGGTCGAGGGGGAAATGGACGCCATTCTTCTCTTTCAGGAGGGGGTCAGGAACGTGATCGCTACCAAGGGAACCGCGTTGTCCACCTCCCAAATCGTCACCATGTCGAAATTTGCCAAGCGATTGATCATCTGTTTTGACCGCGACGCCGCCGGGTTGGAAGCGACCAAGAAGGGTCTGTTTTTGGCGCTGGGAGCGGGGTTGGAAGTGGCGGCGGTGCTTCTTCCGGAAGGCAAGGATCCCGATGAAGCGGTTCTGGCGGACCGGGCGGGATTCGAAAAGCTGATCAGCTCCGCGCCGCCTCTCTTTGATTTTTACCTTAGTTCGGCCCTCTCGCGTTTTGATCCGAAAACACCGGCCGGCAAGAAAGCTATCTCGGCCGAAATTCTTCCGGTGGTGAAGAGCTTGGCGAACGAAGTGGAAAAGGCCGCCTATCTTTCTCGGCTGGCGGAGGCGATCGAGATCGAGGAGGATGTTCTCTGGCGCCAGCTCGAGAAGGAGGAGCCGCTGGAAGAGGCGGGTTCGGCATCGGCCGCTCCGCTCTCACCGCGGGTTTCAGCGAGTAAGAAGGAGCTCTACCTCACCGCCCTTCTCTTTGCGCTCCCGCCGGAACGGATTAGGGCGGCCGCGCGGCAGATCGCCGAGGGCGATATCACCGATCCGCGGCTGACTCTCGTCATTACCTCTCTGCGGGATTATCTTAAGAGAATCAAGCGATTTCGTCTGGAGAATTTTTCTGTTAAACTGGATGAGAATTCCCGAGAGGCCCTGCAGGAAGCGGCGCTCGCTCCCTTTCTAGGTGATCTTCTTCCGGACCAGTTGGAGGAGGAGTTCGGTTACGCCGCCAAGAGTGTTAAGCTCGTTCGCCTGCAAAAGGAGCGCAAAGAGCTGGTGGCGCAGATCAGGGGGGCGGAAAAAGCCAAGGATGCCCCGGGGATCCGGCGCTCGGAGAAAGAACTTCTCAAGCTCAATGAGAAGATTGAATTGGTTCGGAACCAAAATGGACGATCGCCCGAGACGACTTAACATTTGTCCGTCGCTGTTCAAATGGACGACTCGCGATGCGAGATCTAGCATTTTTGCTTTGCTCAAATGAAACCAACGCTTAAAGATTCACCGCTGGTCGCAAAACTTTTGGAAAAAGGCAAAAGAGAGGGTTACGTAACCCAGGAGGAAGTATTGGAGTTCTTCCCCGAGGCCGAAGAGGACATCGAGAAGCTGGATGATCTCTACACCCTCCTGATCGAGGAGGGGGTGGATGTTTTTGAAACCGCCGAAGAAGAAGCCCCGCCGGAGGAAGTGGAGCGGGAATTGGAGGTCCAGGTCGCCCACGACGTGACCGTCACTTCCGACCCGGTGCGAATGTATCTTCGGGAAATCGGTCGGACCGCTCTGCTGACCAAAGCGGACGAAGTTACTCTCGCCCAGCAAATCGAGAAAGGAACGGCGGCGGTCTGGCGGCTGAAAAGAGCAACTTCCCGAATGGGCCGTCCCACCCGCGAGAGAATGAAGGCTCTGGCCCGGATCGGGGATATCGCCCGCGAAAAACTCACCAAAGCGAACCTGCGTTTGGTGGTTTCCATCGCCAAGAAATACCTGGGGCGGGGGCTTTCGTTTTTGGATTTGATCCAGGAAGGGAACATCGGCCTGATGCGGGCGGTCGAGAAATTCGATTGGAAGCGGGGATTCAAGTTCTCAACCTATGCGACCTGGTGGATTCGGCAGGGAATCACCCGAGCGATCGCCGACCAGGCGCGGACGATCCGGATTCCGGTGCACATGATCGAGACCATCAACAAATTCCACCGGGTGCAGCGTCAGCTGGAGCAAAAACTCGATCGCGAACCCACTCCCCACGAGATCTCCAAGGAATTGGAACTCCCCGTCGAAAAAGTGCGGGAGATCATCAAAGTTTCCCAACGGCCGACTTCTCTGGAGACGCCAATCGGCGAAGAAAAAGATTCTCGGCTCAAAGACTTCGTTGCCGATGAAGAAGTTTCCGCCCCCACCGACGACACCTCCAAGGAGCTTCTCAAACAACAGTTGCTGGAGGTTCTGGGGACGCTCTCTCCCCGGGAGCAAAAAGTAATCGAACTCCGTTTTGGTCTGCGCGACGGCAAGCCCCGGACGCTGGAAGCGGTCGGGAGGGAGTTTGGCGTGACCCGCGAACGGATTCGCCAGATTGAGGCCAAGGCAATCCGCAAACTGCGCCACCCCTCCCGCTCCAAGCTCATTAAGGATTATCTCTAGTTTTTCTTGCCTCCGATGTCCTATATCTTGTAATCTTATTTCTTGATGGATTTGCCCGCCTTTCTGACACCGGCTCTAGTCGCCTACCTCTTTTTGGCCCTGGCGGGCTTGATTGACAAGGTTCTTCTCCAGACCTCGATTGTTTCTCCCCGGGCTTACGCTTTTTACGTGGGAATTCTGAGCGTGGCGGCGGTGGTCCTTCTCCCTTTCGGGGTGGTGAACATTCCCGATCGCCGGATCCTCTTTGCGGCTTTGGTTTCGGGAGTGGCCGGCGTCTACGCCCTCTGGTCCTTCTATAACGCGCTCAAAGAATATGAAGCTTCCCGAGTGATCACCTCCACCGGGGCGTTGATCCCGGTGTTCACCCTGGTCTTGAGCGTCATCTTCCTGAATGAGTTTCTCGGATTCTTCCAACTATTGGGGTTCTTCATCCTTCTCCTGGGCGGGGCCGCCGTTTCCTTGAGAGAAAACGTCCGAAAAACTTTCACTTTTGAGCTTTTTAACCACGCGGCGGTAGCAGCAGCGCTCTTCGCCGTTTCTTTTTCTCTAATGCGTTTCGTTTTTCTGGCAGAACCCTTTCTTAATGGACTCTTTTGGACGAGGATCGGCAGTGTCTTGGGAGCGCTCACAATCATTGTCATTCCCGAAAACTTCCGCCGCATCTACTGGGCAACCAAAAAAGCGCCCAAAACCGCGCCCGCCCCGTTTCTTTTCAACCAGGGGTTAGGAGGGCTGGGGGGATTGCTGCAGAATTACGCAATTTCTTTGGGAAGCGCGGCACTAGTTGGGGCGATCCAAGGAGTGCAGTACGCCTTCCTCTTTGTTTTATCCCTCACCCTGGTTCGCTATTTTCCCCAACTGAAGGAAGTAACTACTCTGCGGCAGAAGGTAGGAAAGGCTTTGGCAATCGTCGCCATCGGATTCGGTCTCTACTTTATGACCATAAGATAGTCTATGGATAAGAAACGATTTTATCTGAAGATACTTTCAAGAATTATTCTCGGTCTTTTGGGTGTTTTTGCCATTCTGGTGCTGATAGCCTATCTCATTTTCGGCCGGGGCGGCGAAGCTCCCAAGATTATTTGGGGCACTTCCTTTGACGCCGCCTACGCCGAGAGCCTAGGTTTGGATTGGAAGAAGACCTACCTGTCACTGCTTGATGAAGTCGGTGTGGATCGTCTTCGGTTGGTGGCTTTTTGGAACACGGTTGAACCGCAGAGAGACCGGTTTGACTTTTCAGCACTCGATTTTCAGATGAGCGAAGCCCGGAAACGGGGCATTTCGGTTATCCTGGCGATTGGCCGCCGGCTGCCGCGCTGGCCGGAGTGCCACATCCCGGATTGGGCGGCGTCTTTTTCGGAAAAAGAACAGCAGGAAGAGGTGACAGGGCTGATTACGGCGGTGGTGAAGCGTTACCGGGATAGCCCTTCTCTGGAATTTTGGCAGGTGGAGAACGAGCCCTTCGTCGGCTTTTTTGGGGAGTGTCCCAGACTGAACCGCTCCTTCCTCGAAAGAGAGATTGCGGGCGTGGTCGTGCTGGACCCGGCTCACCCGGTTCTTCTGACCGATAGCGGGGAGATCTCGAGTTGGTTGGGGGTCTCGGGAGTATCGGAGAACCTGGGGATCTCCATGTATCGAATGATCTACGACGAGAGCCTGACCAAGCTCTACATCAGCTACCGCCTGTTTTTCCCCCAATGGTACTACCGGATCAAAGCCAACTTCTATCAAAAGATCGGTCGCCTCAAGACCGTTTTCGTGAGTGAGCTGCAGGCGGAACCCTGGGGGACAAAACCGCTGATCGAAATGTCGAAGGAGGAACAATACGTCAGTTTTTCTCCCGATCAGTTTCGTTCCAACATCGCCTTTGCCCGTTCCACCGGTTTCGACCGTTTCTACCTCTGGGGGGCGGAGTGGTGGTTCTACGCCCGGGAAAAGTTGGGAGTTCCTGATTTTGTTGATGAAGCAAAATCGCTCTGGTTGCGGTAAGGCCAATTAATCTGCTACCGTGGATGCGAATGGGTTTGTCGGCAATAGCTAAAGGCGTTTCTGCTCACAGGAAAGCTCTTCTTTTTGGGGGGCTTATTTTTTTCCTAATTTTGGCGCTAGGAGCGGGCGGTTTTAGATGGTGGAGTCATCAGGAGTTCGAGAAGTTCGTCGGGAGGATCGAAGGATTTAGCCAACAAGAGTTGACCCTTATTTTGGCGATGGACAAACTCGAAAAGGACCTAAAGGCCGAGTTCGATGCGATCTCCTTTAAGGAAGGAGCCAGTCTTGCGGAAAATAAAAAGCATCTGGCCAATGGAGAAAAAACCACCGATGAATTCTACAGCAAGCAAACGGATGAGTATCTGCCTCTTTTCGAACAGGAAATTGACGAGGTCGACCAGTTTTTGGCCCGCCGCTATCTCTGGCTTTGGGGCAAGGAGAAGGAATTTCTCAGCCTCATCACTTCGGTATCGGAGAACGCTACGAAAGCAAAGGATGCCGATGCGGTTATCATTGAGCGATCAAAGCTCCTCTCGACGGTTTCGTTTGTGACTCAATCCGACTCAATTGCTTACCTTGGTTTTATAGGAGATCTCGATAAGATAATTGCCTCGGTTTCCGCCACGACGAAGGCTTTAGCGCCTCTCAAGAAGTACACCACCGGTTACAAATTCCCGGAAGAGGACCAAATAAAAACGCTTTACCCCGATCTTTATCAAGTTTTGAAAAACTACAAGGCTCTCTACAGCAAGACTTATGAAATGTTCATCGCTTATGCAAATAAGGATTACGCTAAAACAATGAAGCTTTCCGACGAAATTACCACGATCAGTAAGCGCAATTTTGATTTGGTAATTGATTGGGATCCTCTTAACCGTCCTTTTTTCCAATCTGAACTGGACGCGCATTTGCAGGGTCTTGCGGCGGTTAATCTCTATCAAGAAAACAGACTGGGGAAAGTTTCGCTTGGAGAGCGGAGGTTAGCGGCTTCGGCATTGGTCTGGGCGATCCAGCTTTATTCCCTTGATCACAAAGATAAATACCCCAAGGCGAGTAACATCGATGCTGCCGTTAAGGTTTTGACGGAAGGGAAATACCTTCCCACGGACTTAAGTTTTGACCAAACAACTTTCTCCCTGTCTTCGAGCGAAAAAGAGTATCAGCTCAACTTCACGGATGAGGTAACGGGGGAAGTGGCATCAATCACCGCAAGTAATTAGGCCTCTCATCGCCAGATTTTATTAGAATAGAGGAAGATGGACGGTCGGAGAAACGGCCTAGCATTTTGGAGAAAAAAATGACAGAAAAGAATTTTCCGAAAGGGTTTCTTTGGGGCTCGGCAACTTCCGCCTATCAAGTCGAGGGCGGCAATCGCAACTCCGATTGGGAGGCGCTCTCTTCTCCCAAAGCCGGGGCCGCTTGTGATCACTACCGGCGCTTTGAAGAGGATTTCGACCTGGTCAAATCCCTGAATCAGAATGCGCACCGGTTCTCGATCGAGTGGGCGAGAATTGAACCTGAGAAAGGCCGTTTTGACGAGCGGGAGGTGGCACACTACCGACAGGTTTTGATGGTCCTAAAAAAGCGGAGAATTAGGCCTCTGGTGACCCTGCATCACTTCACCAACCCGCTCTGGGTCTTCCGGCGCGGCGGTTGGGAAAACCCCGCCACCCCGAGCTACTTCGCCTCCTACGTGCGCTACTTGGTGACCCGGCTGGCAGACCTCTGCGATTTCTGGATAACGGTCAACGAACCCACAGTTGCCGCTGCCGAAGGGTATCTCTGGGGTCGATGGTTGCCGGGAAAGCACGACCCGCTCTCCGCCGCGGTGGTGCTGAAGCACTTGCTTCAGGCACACCAATTAGCTTATTCAATCATTCACAACATTCAGCCGGAGGCACAGGTGGGCTTGTCGCACGCCCTTACCCCGCTCAAAGTGCCGGGAACCGATAGGGTTTTCCTGCATTTGGACCGACGCAGCATTGATTGGGCGGGAAAACAGGACTTCATCGGAGTCAACTACTACCGCCCGTTTGGAGGAGTAATAAATTTACCCAAGAGTGACCTGGGATGGGCAATCTACCCCCAAGGGCTCTACCACATCTTGAACCAACTCCGGAGCATCGGTCTCCCGCTCTATGTGACGGAGAACGGGATTGCCGATGCCGATGACGATCAACGGGCCGATTACATTGCCGATCACCTCTTCGCCGTTTGGCGTGCGCTTCMGGAGGGAGCGGATGTGAGAGGCTACTTCCACTGGTCCCTGTTGGACAACTTTGAGTGGGCGAAGGGATTTGAGCCGCGCTTCGGGCTGGTCGAGGTCGATTACGAGACAATGGAGCGAAAGGTTCGGTCTTCGGCTAAAGTCTACGCCCGAATTGCCAAGCAGAACGGCCTCGATTGACTATCGAAGGTCCCCGGCCTAAAATACGCATAGAGAAGAGAGGAGGATGCGAGGGTGGAAACCCATCCGGCGAGTCAGATCATTCTGTACGCGAAGGGTCGTTTCAATGAAGAGGGCGATTTGATGGAAGATCTCCGGGTGCTGGTGGGCGATTACGTAGGGATTCCCCCCGGACACGTTTCGGTCAGGGATATTCTCGTGGTTCTCAGTGACATCACCATCCCGTTTCTTCTGGCCGATCCCAGTTCCAAATGGCGGTTGTCCGAGCTTCTTCTTTCCCTGGCGGAAGAGGGCTTGCCAGTGCGCCGTACCACTCCTTCGGAGCTCGTCGCCCGAAAGCTTCTGGGAATTCTGCGAGGAGTGAAGGTGCGCGACATGGGGAACGTGCTCGTCAACCTGGCCGATCCGAACCCCGATCTTCTACCGGTGCGGGCGATTTGTTCTGCTTAACCGAGACCCTAAAAGTCTCGGTTTTTTGTTTTGAAGGTCTTCGGATATAATTAAGCTGATCCCCGGTAGCTCAGTGGGACGCGACACTCGTTCGTCGCTAGCCGCTGACCTTCCGGGTAACTTCGGAAAGGTTCCCTCGTTCCCCGGTAGCTCAGTGGTAGAGCGCGCGCCTGTTAAGCGCTAGGTCGAAGGTTCGAATCCTTCCCGGGGAGCCACACTTTTACTACTTCTGTTGTTAAGATTGTTTTGTGAAAATTATCCGTAAAATCGAAGTGCAGCACGCAGCTCGCTCTTAGGTTCTTTTAGCAACTTCTCCCCAATCTTTTTCAGCTTCTGCTTCTTTAACAACATCGATTACCTTATCGAACTCTCTTCCAACTTGAGCTACTTTGTTAGGCATCGTTTTAACGATCGCGCCTAATGCGTCGTCGAATTTTTCCGCCCGTTCCCTCAGTTTTGCACTCCTATCTTTATCGGGGTGTATATCCGGAAAAATAACAAACAACAACTTTATGTATGCCCAGATCAGGAATGTTAGCTGGTTTATAGGGATGGAAAGGTATCTCTCGTCGGATTCAAACCGTAAGCCGATTGGGCTGTGTTTCCCGGTCTCGCGCAAGTCTTTTATGATTTTGGTTATGTAGAGCTTGCCGTGAGATGCTGCTGATTGTATCCCGTAAAGAAAGTCCCAATCAACTCTTAGCTCGTCCTTTACGAAGTTGGTTAAATTAAACTCCCTCTTCCCTTTCTCAGGTTTGGCGTATGTTGCAAAAGCGTCCTCGTCTCGTGGGTAGCAGGAGCAGTAGACTATTTTAATTAAAAGTTCGTATGCGGTGCGGGCGATTGTGGATGCCTCATCGTAAAACCCATCCAACGCGAGTGTAAAAGCCTTCCAGAGGGGATAGGTGGCTGCTCCGAAATAAATAGATTGCAGATTCCTCTTCCACGGCCATCCATTTTTAGGTAGATAGTTGATGGAATGCGTCGCTTCTATGAAAAATGAGTAAGCCTCCTCAAAATACTCAACAAATCCTTTAAAGTTGGTCACAACCCACCGTGTGTGAAGTTTTTCAGCATCATAGATAGCACCTATTCTCCTAGTAGAATCTTTGCTGTAAGCTTTCTCTAGCTTCCTGAATATTTCGGCATCACTGATACCTTGCTCTGGCATACCTAATTTTAACAGTCAAAAGTCGGCACCGGAATTAAGCAAGGGCTTTACTGGTTCAAGGTCTGGTAAGCTAATCTCAGCTCTTCTAAATGTGTCAAGCAAGGGGAACCATTCGGTTTCCTAACGTCAGTAGATGCCAGATCTCACAAAGTTCCAAAAATTAATGCTTTTAAACGCTCACCCCATCAAACAGTTACTTAATTATTTGGGGGCTGCTATTGGACTTTATTTTTTGTGGCTACACAATTGGTCCTCTGCCCTAATTTTCGGTTTTGGGGTTGTTCTTTTGGGATCGCTGATAGCAAAGTTTATCGGCAAATACGACCCGGTTGAAACCGCCAAAACTTGGTGGGGAAAAGCATTTTTGCACTACGCCTCTCCTTTGGGATTTACGCTCTACTTGATCAGCCACATCCTAGTCCCGGTCGCTTTTTGGTTCCATAGTTTGTATCTCGCTCTAATTGGAGTGGGAATATTGCTTGTTGGTTACTTCTTTCCGCCCCAACAATTTTCCAGAAAGTTATAACACCTACCATTAAATGAAGTCCTCCAAAGTTACACATCGGATAAACGCAAAAGCAGTTGAGTTGCTCGACCAGCACCCGGAAGGTCTGCGTTGGTCAGAACTGCTCTCAAAAATTAAGGCGTCAGATCCAACCTTTCATCCGAAAACGGTCAACGGGTGCGTCTGGAAACTTGTCGAAAAATATCCTGACAAGGTTTACAAACCAGCTAAAGGGCTTTTCCGTTTACTGAAATATAAATCCGCCGAAGCGGGCAAACCCTAACAAAAACCAACCATCCCCGCAGGCAAGATCGAGGAGGGTAGCCGCTTGGCTGTTTTTTGTTAACATCTTTGTATGCGTAAGCGTCTTTTTCTGGGATTAATCTTGGCTGTGGCGGTTTTAGGTGTGGTTGGCTTTGCCGTGTACAGGATTTATCAAGCTAAGAGTGCGCCGGAACAGTTCTCATCGCCTCCAAAGCTAGAAAAGGTTACCGAGAATACAGTAGCAGCGGCTAGTTTATGGTTGTTCGCCGTTGACGACGGCACCCCGCAATTAGCTGTTTCGGCGGGACAGAACCAAGAAGTCGTACTTGGCCGGTTTGACCCCGATAATCCTACTCAATCGATCGATTGGAGAGTGGCAATAAGTAGGGCGGATGCCGGCGGCAAGGGCGTGGCGGACCATTGGCATATCTTTGCCCACGACCTGCACTGGGTAGCTTTCTCCACCCCCGGAGACCAAGAAAGCTACCTGGCGACTTTTGATAAAAACTTCAACCGGACAAACCTAGTTGCTATTGAAAATACCGCCAACATTCCTACCAATGATATGTTTTTGGTAGCGGAAAAAGACGGCGTGGCAGTGGGGCATTTTCTTCCAGGTACCGGACATAAGATATTCCGGTTCGACAAGGATGCCAAGCTAAAAGGAACGGTGGATGTCGGGGGAGGACAGTATGCTCACACCAACGGTTCTTCGGCTGAAATGACGGAAACCGGTTTTATCATCTTTGCTACCGAAACCCTAGCCCCCGACATGGAAGGCGGGGTTAAAAAAATCGTAACGGACCTAAATTGGAAACCCTTGAATGCGGTGAGTTTGCTGCAAGAAGATGGTAAGAACATCGTTATGGCAACTTCCGTACTCCTTGAAAACGGATACAGGGTTATCAACGCCCGGGTAAGGGATGATGCAAAGACTTTCGACCCTACTAGCCCGCCGGAAGCCCCCGCGCCGGGGCAGTCCCTGCTGGACGATGCGGGAGCCATCGTGCGCTACATCATTTCGCCGGGCGACAAAGTAGTGTCCCAAGAGACCCTGGACGCCCAGGGGGCCAACCGGCCGCACACCCTGTTAGCCGGCGACCTGCTGATCACGACCTGGGACAGCAAGAGCGGGGTTAAACTGCGAATTGACAGAGTTTCATTCTAGTCCCGGAGCTAACTGTGATGGCTGCAACCCGGTAAGCTTATTTCGGCTCTTCTAAACGCGTCCAGCAAGGGGAGCCAATTTTGTTACGTTGAATAAGACCTAATTGAAAAAGGAGGTGGATAGACTATGACAAGCACTACCAAGAAAGCCGTGAAGAGGGTGGACGGAGAAAGCGCCGTGATCGCGAACATCGCCGCGATGTCGGGACAGGACCGAGCCATTGGCGAGCGGCTCCATACTATCATCAAAGCCAGCGCGCCAGTCCTCTCGCCGAAGCTCTGGTACGGGATGCCCGCGTATGCTAAGGACGGCAAGGTCGTCTGCTTCTTCCAAAGCGCGCAGAAGTTCAAAACGAGGTACGCGACGTTCGGCTTCATGCACGAGGCGAACCTCGACGAGGGCGCCATGTGGCCGACCGCCTTCGCGCTGAAGGAGTTGACCGCTGCCGAAGAGGCAAGGATCAGTGCGCTCATGAAGAAAGCGGCGAGCTGAGGGTCTAGATTTTGCCCAGGGCCAATTCCCACTTTTTAGCGTAAGATTAGAAGGGATGAAAGCAAACCTTCGAACTCTATCGATCCTATTTCTAGCGGGGGCGGTGCTCTCGACACTTGTCGCCATCGCCGTTTCTAAAAACGGGACTTCCACGCCCATCAGGCGGGATGAACAGACCCTCTTGGACCGATCAGCGAAAACCACCACCCTGACTCTTGGGGAAGGAGATACCGAGAAGGTTTGGGAATCCCCGACTTTTAAAGCGAAATACCTTTTTAATGCCATTGCCCCTCAGTGGGAGGAAGAAGAACTTGGGAGCGGGCAAACAAAAAACCGCCAGGTTTATCTCCGCACCTCTCGGGATGGGAAAACCTGGAGCGAGTGGATGGATGTTGGGGAGGTGGGGCCGCTGCGCGACGACGACCCCCAACCCCGGACGATGCTTCCCGAGTTCCCCCTGCTTGCGGAGGGCAAATTTTTCCAGTATCGGGTGGTTCTAAAGAGAGACAAACTCTCCGATCCCGCCCCAAAAATATCCGGACTCAAGGTTACCTACATCGACTCCCACACCCCTCTCCTAACGGCGCTTTTGGACAAGCTGCGGCCGGAGGTGACAACCAGCGCCAGACAGGAACCGGTCGTTATCAGTCGTGCCAAATGGGGAAATCCCGATCCCTACGGCCAGCGCTTCCGAGGCACCAGCCGGTGGTGGGCACCCACGTACGCGCCTGTAAAGCAGATCTTCGTTCACCACACCGTCTTTAACAGTAGTGACTCGGCGGCCGCGGTCCGCGCCGTTTGGGAGTACCACACTTATACCAGGGGGTGGGGGGATATCGGCTACAACTATCTGATCGACCGAAGGGGCGTTATCTACGAGGGGCGGGCCGGCGGGGACAACGTTGTGGCCGGTCACACCTACACCTACAACCGCCGTTCCCTAGGGGTAGCATTTCTGGGGTGTTTTCAGAGCACGAGTAGCGCCTGTGCGGGGGCCCCACCGCCTACGGCGGCGATGATCGGCAGCCTGACCACGCTGCTGGCCTGGAAGTCCACCAGCTATGAGATCAACCCCAACACCACTCAGACATTCTGTGGCTTAAAGTCCTGCCTGAAGCTCTGGACCGTGTCCGGACACAGAGACGCTAATCCCACCGCTTGTCCCGGGAATCTGGTTTATAACCAGCTAGGAGCGATTAGGCGGCAGACCCGCGACAAGAAAAACACCTGGCAGTATTCTGCCAAACAGCTCGACTTTGGGGCCGTCAGTTTTGGCGACTACGGTTTGGATAAGCCCGTCACCATCCGGTTCAAAAATACGGGAATAGCCGCCTGGAGCAGCACGGCAAATCGAATGCTTTTAAAACTCGCCAATCCTAGCACCCGCACCAGCATCTTCCAAGGGACCGGTTGGCTGGATGCCCAAACCCCCGCGGTTCTTAACGAGGCCAGCGTCGCTCCCGGGGAAACCGGAAGCTTCACTTTCAACCTTCAAAGCCCGCTTAATTCCGTCGGTTACTACTTCGAGAGCTTCAGCCTTGCGTTGGAGGGTGGCGCGGCCCTCTCTCCGGTTTTCAGCGTGGTTGTTCTGCCGCCCTCCTACAAGTGGAAATTCCTGGGGGTTTCCTACAGCGTGGGCAGCAATTCCATGGGCCCGGGAGAAAAAAAGACGGTCACCCTCTCGGCTAAGAACGTGGGAACGGCCACCTGGGTTCGCGATGGTTCCCACCCGGTGCAGCTGAGAACGTGGAAGTCGGGGCGCCGGAGTTCCTTCTACGATGTCAGCTGGCTCAGCCCCACCCGGTTGGGGCCCTTGGACCAAGCCTCTGTCGCCCCCGGAGAGATCGGAACATTTACTTTTACAATCACCTCTCCCTCAGGAGAAGGGCGGTACGATGAGCGCGTCAACCTAGCGGCGGCGGGATTAACCTGGCTAAACGACGCCGGTGCGAAGTTCACCATCTACGTTCGCTGATGATATTTCTGATTATTACTGTCGGAGCAGATTGATCGGGGCGGTGAGTTGGTAGGAAGCCCCTTGAAATTGGTGCGTCCCGGCCTTGTTAATCGTGATTGTATCGGTGGTGAAAGAGCCCAAAAACACACCGAGACCGGTAAGGAATTGGCCAAAGTTTACTTTGGTGAGGCGGGAGCCGCTAATGACGGCGGTGGCGGTGACCGGCTTAGACCAGCCTAAATCGGGGTCGAAGCAACCGCTGGGGGTGTCCTTCTTGAAATTGTACGACAGCGTTCCTGAAATTTTGGTTTCGGTTTGGGTTTTGACGATCAATTTCACAAGATGTTGGACGGCGCACTCGCCGTTTACCGTGTAGCTCGCCGTTCCTTGCCAGGTGCCAACCAAGTCCCGAGCCGGTGTCAGCTCCGCGTCCTCAGGCGGCGGGGTCTCTTCTTTTCTTAGATTCATAAAGACAACTACCCCGATGATTATCGCCGGTATAACGACAGCTACGAAGACGATTGGTTTGATCATAACGCCGAACAATTTCATTTCTTGAGAATAGCAAATATCTTGGGGTTAAAAAATAAAAAAGGGGTGGAACCTTGGAAAGATTCCACCCTTGGGTCCCTCGCTAGGCCTTGACGCTTCGCCAAAAGCCGAGGGCGCACACGGTCAGGAGGGCGGCGAGTGCCAGAAACGCGCCAAATCCTCTCCAGGCCCACACGAGATCCTGGATCGAGGAGACCACGACCGGTCCGCCCGTTCCCAGGAGGGCGTTGATCTGGGTCATCGTATAGACGATGGCCGCCGCGGCAAGTAACAAAAGAAAGCTTCGCATCTCGTTCTCCCTTTGCTTGGTAGGATGCTTAATTCTATCGCCAACCCCGATTCATGTCAACTATGGGATACACGATAACTCCCCG
The DNA here is from genome assembly GCA_001443395.1 of candidate division WWE3 bacterium CSP1-7. Classification (GTDB taxonomy): domain Bacteria; phylum Patescibacteriota; class WWE3; order 9FT-COMBO-53-11; family 9FT-COMBO-53-11; genus 9FT-COMBO-53-11. Next base: position 40,293 of record LDXK01000003.1, read on the forward strand.
CCCCTTTTTTGCTATATTTGAATCGATGACCCTCAAACCAGTGGTTCACTGGGTTAAAACCAACAAGCTTGCCGCGCTGGTAATCCTCGTTCTTTCCGTCCTACTCTATACAGTCTCAGGCGCTCCAAGTGGAAGTAATCCCGTCACAAACGGAATTGGCGGGGTTCCGGAATTGGGCGAGGGGGCGGTGAGCGACAAGGGCGGAACCGGCGCGAGCGGAGACCGAGTGGTGATCGAGGAGTCGGCCCTTTCGCTAGTGGTAAGCGATGTTTCCAAGACGGCCGACGAGGTCGTAAAATACGCCGAAAAAGAGGGCGGTTTTCTGGTTTCTTCCGAGATCACCTCACCTGAAGAATCGCCGGTGGCGACGGTAACGGTTCGGGTTCCGAGCGCGAAGCTGCGGACGGCGATCGAATACTATCGGAAGTTGGCGGTCAAGGTCTCTTCTGAGAGCCTCGTTGGTACCGACGTCACCGAAGAGTTCAAAGACCTCAACGCCCGGATCGCCACGCTGGAGAAGACCATCGACCAGTTTGAATCGATCAAGGCGAGGGCGACCAAGATCGCCGACCTGGTTTCGATCACCAGCCAGATCATTAGTCTCCGAGAACAGATTGATGCGCTGAAGGGGACCAAGAAGTTCATCGAAGAATCGGCCGCTTTTCCCAAGATCACCGCTTCTCTTGCCACTGATGAGTTTGCCCTTCCTTATCAGCCGCCGGAGGGTTTCCGTCCCGGGGTGATCTTCAGGCAGGCGGTCCGCGCGCTCCTTTCGGGGGTCTACGCCGTCGCTGGAGGTCTGATCTGGGTGGGAGTCTATGCGGTGGTGGTGGTTCCGGTTCTCGCCCTGATTTGGTATCTCCTCAAGCGGGCGAAAGTTATCTAACGCCTGTCAGATTCAACTATCTCCTTTTGAAAAAGAAGAGCAAGAACGCCGCTCCTAAGAGGACGCCGGCTATTTGAGTGGCGTTTGCCACGATGGGGTCCAGCAACGAGCGGATAAACTCCGATTCCACGCCGAAAGAATTGAGGAGGATGCTTATGGCCTGGGGGATAAAGTAGATGACAATCGCGACAAAAACGATTGTCAGGGGATTGAGAGCGTTGGCGAAGAACTGGTCTTTAAGGGATAATTTGCGGTTTTCGTTCTCGGCCGGTGCCACGGGGTAATCGTAGCTTTGTTGCCAGAAAGTAATCAAGAGGATATATTAGATAGCGGTGAGAAAGTTTCTGTTGGCAACCCTTTTATTCATTTTTAGTCTGGCCGGGGCGCGGATAGCAGTTGCTCAAGATATTTCGTCTTGCGTTTATTATTTCTACGGAGAAGGTTGTCCCCACTGTGCGAACGTCAAACCCGTTTTGGAAAGCTTGGAGCAAAAGTACCCAGATCTGAACATTCAGCGTTTTGAAGTTTGGTATAACCGGGAAGACGCGGCGCGGTTTCAAGAGGTTTCGACCGCTTATAATGTTCCGGAGCCCTGGGGAGTTCCCGTAGTTTTTATTGGGGAAAAGTATTTGAGCGGCGATACGCCAATCATCGGTGGATTGGAGAGCGAGATTCTGGCCAATCCGGACGCCGCCTGTCCGTTGGCGGAAGCAGAAGGGACCTTGGCTGCCCCCGCGCTTCTGACTGTGATCGGAGCGGCGCTGGTGGATTCGATTAATCCCTGTGCGATCGCCGTTCTTCTAATCCTGCTTTCAGCGTTCTTGATCGGTTCCGGCAGCAAGAAGCGAGCGCTGTTGGCGGGACTGGCCTTCACTCTCTCCATCTACCTCGCCTATTTTCTCTTTGGTTTGGGACTCTTTTCGGCGATCCAGGTTTCGGGCTGGGCCGATCTAATTTCCCGGCTGGTCGGAGTTTTGGCGATCGTCATTGGGCTTTTGAATATCAAGGATTACTTCTGGTATCGGGGTGGGGGATTCGCAATGGAAATTCCCCGGAGCTGGCGACACACCCTCAAGGACATCATCTACAGAGCAACCTCTCCGCTGGGAGCGTTTTTGGTGGGGTTCGTGGTGGTTTTCTTTGAGCTTCCCTGCACCGGCGGGCCGTACTTCTTTGTCCTGGGCCTGTTGGCGAAAAGTTTAACGCTGGCGGGCGCAGTACCGTATCTCCTGCTCTACAACGTCTTCTTCGTCCTTCCGCTCCTGCTGATCTTGGGGCTGGTTTTCTGGGGTTACTCCACGGTGGGGAAGGCGGCGGAGTGGAAAGATAGAAATACGCGAATTTTACACCTGATTGCGGGACTTGTTTTAACCGTTTTAGGATTAGCGGTAGCTTTGCGGTTGGTTTAAATTATTAGGTAAAAAAAGGACGGCTCAAAAAAAAGCCACCTAAGGTTTTGAGGCCTAGGTGGCTCGAAACATATTTCAAGACACTTGCTGAAGCGGTGCGCCACAGTGGTCGCAGGCCATGTGTCCCTGGCCGCAGTGATTGCAAACCGGGTTCAGGTGCTTCATCTTCTCCATGAGATCTTTGGCACCCTTCTCACCGAGGAGCATCGACTCCTCTGGGGTGTCGCCGCGGACCACCATTTCGTAGGAGAGAGTGCGCCCATAGATCCGACGGACAGCCACGACCTGGGTGATGTCCACCATGAAGCTTCCGGATCCGTTCTCCCCATCTTCCCCGAACGGTTCGTCTTCAACCGTCACGAACATCGGCCCAACGGCCACTTCCTGTAGGGCTGTTTTCGGCATAGCTGCCTCCTCTCGAATTGTTACGTTAATTGTAACCCATAGTTTAAGTTAGTCAAGCGGATCAACATAAAAGAAAGCCACCTAAGGTTTTGAGGCCTAGGTGGCTTTTGGTTCATGAACACTTACTTACCGATGCGGGAGCTGGCGAACTAGTTCCTGCGTCGGCGGCGAATCACAAGGGTCGAGATGCCGGTGAGCAGGGCGCCCCCGCCGAACAGGAATAGCTCCCAACCGCCACCCGTCTTCGGGGTTTCCGGCGGATCCTCGCGCTCCCGGGTCGGGGTCGGCGTCACACCGGGCGTCGGCGGCGTTTCCGTCACCGTCGGCGTTCCATCGGTCGGCGTCGGTGTCACCTCAGTCGGCGTCGGCGGTGTCTCCGTCGGTGTCACCTCAGTCGGCGTCGGCGGTGTCTCCGTCGGATCTTCCTCCGGGATGAAGTAGGACCAGTGGCTCAGGCCGCACGTGCCTTCCGGCTGCGGCCAGGAGTCGAAGATCCCACCCGTACACCCCTGGCTGTTGCTCGAGCCCGCCTTGAAGCAGTAGTCGGTGGCGCCGTCGACCGGGTAGAGGGACAGATCGTCGCTGTCGATTTTGGTCCATCCGTCCCCGTCGGGACAGGTTGCTTCCCCTTGCAGGGGCACAACGGCCGGGGCGGCGAGGACCACGAACGGGATCGCCAGCACCATCACGAGCACGGCTCCCAGAAGGAGCCTGAAGGTCCTCCGTGTTTTCACGAGTTCCTCTCCTTTTCTTGTTTCCGGGCGAACCCCCGGCGGGTTGGTGTTGCGTTTCGAGTTCAAGTTAGGTTGTTACTCACCTCCTCTGACGAGCTCGGCGAAAACGACCAGTCGCTGCCAGTCTGTCCCCCAAGGAGTGCAGGTCCAGAGAGCGACTTGGATCTTTCCTTCTGCCAGCGCGGCGTCATCCCGTAAAAAGAACAACGGCCAGAGCTGCTCTGGTTCCACCACAACAGTCTCGGTAACCGCGAACTCGATCACCTCACCTCTGTACCGAAACCGAATGATATCACCCGGTTCCAGTTTGTTCAAGGCGGTGAAGACCTTTCCGACCGGTCCCCACTGGCGGTGACCATAGATCAGCGCTACCCCAACGTTCCCGATCTCTGCTCCCCACCCCGGTACCCAGAGGGGATGCTCGGAGGGTTTCGTTAGGTAGGTGGTGCCGTCTGGCGCCACTGCCTCTTCCGCCATCCGCAGTCCGGACTCCACCCCGATCTCGGGGATCTCCAGTACGACTCTTCCTGACATCACCTCCTCGCGGAGGAAGAACGTAGGAACGGGGGTGGCGGTCGGGGTCGGTTCCGTTGTCGGCTCGTTGGTGGACACCACGAGGGGTGCTTCCGTCGGGACCGCGGTTTCCGGTAGGAAAGGGGTCGCCGTCGGCGACTCCGGAACCGAAATTTGAGCTGGCACGTCCGCCCGCGCACAGGCGAGCGACGCTGCCAAAATAAGAAGAAGCGGGAGAACGATCGCAGACTTCCTCATCTTGCTCCTTTCGTATAGGTTTTTAAGGTTCTGGACAGAGAGAACGGGGCCGATTGCCCGATTCTAAATTGCCATACTAAAGGATAACACCGGAGTCAATCTCTGTCAACTATAAGTCTTTCCTCACGCAAAGCCATCCATTCATCGTTGGCGCTCGAAATGTGGGTTATTAGGATTTCGGAGAGATTTAACAGAATTCGCAGATTTCGGAGCGGGGGCCGGTGCCCTTTTCGTACTGATGGACGTAGGTGCCGTCCTCTTTCTTCTTGGGTTCTCCGGGCTTAATCTCTTTACCGCAGTTGTGGCAAATCAGCCTGCCTTCGGTTTCTTTCGTTTCTTTCTTGGGATCCATTGTGTCTTAAAGACTAGCAAACGGGCAGGGGTAAAGGCAATTGCTAAACTGATTGAGATGATTTCCGGTTTAACCTCGGCAGAAGCAGGGAAGCGGTTGGCGCAGTTTGGCCCCAACGTTTTGGCCGGGGGCGCGCGGGTTCTCCCGCTGAAAATTTTCCTTTCCCAATTTAAGAGTTTTCTGGTCGTAATCCTGATGATCGCCGCGATCTTCTCCTTTTTTGTCGGTGAGGATCTGGACGCGATCGTCATTCTGGCGATTGTGGTTCTCAATGCCGGTTTCGGTTTTATCCAGGAGTACCGGGCGGAAAACGCGATTGCGGCCCTGAAGAAACTGGTGGTCAATCGAGTGCGGGTAATCCGCGATGGGCAGGAGATCGAAATCAATGCCGAGGAGTTGGTTCCCGGCGACGTCTTCTTTTTGGGAGTGGGACAGAAAATCCCCGCCGATGCCCGGCTTCTCGAGGCCATCAATCTTTCGGCCAACGAGGCCTCTCTCACCGGGGAATCCGCCCCGGTTGCCAAGTTTTTCCAAGGGAATGGCGATGAGGGGATGGTCTTTATGGGAACCGTGGTCAATGGGGGACGCGGTTTGGGTGAGGTTCAGCAAACCGGAATGAAGACCAGATTTGGGCGGATTGCTTCTCTTCTCTCCGAAGTGAAAGAAGAGGCCACACCGCTCCAGAAAGACCTGACCCGCCTGGGTGGGACGATTATTGTGATCGGGATCCTAGCGGCTCTGGCGATTTTCATAATCGGAGAGCTCCGCGGAAATCCGCTGGTGGAAACCCTCCTTGCCGCAATCTCTCTAGCGGTCGCAATTGTTCCGGAGGGCCTGCCGGCAATTGTCACAATTACTCTGGGGTTGGGAGCCCAGCGGATGGCGCGGAAGAACGCGATCATCCGCCGGCTATCTGCCATCGAAACCTTTGGTTCAACCGATGTCATCTGCACGGACAAGACGGGAACGCTCACGAAGAACGAGATGATGGTGAAGAAGGTCTTCCTCGATGGCCGAATTTTCGAGGAAGCCGCTCTCCGCCAAGAGAAGAACAAAAAATTTGCTCAAATTATTCGAACCGGGGTGCTGGCGAACACCGCTTCCTTGGTGGAAGAGGCGGGAGGATTTAAAATTTTGGGTGATTCCACCGAAGGAGCGCTCCTCCTCCTGGCGAAAGAACACGGGATTGATTATCGAGAAGAGCGAGAGAAGGGAAAGCTTTTCCGCGAGTTTTCTTTTGACCAAAAGCTGAAGAGAATGACCGTGGTTTGGAACACTCCCGGATTCGGGTACGAGGTCCTTACCAAAAGCGCTCCCGAAATTCTGCTGGAACTATCGAACCTTTCCGATCAGGAAAAGAAACAAACCAAGGAGGAAATAGATTCTCTGGCTTCCCAAGGTTTTCGACTCCTGGGCTTCGGTTACCGGCGGATTAAGACCGCGGACCCTTCCCCCTCCTTCACCCGTGAGCAGGTCGAGCGGAATCTCGATTACCTGGGTTTTGTGGCGATCTATGACCCGCCCCGGGAGGGGGTCCAGGAGGCGATCAAGCTCGCCCACCAATCCGGCATCGCGGTTCGGATGATCACCGGCGATAATCCCCTCACCGCTCGGGCGATCGGCCAGGAGGTGGGGCTTTTTGCGACGGAAGATCAGGTGATTGAAGGCCCGGCCATTGAAAAGCTGACGGATGAGGAACTCAAGGAAGTCGTCAGCCGGATTAAGATATTTGCTCGAGTTTCTCCTGAACACAAGATCCGGATTGTGAAGGCTTACAAGGCGTTGGGAAAGGTGGTGGCGGTGACAGGAGACGGGGTCAACGACGCTCCGGCTCTGAAACAGGCGGATGTCGGAATGGCGATGGGGATCACGGGGACCGATGTGGCGAAGGAATCGGCCGACGCCGTTCTGGCGGATGACAATTTCGTTTCGGTCGTGGCGGCGATCGAGCAGGGACGGTTGATCTACCGCAACATCCTCAAAAGCATCCGCTATCTCCTGGGCTGTAACTTTGGGGAGCTAATCACCGTCCTGGGAGCGGTGGCCCTGGGTTTTCCGGTGCCGCTCACCCCGATCCAGATCCTCTGGATGAATCTGGTCACCGACGGGCTCCCGGCGCTGGCGCTTTCGGAGGACCCGGGGGACCACCACGTCATGAACGAGCCCCCGCGGAGAAAGGGAATTCCGGTCCTGGACCTTCTGGGCAAGCGCTGGCTGCTCGCCACCGGTCTGGGGCTGGGAGGGCTGGCTCTGGTCACCTTTATCCTGCTGGATTTTGTTTCCCTGCCGGAAGCGCGGACGGCGACCTTTACCGTTTTCGTGGTCGGAGAGATGGTTGCCGCCCTGGCGGTCCGCAAGGGGGAGCGCCTCTTCTCCAACCCCCTTCTCTGGGTTTCCATTACCCTCGCCCTTGGATTGCAGGCGGCGATTGTCTTTTTACCACCCTTGCAAAAAATCTTTGATACCGTCCCCTTCTTTTAACGGATTTTGATACATTGAATTAATGTTCGAGCAGGTTTTGGCGCACGAAGGTGAGGAAGAAGAGCTGCCGATTTCTCCCCTTGGAGAAACGCTGGACCAGCGACTGAAGGGATTGTCCCTTCTGGGTTTGGAGTTGGCCACTGGGTTAGCCCTCTTCTTGATCATTCTGGCGGTTTTTTGGAAGAAAAAAACCGAGAAGGCGAAGTGGTTCCTCTACCTGGGAATCGCCCTCCCGATTGTCCTGGCAACGCTCTTCCTGGCCGGATCCACCGTTTACCTTAATCTCACTTCCATCACCGGCGGACCGGTGCACTGGCACGCCGATTTTCAGGTTTGGGCCTGCGGGAAAGAACTCGATCTGATCGATCCGGCCGGAATCGCCAACCGAGTTGGCTCTCCTGTTTTCCACGAACACGGCGACGACCGGATCCACGTTGAGGGAGTGGTGACGGATTTGGAAGATGTCGCCCTTAAAAACTTTTTCGGATTTGTCGGCGGCGAACTACGCGACGATCATTTCACCTTTCCCACCAACAACAAGCTCTACGAATATGAGAACGGCGATCTCTGCCCGGACGGAAAAGCCGGGACATTGCAGGCCTTTGTTTGGAAAACCGATGTGGCAAAGGGAGAGTTCCATCAGGAGAAGCTGGAACATCCCGACGATTACGTCGTTTCTCCTTACGGCAACGTCCCGCCGGGGGACTGTTTGATTATCGAATTCGGAGAGAAGAAGGATCGGACCGATAAGCTCTGCAATTTCTACAAGGTGGAGGAGTCGAAAGGAGAGTTAAAGAGAAGGTGATGGAACCAACCGTACTAACTTCGCTTCCCACGGTCGCCACGGTTTTGGGGGCGGCCGCCATCGATTCAATCAATCCTTGTGCCATCGGGGTCCTGATCCTGATGATCTCGGTGATGCTCTCCCAAAAACACTCCGTCCGGCGAATGCTTCTTCTGGGTGGTTTTTATATCCTGGCAATCTTCCTGACCTATCTGGCGGCCGGGTTGGGTCTCCTGTACGGTCTGGCGAGAGTGCCGCTGTACGTGGCCGAGTATGTCTCGATCGCCGTGGGGGTTTTCATCATCTTTGCTGGGCTGATTGAAATCAAAGATTTCTTTTGGTACGGCCGCTGGTTTTCGTTGGGGATTCCGGTGAGCATTTCAAAAAGGCTTCACAACATGACCCAGAACGCGACCGCCTCTCTTCTGGGGGTGTCTCTGCTGGGGGCCTTTGTGGCGGCAGTGGAGCTCCCTTGTACGGGGGCTCCCTACCTGGCGATCATCACCCTGCTTTCCCAGAATTTTGATTTCAGCGCCTTTCTTCTCCTGGTTCTCTACAACGTGGTCTTTGTGGTCCCGCTATTGGTAATTTTGTTGATGGTGGCTTCCGGCTTTGAGCTCTACAAGGTGCAGAAGTTTAGAATGGAAGGGAGAGGGTTTATGCGACTGTTGATCGGGATGTTGCTGGTGTTTTTGGGGTGGTTGCTGATGCTGATCGCCAACGGGACGATTAACCTAGGATAGGAGTAGGAATAGGAGTAGTTTAGGAAGAATGGCAAGAAAAACGGTAACGATAATCAAAAGACAGGGGCATCGGGAGAAATACGACGAACACAAGGTCTATGGGAGCGTTTACGCGGCGTGTCTGGCGGCCGGAGAGTCGGAGGCCACCGCGGAGAAGATTTCCGCGACCGTGGCCAAGAAACTCTCTCATTCGATCACCGATTGGAAGGTCACCAATTCCGATCAGATCTTTCGGCAGGTGATCGTGGAGCTGGGGAAACTCTCTCCAAAAGCCGTCTTCCTGTATGAGATGCACCGCGATCTAAGCTAGAAAGGAGGGTAAAAGTGGAGAAGGTTTTCGTTGCCGTTTCGGGAAATATCGGCGTAGGCAAGTCCACTCTGGTGAAGAGGCTCGCCGCTAAACTTGACTGGGAGCCGATCTTTGAACCCCAGGACGAGAGTCCCTATCTCGCCGATTTCTATCGCGAGATGGGGGTTTGGGCTTTCCATTCCCAACTTTTCTTTTTGGGACGGCGGCTCCGGCAGTATCAGGATTTCCTGGCGATCCCTCGGAGCGTTATTCAGGACCGTTGTGTCTATGAGGATGCGGAGGTTTTCGCCCGCAACCTCTTTGAGCAGGGAAGGATCAGTTCTCGGGATTGGGATACCTATCAGAGTCTTTACCAGGGGGTGCTGAACTTTATTCCCCCTCCTGATTTGCTCATCTATCTTAAGGCGGACCTACCCACTTTGTTGGGGCGGGTCGAGAAGCGCGGCCGAGATTACGAAAAGGGAATTGAGCGAGATTATCTCGTGACCCTTCAGCAGCTCTACGAGCGCTGGATCGCCGGCTTTCGCCTTGCTCCGGTTCTGGTCGTACCGGCGGATCGGCTGAATTTTGTTTCGGACGAGACCCATCTCGATCAAATCGCCGAAGTTGTGATGGCCAAACTCGCCGGCCACGAAACGCCCGCATTTGCCCGACAAAGCTAGGGTCATTCTCGACCCGTCCGTCAATCGCCCCTGATTATTTGCGGTCAGGGGCTTCTTTTTGCGAAAATGTATAAGTGTCCAAACGACGAGTCCTAATTTCCACCATCGTTCTCCTCCTGCTGGCTGTTATCGGAGCCGGCGCCTATTACTTCCGCTCCCAGATCACGGACTTTATCAAGGGTATTAACGGAGATAACAAGGGTGACGAGAATGGTGAAGAAATCACCTGCGAAGACCAGGTCTACACCAATACCCGCCAGGGTTATAAAGTCTGCTACAAAACCGGCTGGTACACGCAGGAGTTTGGATACTCGCAACTTTTAGTCGGGTTTGATGCTTTCCCAATTCCCACCGCCAGCGAATACGCCGGGGTTTTTAACATTTCGGTCTCCCGCCAAAACAGTGCCACCCTTTTGGCGCAGTACCTGAGTTCCCTTAAGGATCCGGAAACGGCCGCCGCCTCCATTGGAGGAGTGACCGGCATCCGCATCGACGGGGCCTACGCCGCGGATGATGTCTTCTTTCCCAATTATCGTCAGAGCGCCGCGGTGGTTGAAAACGCCGGTCGGACATACTCTATCGTGATGCTTTCATCCCCAGACGGCTTCGTCAGCAACAAGGCGGATTTTGAGAAGTTCCTCAGTTCCTTCCAGTTTTTGGAGGATACTGCCGCCGCTCCTTGGGGAAAGAATATCTATCTGAATACGCCCTGGCCGAACGACGAAGTCAGTGATTCTTTCAGAATTGCCGGTTCAGCCCAGGGGGCATTTGAAAACACGATTGTGGCTCGGCTCAAAACCGAGAGCGGAACGATTCTCTTTGAAGAACCGATTATCTACAACGCTCCCGAAGTCGGGGAGTTGGGGTACTTTGATATCGCCGTTACTTTCCAGACCACGTCGGAATCAGGGACGCTGGAGGTGTTTTACACTTCTCCCAAAGACGGCTCGGTCGCAGACTTGGTCTCCGTTCCATTGAAATTCAAATAAAATGCCTTCGCCAGGTGAAGAGAAGCCGCCGGTAAAGCCACCCGAGGAAAAGAAGAACTTGCCTGCCGGTAAGCAGGGGGCAGGTAAGAGTTGTTTGAAGATTATTTTGATCATCGCCGCTATTCTGTTTTCCCTTTTTCTCCTGGTCTCCGGGGCAATCGCCATCGCCATCACCGCGACCGGTTTGGTAAAGGTTCCCATTCTTTCCAATATCATTAAGCCCCCGGCCGTTACGGAGGACTTTTCCTACAAAAAAGTTTCTGAAAAGACTCTTTCCAAAAAGCTGGAGTCCTCGATGAGTGGGACCGAGGGGAATGTCAAGATCACAATGGCGCTCACCGATGATGAAGTGAATACCCTAATTTCCGGCCTAGCATCAACCCCCGATTCCTTTGTTAAGAGTATTCTGGTTAAATTTCGCCCCGGCATAATTAAGATTAGTGGGGTCCTTTCCCAGAACGACGCTCCCTTCTACGGCGAGCTCAAGATTTCCAAGAGCGCCAGTAGCTTTGAATTCGAATTTCAAAATGTCCGGTTGGGAGCGCTACCGCTCCCCGGGTTTTTGATCGAGGGGTTGATCAGCCAAGTGGCCGGGACGGGGCAGTTCCTGGGCAGCCTCACCGCAGATTCGCTTCCGGTGAACGCCATCACCGTTAAAGACGGTTCGATCACAATCAAGGGATTGGATCTGAGCGGGTTGGGTGGTCCGAGGGAATAAGCTCGTTCCACTCGCTTGCCTTGCGGCGCCTTCGCTAACGTTCAGGCGTCCAAGTGTTTGCTGGCGCTTGATTCGCTTCGCGAACAAATAGCATCCTCGGCTCCGCCTGCGGGTTGCTATTGGACGTGATTAAAAATCGCTAACAATAGATAGCCCTGTCCCGCGCAGGGCGTCCTATTGACAATCAGGAGAGCGTTCCTGTAAATTATGGTTAATGCCCTAAAAGGGCGTTTTAGTTTGATTTTTGAGAGGGGGTGAAATTATATGGCCTACAGCTTAGTGTCCAAGAAAAGTGGTGTCACCTACTACCTGCACGGACTGACCGTGACTCTGAAGAACACCGGTAAGCAGCAAACGATCTACTACTTTGCAAAGGACGTGCGCTCTGGCGCGTTGGACGCGATTCCGAGTGGGAAGATGGTCCAGGAGAATCCTCGCACTGGTCTTCCCTATCTTAAGAATTCTTAAGAACAGAGAGTGACCTAACTCTCTAACTTAAGGCAGATCAGCTGGGCTGCTCTGCTAAGTTTGTCCGCCTAAGGCGGGTCGGCTTAACAGAGCAGTTCAGTTTTTTTACTTGACGGCTATATGCAATTCTTTCTGGGTTATCTCTGGGCGGGCTTTTTCGTGCTAAAATTTCCTCTAATCGGGAAGGAGGGAAGAGATGCGCGCCTGGCTTTTGCGGGTAGTGTTGGTTCTTTGGCTGGCGCTCTACCCCGTAATCCATATTCCGCTGATGATTCCTTTGGTGGCGGTTCTGGGCTCGACGCTGGCCGCTCTGGTTGGGGCTCTGGTCATCGGCATTTGGGGAAGCGTTTTTTACTTCCTCCTCCGCCGCGAATCCGTTCTGACGGGAGCCAAAACCAAGCTAGTCCAGATCCGGAATGCGGGCGGGGTTTTAGGTTGGATTAACACCAAGATCCCCGAAGTTCGGGATGGGGCCCTGCTTTCCCCCTTTTGGATTCAGGTTTCGTTCGTTTTGTTTGGAGCCTGGGTGGGGGTTCTGCTCCTTCGGCTGACCTATCCCGATAGCCATCCGCTGCGGGCACTGTTTTGGGTTTGGTTGGGCGCGATTGTCAACACCCTCGTGTCGGTACTGGTGATCTACGGCCCGCCGGCGATCCTGGCGCGAGAGCTGATCACTGCTCTTCTCGAAAGATAGGAACCGATCGGGACAGGACAAGTAGTTAAACCCGGGGGGTTTAGATCCTCAACCCTCCGGGTTATTTTTTTGTTATCCTTTCCTTAGAAAGGTGGTGAATTAACATAGTGTCAACTTCCAACCTACATCACAACCTAGTCCAGCAACTTTCGGAACTGATGGACTCCGTTTGGCGTTACGAACACTTCTACAAGAACGACGCTGAAGGCTGCGAAAAATGCCGAGCGCTCTGGGAAGAGCTTCACAAGCGCCACGAAGAGGATATCAAAATGCTTCGGGACCACTTGGCCGATCACGTCAAGGCCGGTGACTGGTAGATCTGAAAAGCAACAGTAGTAACGTCTCTTCTTGTTAGAGAGTCGGCTGCTGTTACTGGTGTTATTATTAATTCATGGCGGTTTCATTTGCCGAATTTCAAAAAATCGACTTGAGGGTCGGAAAGGTCAAGAAGGTCGAAGAAATTGAGGGTTTGGATCGGATCTACAAACTGGAGATCAACATCGGAGAGAAGAAGCCCCGGACGATCCTAGCGGGAGTGAAGGAGCATTTCAAACCATCGGAATTACTGGGGAAAAGCGTGGTCGTGGTGGCGAACCTGGAGCCTAAGAATGTGCGGGGAACGCTATCCGAGGGAATGCTTTTGGCGGCGGAGGTTGACGGCCAGCCAATCCTGCTTGTTCCCGAAGAGAAGGTCAAGCCGGGAACTCCGATCCACTAATGACGCAGCGCCAGCGAGTAATTATTGCAACCGAGCGGGGCGAGGACAGCATTAGAGGACGGGTAGCTTAGCGGTTTAAAGCATCAAGCTTATACCTTGAGGATCGAAGGTCCGAATCCTTCCCCGTCCACCAAACCCATTCTTGATTAATTTCTAAGAACCACCTATACTCCATTCCGGAACACATGGCGTCGCTTACTTACAGAAAAACCGTGCTCTTCTTGGGACTCGCCGGGGTACTCTTCTCCGGATACCTCAGCGCCGTCAAGCTGTTTACCACCGCCTGCGCCCTGAACGAATCGTGCCCCTACTTCCTGGGCCTACCGGCCTGCTACTTCGGTTTCGTAATGTTCCTAACCATATTCTCCGCCGCCCTGCTGAGCGCCTCTGGGGCGATCTCAATCAGAGCCGCGGCGCTCGCAAATACGGTTGTCTCTTTTTTGGGAATCCTTTTCGCCGGCTACTTTACCATTCCGGAGATCGGTTACATGCTCTCCGGGAGCGCACCCCGCTACGCCCTCGGTTTGCCGACCTGCGCCTACGGCTTAGTCTTTTACACATTGGTCTTCATTTTGTCCCTCCTCTACCTCAAGAAGAACAGAGTTTAACCCCTATAAAACGTGATATTTTATATCCTCTAGTATTTGTGCCCGTGTTAGAATTAAGAAAATCTGCTAAAAAGGAGGAGAGAACCCATGAACCTCATTGAGGTACGCGGCGACCACTACGAAATTGGTTTTCAGATCGGCCAAGCGACGGCCGTCCAGATTGCCAAAATCCTTCCTTCAAAAGAGCTTTCTCCGGGGATCGAGAAGCGCCTAAACGCGCTGTTCCCACTCCACCGAGATGCTTTTCCTTCCCTGCTATCCGAAATCAAGGGAATGGCGAATGGAAGCGGGCAAGATTACGAGAAGCTTCTGGCTTGGAACTTGTTCGAATCCGGTCTGTTGGGATGTACCAATGTTATCTCGCTAGGGGACGATGGTTTCCTGATCCACAATGAAGACGGGCCGGCCCGCTTTCGGGGTTTGCTGACGCTGGTGAGGGCACAGCTTCCCAGTGGGAAGTCCTTCGTCTCCCTCCAGTATCCCGGAATGCTTCTCGGCAACACGGTTTCCGTCACCTCCGCCGGTCTGGCGTTGAACGTCAACACCCTGTGGCCGGAGCGATTGGCGAACGTGGGCTACTCTTCCAACTTCCTTGCCCGGGCGTTGCTGGAAGCCCAAAATCTGGATGAGGTTCCGGATATCTTGGCGCGGCATCGGCCGCGAATCGACGCCTACCACTGGTTCGTCTATTCTCGATCGGAGGAGAAAGCCCTTTCGATCGAGGTTCTTAAGGACAGAGAGTCGGTGGTTTGGTTGGAAGAGGGTACGCACTTCCATACCAACCACTACCTTCACGCGGATTCGCAAGACGAACCGCAAGAGGATTATCCTTCTTCGCGTGCTCGGCGGGAGCGCCTGCCGCGGTTTTTCAAGGATCTTCCCACCACCAGAGGACGCGCCCCCGGCGCTAGCTTTGTGGGATCCGCCGCCAAAGAGCGGGCCCGTTTGGCGCTCTCTGATCACAAGGGGAAGTGGCCGATCTGCCGGCACGGGGGGGAAGATTCTCTGACCCTGGCGAACGCCTCGATCGATCTCAATACCCTGAAGATGGAGATCGCGGAAGGCCCCACCTGTCAGATTAGAGAGTATTCGGAAGCGTCGGTTTAAAACCCCGACGCTTATTTTTTGCTACTCTTTAATTGAGGGGGTGAGAAAATTTGAAATTTCTTGATCCTTACCGGAAAACATTGCACTGGGTTCTAGACATCGCCTCTCTTTTGAGTCTGGCTCTGGCGACTTACGGAGCTTTTTGGGGAGACTTTTGGCTCGCCTCGACCCAGTGGCTGCTGGTTTCGCTCTGGCTTTTGATTCTCTCCACCCACATTCGCCGAATAGAGTGAGGTGAATGCTAGGTTCGATACCAATCGAGCCGTCCGTCAGAAGTGTTTAAGAGAAAAGCTTCTCCAATCAAAAACCCGCCTCACGGCGGACCCCATTAGTTTGCTCTAGTTTATATAGTTTACAACTCAGCGAGCTCCATTTTCTCCTGAGGAGCGGTGACTTCAATGTGATCAAGATACTTCTCGGTGGTGGAGAGGCGGCGGTGGCCAGCGATTTTGGAAACCAGCACCAGCGAAGCCCCTCGCTTGAGGTGGTGGGCAATAAAGGTGTGGCGCAGATCGTTGACGGTGGCGTCTTCGATTCCGGCCAGTTCCAAGAAACGCTTGATGGTTGAGCGGATGTTCCGCACCAACAGCGATTTACCTGTGCGGGTAATGAAAACGTGGTCGGCTTTGGTTTTGGGACGTTCGTCCAGGTAGGCCTGTAACGCTTTCTGGGAACGGGAATTCAGAGGAACGGTTCTCTCGGGGTGACGATTAAAGGAGGCAATCCGAATTTCCCCGGGACGGCCACCGGTACCGAATTTGGCGTCGGAATTCTCAAGCCGGGACAATTCTCCGATCCGCATTCCGGTCTGCAGAAGCAGCTCCACAATTGCGTAGGTGCGAGCGTCGTTTTGGACGGTATCGCGCAGGGCCCGGTATTCTGTTTCCGAAAGAATCCGCGGAGGCTTGGTTTCGAAGCGCGGATGGGAAACCAGCAAGGCGGGATCATCGGTAATAAACTCGTTAACCTTTAGGAAACGGAAGAAGGTCTTCACCGCATTGGTCTTGCGAGAAACTGATTTGGGGGTATATCCGTTCTTAAGAAGTTTTGCGAGAAATGCTTCGATATCTTCTTTGGAGATTTCGGCGAGATGCGCTTTTCGAAGTTCCTCCAGAAATTCAACCAACTGATCAATGTCCTTGCCGTAAGCAAGAACAGTAGATTGGGAGCGATTCTTATCTCTAAGATGGTCGACAAATTTTCGGTGCGCGTCGCGAATCGGGATCATTCCAGAGAAGATTATCATTAACCCATAGGGTTGTCAAGAGAGGGGATAAAGTCAGTAAAGGCAGTAAAACCAGTTAAGTCAGTAAACAGGAACCTTTCCATCAGATTTATTGATGTTACTGTCTTTACTGCTTTTACTGGTGTTACTATTTTATTGATGAAGCGTCCTGCCATTCTGCTCCTAATTATTTTGGCTCTCTTTTTCCTAACTGCTTTGGTTCGATCCTACATTCTGATTCGGGCGAGAGGTGGGGAATTGGACCGCTTGCGGGGTCAGGTGGACCTACTCCAGGGTAAGGTGGATGAGCGAGAGGGGGCGCTTTCCTACTACAAATCCCCGGAGTTTATCTACAAGGAGGCCCTGGAACAGCTGGGCTGGACCCGCCGCGGCGAAGTGATCCCCGACCTCCCGGATTGGAAGGGTAAGGATATCGAGATCGAGGATAAGCCGGCCGGTTCCTCGATCGCGGCCGTCGCGGAACCACTTCCTTATTGGAAGCGCTGGCGCAACCTATTTTTTGAGAATTAATCTTCCTGTACTATAATTGAGTAACGTAGCGGGCTGGTGGAACGGTTACCACGCCTGGCCCATAACCAGGAGGACCCGGTTCAATTCCGGGGCCCGCAACCAGGCTAGGTAGCTCATCCGGTTAGAGCGCCGCCCTCATATCGGCATCCGCCGGAGGCGGATACGCGATCTATCTTGAGAATCGCCAATCGGCGATGTAGCTCAACGGTAAAGCATGGCCCTCATAAAGCCGAGACGGTGGTTCGACTCCACCCATCGCCACCACGCCGATAGATCGCTCCGCTTCCCGCGGAGCAAGATATAAAGCGGAGGTAGTCGGTTCGATTCCGACCCTAGCCACCATCAGAATCCCACCTTTGATCTTTCCCTTTGGACTGGTTCGAGTGCTATCATTTCTCTGTTATGGAAAAGAAAAGAGTTTTAACTGGCGATCGGCCGACCGGTCCGCTTCACCTCGGTCACTATGTTGGGACCCTCAAAGCCCGCCTGGAGCTGCAGGAGCAGGGGAATGAGGTCTTTATCCTCGTGGCGGACTACCACACTCTCACTCGCGGCATCAGCAAGGAAAAAACAGCCCAAATAAAGGTCAACACTAACGAACTCTTGTTGGATTATTTGGCGGTGGGTTTGGATCCTAAAAAGATAACCATCTATCGGCAGTCCGATATTCCCGCGGTCGCCGAGTTAGCACTTATTTTCGGGATGTTAGTGACCGTACCGCGCCTCTCCCGGGTCCCGACTCTCAAGGAAGTGATGCGGGATGAGAAGATTGAAATTCCCTCCTTCGGACTCCTAGGTTATCCGGTCCTTCAGGCGGCGGACATTGCGCTGGTAAAGGGGGAGCTGGTTCCTGTGGGGAAGGATCAATCATCTCATTTGGAGGTGACGCGGGAGATCATCCATCGGTTCAATAGCGAATTCGGCGAGGTCTTCCCCGAGCCGGAAGCCTTGGTCAGGGGTGACGTTCTTCCTGGCACCGACGGCAAAGCAAAGATGAGTAAATCCCTCGGCAATGCGATTATGCTTTCCGACGACGAGAAAACGGTAAAGGGAAAGGTGATGGGAATGTACACCGATCCGACCCGGATCCGACCGACTGACCCCGGCCACATTGAAGGGAATCCGGTCTTCGCCTATCTTGATTCAATTGATTCTTCCAAAGATAAAGTGGCTGATCTCAAAGAGCGCTACCAAAAGGGGACGGTCGGAGATGTTGAGGTTAAAGAGTATTTGGCGAGGATCCTGAACGAATTTTTGAATCCGATTCGAGAGCGAAGGCAAGAATTTTCCAAAAATGCTAACCTAGACGAGATCCTCGAGGCCGGTCGGGATAAGGTTTTGCCGATCGCGCAAGAAACTCTTGCCCAGGTAAGGAAAGCAATCGGAATCGGACGGCTCACTGCGTGAACCTAGATTCGGCGAATGGCCGAATAACGGCCAAGCGAAACGACCTAGCAATTTAGCTCGCTAAATTGAGTAAAAATATGGAACAAAAACGGATGCCCTCAAATCTGAAAAGTCCCTTGCCAAAAGTGCCGACAAAAGTTGGTTTTATCCAGGGGTTATTTCTGGTTTTGCTGATTGGCCTGGTAATCTGGTCTTTCCTTACCCCGCTCTCTCAGCCGGTGGAGCTGCCGATCTCCGAGGTCCTGACCAGGGTCAAGAGCGAAGAGGTGAAGAAAATCGTGGTGGAAGGAACGAAACTGCAGGTCACCTTCAAATCAGGAGCGGAGGCCATCTCCACTCTGGAGACGGGAACGGTGTTTCTGGACACTCTCACCCAGGCGGGAATCGACCCGGCCCTGGTGACGGAAGGGATTCTGGTTCAAGAGGGTTTCCCTTGGGCCAGAATTCTCATCGACCTGCTGCCGGTTTTTGCCATCGCAATTCTGTTCTTCTTTTTCCTCCGCCAGGCGCGCGGCGGCACCAACGATATTCTTTCTTTCGGCCGTTCGCGGGCGGAACTCTTCGTCCGCAACCGGAAGTCACGGGTGACTTTTTCTGATGTGGCCGGAGTGGACGAGGCCAAACGGGAACTCGAGGAAGTGGTGGATTTTCTTAAGAATCCTGGCAAGTACCGGGCGCTGGGAGCGCGGATTCCTAAGGGAGTTTTGCTCGTCGGGCCGGCCGGTACAGGAAAGACACTGATGGCGCGGGCGGTGGCCGGTGAGGCTAATGTGGTTTTCTACTCGATGTCCGGGAGCGAATTTATGGAGATGTTGGTGGGAGTGGGTGCGGCGCGGGTGCGGGACCTTTTTGACACCGCCAAGCGCAACGCCCCGGCGATTATTTTCATTGACGAAATCGAGTCGATTGGCCGCCAACGGGGGTCGAGCATGACCGGTGGGCACGAGGAAAGGGAGCAGACTCTCAACCAGATTCTATCCGAGATGGACGGTTTTACTCCCACCGACAACGTGATTGTCCTAGCCGCGACCAATCGCCCCGAACTGTTGGATCCGGCGCTGACCCGCCCGGGCCGTTTCGATCGGCGGGTGGTTTTGGATCTGCCCGATATCGAAGGTCGGAAGGAGATCTTCAAGATCCACATGCGCGGAAAGCCGATGGGACCGGACGTCGATCTGGATAAAATTGCGAAGCGCACGGTTGGTTTCTCGGGAGCCGATATTGAAAACATGCTCAACGAAGCGGCGATCTTAGCCGCTACTTTGAATAAAAAGGCGGTCGGAATGCCCGATTTGGAAGAAGCGGCAACCAGAGTTAAGCTCGGGCCGGAAAAGAAACGCCTCCAGTCGCCGGAAGAGCGCCGGATGACCGCCTATCATGAGGCCGGGCACGCGATTGTCGCCTCCCAACTCCCCCACATGGATCCGGTCCACCGCGTCAGCATTGTTTCTCGGGGGTTGGCGCTGGGATTCACTGAGATTCCGCCGGCGACGGACCGCTACCATCACACCAAGACCGAGCTCCTGGAACGGGTGACTTCTCTCCTGGGTGGGCGGGCGGCTGAAGAAGTCATTTTCAAAGAGTTCAGCGCCGGGGCGTCTTCCGATCTCGCTCAGGCGACGATGATCGTGCGGAAGATGGTGATGGAGCTGGGAATGTCCATCCTCGGACCAATCTCTCTTGCTTCCGGGGAGATGGAGTGGTATGGAGTTTCGCATGAGCAGGGAAATTTCATTTCCGAAGAAATGGCGGGGAAGGTTGATCGGGAAGTCGTTAAGATCTTGGGAGAGGCTTACGCCCAAGCCAAGAAAGTCTTGGAAAAGAATCTCCCCAGGATGGAAAAGGTGACCGACGCTCTCCTAGAGAAAGAAACTCTGGACGAGGAAGAATTCCGCAAGCTCGTCGGCTAGCGGATCGGTTCAGATAATCGTATTTCAATCTGCTCATTTAACTGAGCCGATGAACCGATAAAAATATGAACCGATTAGTACTAATCGATACTCTCAATTTCTTCCACCGGGCTTTTCATGCTTATCCTCCCCAGTTAACGACGCTCCAGGGCGAATCGATCAATGCGGTCTACGGTTTCGCCACAATGCTTTTTAATCTTGGAGTGGAGTTGAAGCCGACCCACCTTGCCGTCGCCTACGAATCAGAAAAGGAACCGACTTTTCGGGTTTTGGAATTCCCCGCTTACAAAGCGACCCGGGTGCCTCTTCCTCCAGAAGAACAGGTCCAATTTGACTCCCAGCTCCCGCTTCTGGGAGAGTTCCTCGCCGCCGCCAAGATTACGGCGCTGCGAGCGGAGGGATTTGAAGCCGACGATCTGATCGGGACCGCCGTTCACCAACTTCCCTCGGATACCGAGGCCGTCGTCGCTTCCAACGACCGGGATCTGACTCAGTTGATTAGTCCCCGGGTCCATTTCTACCTTCCCGCTGTTGGCAGCAAGCAGAAGGCGAAGCTCTACGGGGAGAAGGAGTTCTTTGAAGAGTACGGCTTCCCGCCCGCGCAGATGGTCGATTACAAGGCCCTTCGAGGAGATCCTTCCGACAACATCCCCGGAGTGCGGGGGATCGGAGAGAAAACCGCAGCGGAACTGGTGAAGAGGTACGGAACGGTGGCGGATATTTACAAGCACATTCTGGAAATCAGACCCGCCGTTGCCCAGAAGCTCGCCGACGGCAAGAAGGAGGCCGAGCTCTCTTACAAGTTGGCAACGATTGTGACTGACGCCCCGGTCAAGATCGATTATGAGAAGCTTCGTTTCTTAGGGTTTGACCGGCCGGAAGTGCACGCCCTTTTCGAGAGGTGGGGATTCCGGTCTCTCCTGAAAAAGATGGCCGGAGAGGAACCGGTACCGGACAATAAAGACCAAATGAAGCTGCTATGAAGATTGCGCTAGTGCATGATTTCCTAGATCAATATGGGGGAGCGGAGCGGGTGTTGGAAGCGATTCACGAGATCTTTCCCTACGCTCACGTCTACACTAGCCGACACGATCCGACCAAGCTTCCGTTGCGAATGCGGAACTGGGACATCCGTCCTTTTAAACTTCCCAAACTCCCCCTGGCGCATTTTCTGAAGTACTACACCGCCTTTTACCCCTTTCTCTTTGAGAACTTGGATCTACGGGAGTACGACCTGGTAATTTCCTCGACCGCTTTTTTTGCCAAAGGGGTACTGGTGCGGCCGGGAGCGGTTCACATCTCATACATCCACACCCCGCCCCGGTTTCTCTACCATTACCGAGCCGAGACGGGGAAGCGAGAGCTACTTTTCTATCGGCCGATTCTGGCGCTGTTAGACAATTTCTTCCGGATTTGGGATTACCGGGCCGCCCAGCGCCCGGATTTCATTGTGGTGAATTCTCGGGAGGTTGCCCGGCGGGTGAAGAAGTTTTACGGTCGAGAAGCGACCGTGATCTATCCTCCCGTGGAACTCCCTAATCAACCAAAAAACCAATCAACAAAACAACCCAAAAACCAGTTCTACTACCTCGTTGTCTCTCGGCTTTTAGGTTATAAACGAATTGACCTTGCGATTAGGGCGGCAAATGAGCTCCGAGTCCCACTCAAGATTATCGGTACGGGGAGGGAAGAAACACGGTTGAAAAGAATGGCCGGATCGACCGTGGAGTTCTTAGGTTTCTTGAGTGACGAAAAGATATCAGAACTTTATCTAGGTTGCCAAGCTCTTATTTTTCCCACAGATGAGGACTTTGGAATCGTACCAGTTGAAGCGATGTCTTTTGGCAAACCAGTGATTGCGTTTGCGAAGGGGGGTGCATTGGAGACGGTAATCGCTGGAAAAACCGGTGAATTCTTCAAAGAACCGACCATGGATTCTCTGATCGAAGTTTGGCGTAGCTTTGATCCTTCCAACTACAAAGCAAAGGACTGCATCACGCAGGCGAAGAAATTCTCCAAGGAACGATTCCTCAAAGAGTTCTATAATTTCATAGAATCAAAAATAGATCATGCCTGAACTACCGGAGGTTGAAACGATCCGAAAACAACTCAATAAAGAAGTCGCCGGTCTTTCCGTTGTCGATATCTGGACCGACGCTCCAAAGATGATCAGGCCGTCCCAGAGGGAGGTTCTCAAGCGCACCAAAGGGCAGAGAGTCACGGCCGTGGAGCGGCGGGGAAAGCTTTTGATTTTTCGCCTTGCTGGAAAGGAAAACCTCGTTCTTCATCTCCGGCTTTCCGGCCAGTTGTTTCTCCACAAACCGAATGACTCTCGCGACCCGTTTCTCCACGTGATTATTAAACTCTCCAACGGCAAAGAATTGCGCTTCAACGACCAGCGGAAATTTGGCTACATAAGTTTGGTGGCATCGGACGAGGATCTGGAGAAAATCGTGGCGGGATACGGCCCGGAGCCGTTTGCCGATCTGACCCTCGAGAAATTCTCCGCCGCATTAAAGAGATCCGGCCGGGCGATCAAAGTTCTCTTGCTTGATCAGAAAGCAGTCTCGGGGATCGGCAACATTTACGCCAACGAGGCGCTCTGGTTGGCGAAGATTCATCCGGAGGCAAAATCCTCTTCCATCTCCGATTCTCAGATCAAAAGCCTATACGAAGCGGTGCTGAAGGTTTTGGAGGATGGATTGCGTTTGGGCGGAGCGACCATTGCCGATGACAAGTACCGCAACCTCTACGGCGAGCGGGGAAATTACGCCCAGGTGGTGCGGGTCTACCAACGAAAAGGCCAACCTTGTCAGCGATGCGGACATAAGATAGAGTATCTTAGAGTTGGGCAGAGAGGAACGTTTGTCTGTTCGAACTGTCAACGCCTAAATACTTAAAAACCTATCCCGAGAGGAGGAGATAATCGTGGAGACTTTTTCGCCGATCCTGGCGCAATCCTATGCGCTGGCGGTGGCCGAACTTCGCACCTGCTACGATGAGCGCGGTATTGTTGCCGGCCGCCACCAATACGATGACTACTGGACGAGGGATGCCGGGTTTGCCTGGATGGCCGCTCTAGAACTGGGTGATTGGCAAGTAGCTCAAAGGCACCTGGAATTCCTATCTCGGCTACAGCGTAGGGACGGGATGATTCCCTTTCTCATTCGGCGGCATCTCTCTCCGTTCGCGATGTGGGACATTAAGATCAGGATCCCGCCCCGGCCGAAATTCCGCAGCCACAAATCGCTGTTTCTTTCGGAAGTAATTGACAGCAATCCCTGGTTTGCGATTGGACTGGCCGACTTGGTGGCGCATACCCGGGAAGCTTTTTTGCTTACCGACCTGATTGCCCATATCTATCCCGCTTTGGGTTGGTGTTTGGGAAAAGTAGGGCCGGACGGTTTGGTGAGGGAAGGAATCCTGGCTGGTTGGAACGACGGTATCTTGAAATCCGGGCGAACCCTGCTCAACAACGTAATCTTCTATCAGGCTTTCAACCGGTGGAGCGGTCTTGATCCCGATTTTTCCACCGCCGCTCGGGGAATCAAGGAAGCTCTGCAGCGGGATTTCTTTAACGGCCATTACTTCATCGACTGGATTAATCGAAGGCCCCACAACTACTTCGATAGCAACGCCAACTTTCTCGCGATTCTCTGGGGCGTGGCGGACCAATACCAAGCCGATCGGATCATGGACTTCGCGTTCGAGAACCTGCTCGATCCTCCTCTGGTGAAGCTGGTTCATCCGCGCTATCGCCCTGGACTGATCGATCCCGCGAATCGCTTGCTCAGGGTGGCGGACTACTCCGATGGTCGTCTCTACTGGCTGGATACGGCTTGCCTCTTCGTTCTGGCCCTGGAAAAGATGGGGCGGAAGAGGGAAGCGGAAGATTTTCTGTTCTGTTTGGCGAGTTTAGTCATCAAACACGGCGGCGTCTATGAGATCTACGATCGGAGTTTCCAGCCGGTCCGGCGTTGGAACTGCCGAGCCGAGCATCCCTTCGCTCGTTCCGCGGGACTGTTCGCCCTCGCTTGCCGGAAATTAGGATTGGTTTAAGCCAAGTTGGATCCCCAGCTTGGCTTTTTTCTCTCTCCAGGCGTGCTAGATTTAATCTTGTTGCGATGTTGATTAAGAAAATTTCCCTCGAAAACTTTCGAAGCTATCCCAAAAAAGAGTTTGAGTTCAAAGAAGGAGTCAACCTGGTGGTCGGCCCCAACACCGCCGGCAAGAGCAATCTTCTGGAGGCTGTTTTCCTGATTGCTTTTGGCAAATCACCGCGGGCCGATCTGGATCGCGAGATGGTCCGGGGGGAGGAGAAGCTGGGTTTCGTTCGTGCGATCGTTACGGGAAGCGACGACCGGGATTTGGAGGTGGTGCTGACCGAAACCGGCAAGCGTTTTCGGGTGAACGGGGTCGGTCGGCGCCTGGCCGATTTCTCTCAGCACTTCCACGTGGTGATGTTTTCTCCCGAAGATCTTAATCTCGTCACCGGTACTCCCGACCGGCGCCGGCGGTTTATCGATTTCGCGCTGGGGAGCGTTGACCCTCGCTACGCCCGCGCTTCGACCGAATTTGACCAAGTCCGCAAACGCCGGAATCGGCTCTTGGAGCAGATCAACAAGAGTTTTGCTTCGGAGGAAGAGTTGGGTTTTTGGGACGCCAAATTTCTGGAGCACGGTACTCTTCTGCAGGATAAGCGGAAAGAATTTTTCAACGAAATCAATCAAGAGCTTGGAACTGAAAAAATGGAGCTCGGCTACCAACCTTCTGGATTGACAGCGGATCGGCTTTTGGAGTATCGGCCGCGCGAAATCGCGGCGGAAACTTCCTTGATCGGCCCGCACCGGGACGATTTTACATTTGAGATTGGAGAGCGCGATCTTGCGGCCTACGGTTCTCGGGGCGAGCAGCGTAAAGCGGTGCTGGCACTGAAGGAAGCTGAGCTGCGCTTTGCGGAGAAGAAGATCGAGAACCGGCCGGTTTTACTCTTGGACGACATCTTTTCCGAACTGGACGAAGAAAATCGCGCCCGGGTTTTTGATTTGATCGGTGAGGGCCAGACGATTATCACTACGACCGATCTCAACCACATTCCCGCTTCTCTTCAAAAAGGTCTTTCGGTAATCCGGCTCTAAATTAAAAAGCGAAGATTATTTATCTTCGCTTTGAGGTTGCGAACAAGACCAGGGTGGCAACTCCCATGTTCCCGTAGAAGTAGAGGTTTTTCAATAGCTCATAGACCGCGAGTCCGATGATTAGAATTACCATAATCAGGACGGCGAGGGCGTTCCGCATGTTTCCTCCTCTTTCGATTTTTCTGATTCAAATCATACCATGCGACTATGGGATTTCAACCGTTTCATCGGTTAAGCTAACATATAAGCGATGCTTTTTTCTAAACTGGCGCAATATTTTTCGCGGATCGAAGCCACCCCCAAACGCTTAGAGATTACCGCAATTCTCGCGGATCTTTTGAAAGAATCTTCTCCTGAGGAAATCGATAAAATCTGCTATCTCGTGCTTGGTCAGCTCGCCCCTCTCTACGAGGGCGTGGAGTTTAATCTCGCCGGAAAAATGCTGCTGCGGGTGATGACGGATGCCTACATGGTTCCTGGAGCGGAGGTCGAGAAAATCGCCAAAGAGAAAGGGGATCTAGGGGATGCGGCAGAGGAATTGGCGAAGAGGTCTAAAGTTTCCGGTTCACGGTTAACAGTCGGACAGGTGTATGCGAAGCTGCGGCAGATCGCCGAGGATTCCGGAACCGGCTCGCAGGAACGCAAGGTCCGGGAAATGGCGGGGCTCTTCCAATCCCTCGATCCGCTTTCGGTTCGGTATGTTGCTCGGATTCCGGTGGCAAGCTTACGGTTAGGTTTCTCGGATAAAACCATCCTCGATGCGCTTTCGGTCGCCGAAGCGGGGGATAAATCCCTTCGCCCTCTGATCGAGCGGGCCTACAACGTCTCGGCCGACATCGGCCGGATCGCTCAGTTCGTTAAGAGTAAGGGAGCAAAAGGTATAGAAAAGATTGAAGTCACAGTGGGGGTCCCGGTGCGGATGGCGGCGGCGGAACGCCTGCCGACCCCGGCGGAAATCTTGGAGAAAATGGGTGGGAAGCTGGCCGCCGAGCCGAAGTATGACGGCTTTCGGGTTCAGGTTCACCTGGACAAAAGCCGCAAGCAGGCGGCGGATAATGAGGGCGTTGAGCAGCCGGCTCTGGCCGGATTGGTCGGGGTGGAAAAAGGTTCCTGGGTGCGAATCTTCTCCCGCAATCTGGAGAACACCACTCCGATGTTTCCGGAGATCGCCGCCGCCGCCCAGAAACTGGCGGCGAAATCATTAATCTTCGAGGGCGAAGCGATCGCCTACAATCCCGATACTGAAGAATTTGAACCGTTCCAAGAAACCGCCAAGCGGAAGCGGAAGTACGGAATCAAGGAAAAGGCGGTCGAACTCCCTCTCAAAGTTTTTGCCTTTGATTTGCTTTACCTCGATGGCCGAGATCTCACCCGGGAACCCTACGAAACCCGGCGGCGGGCGCTGGAGAAGCTGGTTTCCGGTCATGAGGACACGATTATCCTCGCCGAAGAGCGGGTTTTCACCAATGCGAAAGAGCTGGAGAAATTCTTTTTGGAGGAGATCGAGCACGGGTTAGAAGGGATTATGACAAAACGATTGGACGGAGTTTATCAAGCGGGAGTGCGCAATTTCAATTGGGTCAAGTTGAAGCGGGTCGAGGAGGGGAAACTGGAGGACACGATCGATTGCGTTGTTCTCGGCTATTACACGGGCCGAGGTAAACGGACCCAGTTCGGGATCGGGGGATTCCTCGTTGCCGTTTACGATGACAAAAACGACACTTTCAAAACGATTTCCCGCGTTGGCTCCGGTCTAACCGATGAGGAATGGCGGGAGATGAAGAAGCGGGTGGATGCCCTTAAGACCAAGGAAAAACCCAAGAACGCGGATGTTGCCAAAGAGCACAATCCAGATGTTTGGGCCGAGCCTTCCATCGTGGTGGCGATCCGGGCCGATGAGATTACCAAATCTCCGTTGCACACGGCGGGTGGGTTGGCCCTGCGCTTCCCCCGTCTGATGGCTTTCCGTGACGATAAAAATCCCGAACAGGCGACAACGGTCGCTGAAATGGAAGAGTTGTTTCGGCAGCAGCGAAAACGCTAAACTCAAGTTGATTAATTTTCGATGGGGGGTGATTTGAATGGCTAAAACTCAAATCGGATTAGAAGAAAATTTGACGGGAGCACTGGCCTACGTTTTGGGATTTGTATCGGGAATCTTCTTTCTTTTGACGGAGAAGGAGAACAGATTCGTCCGCTTCCACGCGATGCAGTCCACTGTTCTTACCGGCGGATATTTCGTGTTGAACTTTGTCATCGGATACATTCCGGTAGTCAATGTTCTCTGGTTGGTGATCAGCGTTCCGCTAGGGCTGGCGCTTTTGGTTCTCTGGTTCTATCTGATGTATCAGGCCTATCAGGGTAAGGAATACAAGTTGCCGGTGGTGGGAGATATCGCGGAAAAGCAGCTAGGCAAACTCAAAGTTTAACTTTGATAGCGGACCTAATCAGGGCAAAAGAAATTATGCTTCGCGAGCACCTCGCCGCGCGGGGCATTGTTGATGTATATATTCTATCCGCATTTCGCGGAGTTCCTCGTGAAGCCTTCGTCCCTCCCAATCTGGTTGGTCTAGCGTATGAAGATAACCCGTTGGATATCGGGAGCGGTCAGACGATTTCCCAACCATACACGGTCGCTTTTATGACCCAACTCCTTGATCCTAAGCCCGGCGATACTGTCTTGGAAATCGGAACCGGTTCGGGGTATCAGGCCGCAATTATTTCTCGTTTGTGTCGGAAAGTTTACACAATCGAGCGGTTTGAGGATCTCGCGAAAAAGGCGGTCGGAATTCTTAAGAAGCTCAAATACGGTAACGTGGAAGTTATCGTCGGCGACGGGAGTCTTGGCTTGCCCTCCGTAGCCTTGGCGAAGGACGGGTTCGACGGGATCATTGTCACCGCCGCCGCGCCCGGAATTCCCCGGCCGCTGCTGGAACAGCTCAAAGTTGGTGGGAGATTGGTGATTCCGGTGACCGTTTCGACCGGGCTCAAGATCATGCAGGAGATGCTCAAGATCACAAAAACGGAAAAAGGATTTCAAGAGGAACGGTATCCCGGGTTTCGCTTTGTTCCGTTAGTCGGAAAACACGGATATGACAAATGACACAGCGCTAGCGAGTAATTTGTGCAACCGAGCGAAGCGAGGACGGCATATCTGGTATTTTCATTCTAAGTATGATCGGCCTTAACCGCTTCTACCGCCGCCCGCTCAATTCACTCTATTTGACCACCTCGATCCTGCACTTTGGGCTTTCGATGATCGGAATTTTTGTGCCGATCTACATCTTTCAGCTTACCGGCAACTTTTACTATTTGCCGGCTTTTTACGGGGTTCTTTCTTTGACAGCGATCTTTTCTCTTCTGGCCGCTCCGACTTTTTTGCTTCGGTTGGGAGCCGGCCGCAGTGTCTTGCTGGCCAATGTTTTTCGGATCCTAAACCTTCTTCTTTTGCTCTTAGCCGCCCGCAATCCTTTATTGATTTTACCGGCGGCTATTTTCGAAGGTCTGACCATCCCCACTTTCTGGGTAACCTATCACAGTGTTTTCCTGGCCTCCGGAAAGGATGGGGAATTCGGACGCAAGATCGCCTGGATGGGGGTTTTTGTTTCGGTGGTTTCGGCGCTGGCGCCGTTCTTCGGCGGGTTGGTGGTGGCAACCTTCGGATTTCCCGTCCTCTACGGGCTGGGGATGCTGCTGATCCTTCTTTCCAGCATTCCGATTCTTTGGGTCGGCGACCATCTCGGATTCCGTTTCGTTGGAGCGAAGCAGATTCTGGCGGAAACTTTTTCCCGCCCCTGGCGCCCGGTCCTGACCGGATTCCTAGGGATCAGGTTGGAGAATGTGATCGCTGCTCTCTTTTGGCCGCTTTTCCTCTTTGGGGTGGTGAAGTCATTCACCAACTTGGGAGCGGTGACTTCCGTTTTTGCGGTGGTCGAGGTGGCGCTAATGGTTGTCGCCGGGAGAGTGGTGGATTCTCTCGGAAGCCGCCGGGTTTTTAAGGTAGGGGCGTTGTTCCTGGCGCCGTTTTGGTTCCTTGTCGGATTTTTCCCGGGCATTTTGGCACTGGCGGTTCTCAATGCTTACCGGGGGTTGGTGGCTCCTTTTTATGGGATTGGGGCAGAATCTCTGTTTTACAAACTGGCCGAAAAAGACCACTTCCTTTCAGTGATCAAGCGGGAGGTCAGCATTCACCTCTCGATTCTGGTTTCGGTTTTTATTTGCGCTGTTCTTTGGTTTTTCTTTCCAGCGAACTGGCCGGTTCTGCTCATCCCCGCCGCGCTGGCCTGCTTCTTGGCGATTACCTTCACCCGCGCCAAATAGTGCTAATTTGATAGTGATGATTTATCTCGGAACCGACCACCGCGGGTTTGAGCTCAAGGAAAAGATCAAGACTTGGCTGGCAGATTGGAAAATCCCTTTTGAGGACCTCGGCAACATCGTCTACGATCAGACCGACGACTATCCCGATTTTGCCGCTCAGGTCGCCCGGCGAGTGGCGGAAAGTCCTGAAGAAAACCGGGGGATTATGCTTTGCGGGTCGGCGGTGGGGGTGGACATCGTTGCCAACAAATTCCGAGGCGTGCGCTCGGCCGTGGTCTGGAGCGACGATGCGGCACTAGTGAAACAGTCCCGTCAGCACGACGGCGCCAACGTGCTCGCCCTGCCGGCCGATCACCTCACCGAAGAACAGGCCAAAAACATCGTGAAACTCTGGCTCGAAACTCCTTCCCCCAGCGAGGAGCGGCACCTTCGCCGCCTCCAGAAAATCGCCGATCTGGAAGTCCAGCCGTAAAAAGGACGCCCCGCCAAAGAAAAAGCGAGGGGTTTTAATCCTCGCCAGCTGGCAGTCTAACTCTCCGGGGGGAAGATCTCGCTCACGCGCTTGTTGGCGAGTTGGTCGTACGGATTCTCTCGCCATCGGCGTCTCGGGTGTTCCTCAGGAAGGATCATATTCAAGATTTCCCACATGTACTTCGGCCGCCGCGCTCGCTTCGCCACCAGCCTCTCGGGGAGTTTCAGCCATCTCCGAACGATCCTCAACAGGTTCATCTTTCTCTCCTCCTTCGGCTTTTCGCCGCAAGAATTTCTCGCCGCACTTTTGGCAGACCCGACGGCCCTTGAAGACGGCTTCTTCCAGAGTGATGATGCTTCTTCGATATCGGCGCCACGCGGAGCGCATCTCTCCTCCTTTCCTAATTGGTTAGTTTTATCCTATCACGGGCCGTTTCTTTGACTGGGCCGACGTTGGTAGAATGAGGCAGAAATGGTTGAGGTCGTTCCATCTCTCCTAGTCAACACCCGGGAAGAATTTCTCCAGCGCTTTGATCTGGTCGCCTCCCACGTCGATCGGGTCCAGTGGGATATCATGGATGGCATTTTCGTCGACAACACCACCTTTTCCGATCCCCTGGTGTTGGACGAGATTGATAAGCTGGGCTACAACCCGCCCCCGAAGATCGAAGCCGATCTGATGGTTTCCGATCCCGCGAACTGGATTGAACGTCTCCACCACCCCGGGGTGGAGCAGTTGATCTTCCACGTTGAGTCCTCTAAGGATTGGGAACCAATCTTCGCCCAGGCTCGGGCGATCGGCTTCACCATCGGCCTCGCCGCCGAGCCGGAAACCCCTCTCGCCGGCTACGAAAAAATTCTGGAAAAGGTGGATCGCTTCCAGGCGATGGGTGGGCAGAGCGGTTTTGGCGGACAGAAGTTCAACCCCGCGGTCCTGGAGACGATTAAGAAAGTCCGGAGCAGGTTTCCAAACCTGCCGATTTCGGTTGATATCGGGGTGAACGCCGAAACGGCGCCGGCGATGCTTGCCGCGGGAGTAACGATTCTGGTAGCGGGTTCAGCCATCTTCAAAGCCGAGGATGTCCCCAACGCGATAGAATCTCTAAGAAATGGACGGCCGTCTACAACGTCCTAGATTTCCGAAGGAAATAACGGCCGTCCACAGCGACCTAGCATTTTAAAGAAACAAAAATGGACGGCCGAAGAAACGACCTACCATTTTAGAGAAACAAAAATGTCAAAGTTTAAGAAAATCACCATTTTTGGTTTCGCGGACGCAAAAGAGGGCGATCAGGTCTGGAAGGATGCCTTTGCGACGACCAAACTCCTGGCGGAGAGCGGTTACACGATTGTGAACGGCGGCGGGCCGGGAGTAATGAAAGCCGCGACTCTGGGCGCCCACGCTGGCGGGGGAAAAACCATCGGTGTCAGCTTCTACCCCAAAAACGCCCCCCTTTTTGAAGGCCGTGATAAGACCAACCTGATCGACGAGGAGATCGTGACCGAACACTACATCGACCGGACGATGAAGCTGCTGGACGCGGGCGACGCCTACATCGCCTTTAAAGGCGGAACCGGTACCCTCTCGGAATTCGGGATGGCCTGGGGTCTGGCCCGCCTCTATTTCGGCCACCACAAGCCCTTCATTCTTTTCGGCGAGTTCTGGCGGGACATGTTGGCGGCTTTTGAGAAAAATATGTATATTAGAGGGGAGGAGATGAAGGTCTACCGGATTGTGGACAGCCCGGAGGAAGTTTTGAAGGAGATCCGAAGGTTGGAAGCGGACAACGACGGCCCGGCCGTTGTTTACTAATGACACAGCGCAAGCGAGTAATTATTGCAACCGAGCATCAGCGAGGACAGCATTAATATGCAATTTCCCAAGAAAGAACACTACAGCGTAGATGAGCTCTACAAAATGGCGAACGAGATGAGGGTTGACCTCATTAAGATGCTGACCAAAGCCGGTTCCGGCCACTCCGCCTCACCGTTGGGGACGATGGAGATCTGGACCGCCTTCTACTTCCACATCCTGAACCACAACCCCAAAAAGCCCGATTGGGAAGAGCGGGACCGCCTCCTGCTCTCCTGCGGCCACTACTGTCCGGTTCGCTACACGGTAATGGCCCACGCTGGCTATTTCCCCCACGAAGAGCTCTGGACCCTGCGGAAATACGGCACCCGCTTGCAGGGGCACCCGGAGCGGGAGCGCTTGCCGGGAGTGGAAACAACCTCCGGTCCGCTCGGTTCGGGCCTCTCTCAAGCCGCCGGGATGGCGAAGGTTGCCAAGATGGACGGCAAAAAGTGGTGGACCTACGTGCTGATGAGCGACGGGGAACAGCAGACCGGCCAGATCTGGGAGGCGGCGATGTTCGCCGGCAACAACAAGCTTGGTAATTTGATCGGAATTCTCGACCGCAACAACATCCAGATCAACGGGTTTACCGAAGACGTGATGCCGTTGGAGCCCCTGATGCAGAAATACGAGGCCTTCGGTTGGCACGTGCAGGATATCGACGGCCACAACATCGAGGAGCTGATCGACGCCGTCAACAAGGCCAAAGCCGTCTTCAACAAGCCCTCTCTGATCCTGGCTCACACGATTCCGGGGCGGGGAGTGGAGTTTATGGAGCGGAAGTATGAGTGGCACGGCAAGCCGCCCAATCCGAAGGAAGCGCTGGAAGCGATTAGGGAGATCAGAACTCTTGGTGGTAGGATCAGGAGCGAACACGAATAATGCCAATAAACAAAGCCGCAAAACTGGTTGAAAACATCTTGGACAAGGCCAAGCTGGAAGCCAAACCCACTCGGGATGGATTCGGATTGGGAGCGGTGGCGGCCGGCAAAAAGGATCCGAACGTAGTGGTCCTCTGCGCGGATTTGTCGGAGTCGACCCGGGCCCAGATGTTCCAGAAGGAATTTCCCGATCGGTACGTCGAGGTGGGAGTGGCGGAGCAGAACATGGCCTCCCTCGCCGCCGGGATGGCGCTCGCCGGCAAGGTGCCCTTTATCGCCTCCTACGCCGCTTTTTCTCCGGGGAGAAACAACGAACAGATCCGGACGACCATTTCGCTGAACAACGCTAACGTTAAGATCATGGGGGCCCACGCCGGAGTTTCGGTCGGACCGGACGGGGCGACCCACCAGGCGCTGGAGGACATGGCGCTGATGCGGGTCCAACCCAACATGAAGGTTTTTGCGCCCTGCGATGTTTGGGAAGCCAAGAAAATCGTCGAAGCGATCGCCCAGATCTACGGCCCGGCCTACATGCGCTTTGCCCGCGATAAAACGCCGGTGATTACGACCGCAGAAACGCCGTTTGCGATCGGCGTGGCTCAACTTTTTTGGGAATCTGCCAAAGAAAAAGTGGATGTGGCGATCTTCGCCTGCGGACCGTTGGTGCACGAGTCGATTTTGGCGGCCGCGGTGCTTGAAAAAGAGGGTTTGGGAGTGGAGGTTTACGACAGCTCGTCCGTCAAGCCGCTTGATGAAAAAACTGTTCTCGCTGCCGCGAAAAAGGCCGGAGCGGTTGTGACAGCGGAGGAGCACCAAGCCAAAGGCGGGTTGGGAGGGGCGATTGCCGAATTTCTGGGAGAGAACCATCCTGTTCCAGTAATTAGGGTCGGCGTGAAGGACCGTTTTGGCGAATCCGGCGAGCCGGACGAGTTGATGGTGGCTTTTGGACTGGTCGCCAAAGACATTGTTGCTGCTGCCAAGAGAGCCGTAGAGCTGAAGAAGTAATAAAGAGTAATTTAATTGTTCCTTATAGTATATTAATATACTATAACAGACTGGGTATATTTAAATGAATTCAAGAGAAATTTTTGAACGGGCAAGACAAGAGGGTTACGCGGTTGGGGCTTTTAACGCCGCCAATTTGGAGACTCTAAAGGCAATTGCCCAGGCGGCGGGGGCGCAAAAAGCGCCGGTGATCGCCGAGAGCTCCCACGGCGAGACCGAATTTATTGAGGCCGCTAACTTGGTTGATGTTGTCCGCAATTTGAGTGAAGAGTTCAGCGTGCCGATGCTCATCAACTTGGATCATTCCCCTTCGGTGGAGGCGGCCGAGGAGGGCATCGCCGCCGGTTACGACCTGATTCACATCAACGCTTCCAAGCTGCCATACGAGGAGAATGTCGCCGCTACCAAAAAGATTGCCGAGGAAGCCCATGCGAAAGGGCTCTTGTGCGAGGCGGAGCTGACGCCGATCGGAGGAACGAGCGCGGTCCACGAGGAGAAAGCCGAGGACGTGGTGGCTCAAGAGAAGATGACCGATCCGGACCAGGCCGAGGATTTCGTCGGGAGAACGGGGATTGATACTCTCGCCGTTTCGATCGGCAACGTCCACGGGGTTTACGCGAGCGAGAAGCATCTCGATTTGGACCTTTTAGCGAAGCTGCGGGAGCGGCTTTCCTGTTTCTTCAGCCTGCACGGGGGGAGTACCATCTCGGAAGAACAGGTCCGGAATGCGATCAAGATTGGCAAAATCGTTAAGGTGAACGTCAACACCGAACTCCGGATTGCCTACCGGAAAACACTGGAGGAAACTCTCAAATCTTCGGATGAAGTGGCGATCTACAAGATTATGCCTCCCGTGATCGCGGCCGTTCAAAAAATTATCGAGGCCAAAATCACCCTCTTCGGCTCCGCCGGCAAAGCTTCCTGAAAAACAAAAAAGCAGCGAATTTGGGTTCGCTGCTTGGTAGTCGTTCCCGACAAGATTACCGGTTGAGATAGTCGGTGTAGTCTTTCTGCACGGTGAAGCCGAAGTGCTTCGCCAGCCGTTGGGCGCGCCGAAACTCTCTTCGGCTTTTCCGGAAGACCCATTTCCAGTTGAGGCTGTCTTTCAGCAGCTTCTTGGCGTTCTTCTCAGCCTTTTTCCTCTCTGGCGATTTATCCTCGAGATCGATGGACTCGCTCATTCCGGCGAGAAACCCCTTGGCGCAGGCACGTTGGTAGCGGCGGAAAATGTCGAGTGGCTCGGCCATCGCCATCAGCCTCCCGTCGACCCCCGCTTGCGTCGCATTGCGGCCGAAGTATCGGATGAACCGTCGCCGCAAGAACCAGTTCCGGATGGAAATGGCGATCGAAGCCAAAACCATCCCCAACAGCAGATAGAAAAGGGTCCTGTAATCCATTTCGTCTCTCCTCCAACTCAGATTTGTCCTATTATACTACCCTACTATGGGATTTCAATCTTTCCTCTGCTAAAATAATTCCAAAAGAAGGGAGGCGAGATGCTGACCTGCGAACTTTCCGTCAACGGCCGGGTGGTTGGGACTCTGACCGCGCACCGAACGACTCGACGGGATGGGAAGGGCCGCTATTCCTACGGTTGTGTCATTCGCACTCCAGAGGGAGTCACCCGAAACGCGATTGTCTGGCACGACCCTAGCGACGGGATTTGGGCGCTGGTCCGGTCGGCGATCGAGGATCTCCGCCCGGAGAAGTGGTTTCCGGGTCCGGACAGGAAGGAGAACTAGATGGCCAGGCCGGGTCGAGCCCAGTTCGGGATCGGTCACGTCTGCAGTCTGCCGGGGTTCGGGATGAGTCCCGACGATCTTTGCCCGCAGTGCGAGTGCGAGCGGCTGGTGGAGCTCGGGGTTCCCCGCGAGATCGCCTGGCGCGCCGGCCGGATTCGGCAGTTGATCGATTCGGGCATTGTTTCTCCCAAGACTATGGAAGGGCTTTGGGAGGATTTTCGGGCGCTGGAACGGGAATACGGAAGTAAGATTCCGTCCTAGTAGTGAGCGTAGTCGAATCTAGATCGTTTCAAGGGCTGAACTCATCGTTCGGCCCTTCTTTTTATTTTGCTCCCCGTTGTAGAATTACGTTATAGAGAGAGGAGGGGAGGATGGCGAAAGGGAAAAAGGCGTACCGATCGAGAGAGGAACTGCGTTTGGTTCTGAAGAAATATCGAGAGAGTGCTAAGCGGCTGCGGAAGTTCTCCGGGTTTACGCCGCTGAATGGGGTGGAGCGGATGGCTCTGGATTGTTTTGAGGCTCTTGGAGAGGCTCTCTATTCTCTTCGATAGCCTCTTTTTCTTCATCGGGATAAACCGCTCCGCCCTCGTCTTCCCAGCGGTGCATGTCTTCTTCGGGATGATTGGGGGGCTCGATCGGCTCGTCCATCCTAAAATAAACCTACCACAAGCTACCGTTTCTGTCCTTTATTTTATTTCCCCCTCTGTTAGAATAATTCCAAAGAAAGGAGGCGTCCATGCCGAAATTTGGACGCAGTTGGGTGATGCTTCGGGCAGGGGTGATTCGCCGCCGGCGAGAGCGCCTCGTGAAACGGTGGCCGCACTCGGAAAAGGAAGAGATGGAGATGTCGGTTGAGGTGTCCGCGGCGCTACGGGCGCTCCGGCCCGGAACCTACCGGCCGTTCAGACTTCATCGGTTGCTGGACCAGTTTCCTAATTTCATGGTTACTCGTGGGGGTCATGAAATGGTCGAAAAGGGCCTGGCGGAGTGGACGCCAAATTCCCGCCTCAAGATTCTGCCGAAGGAGAAGAGGTAATGTACCAGAACTGGGCGGAGATGGGTGGTGGTTCGGGCATGAGCGCCGCCGAAGAGCATGCTCTCTACGAAGGCGCCTTTGAGGTCGTGAAGCAGCTGCCGCCGCGGGTGTACTCTCCGGATGGGGTTGCTCGCCGGGTGCCGCAATTCCCCCGGTACACCGTGATGGCGGCGATTTGGAGAATGATCGACAAGGGTCTGGCGAAAATGACGCTGGCGTCCCGCGTCCGGATTCTGCCGCCGAAGGAGGAGTCGAATGGTTGATTCGCAGGGACGGGAACGGAGATGGCTGAATAGGGTTATGTGGGAATCTGGTCGTACTCTGTTCTGCACTCCGGCGGAGGTGTTTGGAAAGGGCATTAACCCTTTCTATCCGCAATCCGACGAACCTCCTGCTCGAGTGGACAAAATCCACGTGGGGTTGGTCAAGGCGCTGTTGGAGAAATCCTGGTGCGCCGAAACGGCCACGAGAGGCAAGTGGTCGTCAGAAGTGCCGAGCCTGAATCAGTGCAAGGTTTCCGCCCTGGTCGTTCAGGAATTGCTGGGCGGTGAACTCCTCCGGTGCGATATGACCAACGGCGATAGCCATTACTGGAATCGGTTGCCGGACGGGTCGGAGGTTGATCTGACCACCGACCAGTTCAGGCACATTGATGGCAAACCGCTGCGGGAGACCGTGATCGTGATGGACCGGTCATACGTCTTGAGCTATCCCGACACGATGCGCCGATACGCTATTCTCTTGCAGCGGGTGGCGTATGCCCTCTGGGGAGAGCCGGAATGATCTTGATCTGTTTCAAGGACCGAAACCCCCGTTTCGGTCCTTTTCCTGTCGGTTGGAAAAAATAAAAAACTCGTCAGGGGGATTGACGAGTTTTGGTTTCCGAACCGACGATCAGCCCAGCGCGTACAGGACGGGACCAACGATGAAGAGGGCCCCGGTGGCGATGAAGACCAGGCTGCCGCACCCGAGCGCGATGTGTCCGGGCTCGAAGCCGAGGTCTCGGATGTCGCGGTAGGTGTACTGCACGCCCAAGATACCCCCGGCGAGCGCCGCCAGACCGAGCACGAGCGCTTTGGCGTCGAGCAGATTCACGAACGTTAGGAAGTCAGACATGTTATCCTCCGACAACGCTAAGACGTTCGGCAGCTAGCGACCCGGAATCCGAATGTACCATTGGACACCAGTCATCGGAACCAGTCCAAATGTGCCGGCGATGAGGAACAGGCCCTCAGCGATAACGACCACCCCGCTGATTCGTAAAAATGTCGGGATCCAGCGGTATGATCCCTGCGCCACATCGTTCGGCACGATCAAGGCCATCCAGATGCCGCCGAGTATTGCCAGCAGGCCGATCAGGAGCGATCCTCCATCAAACATCGTTGCCTCCTAAAGAAACTAGGAGCTACGGCGGATTGACTCTGCGGAACTACGGGTGTTACCCCTTCTCCAAACGAATACCCTAATTATAACACACTATGGGTCAATAATAAAGTGAATCTTCTGGATCGGTGGGCTTTTTTTGCCGGTTGGAAACCGCTACCCCTCTCCTAAACCGTATCCTATAGCAGTTGATTTTCTGGAATAGCTAGGGTATAATTGAACCATCTCTGACACAGGCAAAGGAGGCTAAGATGTCAGTTGCCGATAGAGCCATCGAGGTGGGCGAATTCCAGATGAGATTCATCCTCATCGCCCTTCCGTTCATCGCCTTGGCCGTCTACGGTTTTGAGCGCTTCATCGCGGCGGGAGCTTCGCCCGGGGACGAGGTAATCCTCTTTGTCGCGTTCCTGTGGCCGATGGTTCTCGCGGCGCTCGTGCCCACCATCGCCGTTTTTGCCCTCGTTGAACATCTTCGAGAGCGGCGGAAGCGAGGGAAGAGCGCGTGACGTACCTGGGACCAGATTCTTTACGGATCTGGTCCTTTTTTGTTCTTTACCCTTGAAACATTAAAATGCCGTGTTAATCTTATAGCAACTCGGAAAGGAGAAAGAGGCCATGGCATCGGATAGCGCCGTTCGTTTGAAGGAGAGCTGGGCGGCAATGCCGGCGGAGTTCTTTGAGCCGCTGACTTTTGGGGAGCTTGAGAAATACGATCGGTTCATTTGCCTCCCATCACCGGGGGACAACCACGGTCACGGTGGGTTCAGGGGGACGGAGTACGTCTTCGTCAAGACCGAGCAGATCGTCACCGAGGTGACCCCCGGTCTTTCTTACGGCATTCCCCACGGGAGAGCTAGAAACTTCTTTCGGGGAGTCCCCAGCGATTTTCCTCACTCGATGTTTGTAATCAGGATTCTTTAGATCATTTCGCCACATCCCGAGAGGAGAGAAGGATGAAAAGATCAAACCTCACGCTGGTCTTATTGGTTGCTCTGATCGTTGTTGCCGTGGCGATAATTGTCATCGCCAGTGGTCCCCGAAGTGAGATCGTGAGCAGGTCGGTAACCATTCCGGGAGAGAGTGTCAGGTTGGATTGGCATTCGGTCAATCCTCCCCGACCGGGACTAACATGCTGGGCCGCTGAGATTTCCGAGTCTTTTGGATACCTCGGCTACGGCTATTCCTACATCTACTGCGAGCCCTCTTCTTAACAAGAGGGCTTTTTCTTTTTTCGTTACTAAAAAACCCAACGGGTTAGCGTTGGGTTTGGGAGGCGAGCAGAGCTTGGCGCACCGGTTCGGAGTCCACCCGGAACAGCTTCAGTGCGCCCTTGTACGGAATCGGTTCGGAGAACGGTCGCTGGTCTTCTAGAATCCAGGCGTAGGCGGTCTCGAGCGGAAATTGGCCGGTATCCAAGTGCCGGTCGCCCTCTTCTTTCCAGGTTTTCCGCGTGAATCGGAGGATTTCAGCCAGCTTGACACTGCCGATGATGGCTCCTCGCGGAACCGTTTCCATCGGGAATCTCCACATCGCCACTCGATCAAACGTCATGCCGGCGTGGATCAGAAGCCGACCGCGGTACTTGGTCGCCCAGGTCCGGATCTCAATATCCTTGAGACCGAGGACGATCAAATTAGCCCAGGGTTGCCGGACCGACAAGGCCAACAAGCCGTTATTCGGCCATTCGCCGAATCTAGGTTCGCGGAGCGAGCCGTCCATCTTCTCTCCTTTCGATCAAGACTGGTTCTAGGTTAGCACGGGGCGGGGGAAAATCAACGGTCTCCGATTTGTGGTAAAACTAGATTGAAATGGGAAAACGTAGTGGAATCGCCTTTATCTTTATTCTCATCATCGCCGCCTTGGCGATCGGAACGGTTGCGTACGTCGGAACGAATCCCGATTTGGTCAACACTATTACCCAGAAAATCAAGGATATTATCACCCCCGGAGCCCCGATCGGGAATCTCACCCCCGCCCGCGATCTCACCGGAACTTGGGTTTCCTCTCTTAAGGGTAAAGGAATGGAGTTATACGGCAGTTTTCCTCTCGGCGGTGCCGGGACGGCTGTGGTGTATCAAAACAGCGATGTCACGTTGAAAATCACTTCGGTTTCCGGAAACACGGCCAGCGGTACTATTACCTACACCAATCTGTGCACTTGGGGTTCGACGACGGTTACTGGTTACGGTGCCATTTCTACTCCGAAAACTTGTGTGAACGTGGGAGCGACGCCGATCAGCATCAGGGTCAGCGGGAGCCGACTTGATTTCGGCACGGTCAGCGCTGGCGGCGCGACGGTGACAATGCAGGGGAACTTCACTACCGATCTGATCTCGGGAACGATGACGATGACCTCCGCCTACGGAGTTATTAAGGGCGAATTCCATTTAATTCGGAAAAAGTAACTGGAGAAAATCAACGTCGGTTGGACCGTTAACTGATTAGAGCGTTGAGGATGAGGAGTTTTATGAGGACAAGAAGAAAGAAAGCGAACAGCCAGCCGGTGGTGTAGAGAACCAGATCGGCGGCTTCTTTTTTCTTGCCGTCGAAGAAGAGCTGGTAGGGGTGGTAAAAGACCAGCAACCCGCAGACCAGGACCGAAACGCTGAGAAGAATCAGCATCAACGTCGGACCGAGAACGTTTCCCATTTGACCGAAGAGGATGTTTCCACTCCAGAGAACCGACCCGACTAAAGTGCAGTAGGCCGCCACTCCCAACGCCTGCAGGAATCCTAGCTTTGGGATGGATATTTTCGGTTTTTTTCCAAACAAATTTCCAAACATTTTATACGCTATTGTGTCCGTCGAAGTGCTCGTCGTCGGCCTCCGCCGCCGCCTTGGTGGCGTGAACGACGCCGTCCCGGTGGTTGGGCGGGGAGTAAACGGTGTAGAGCTTGAGGGGTTTATCTTGGGAGGTGTTGATGATGTTGTGGCGAGTACCGGCGGGGACAACGACGACGCTGGTCGGTCCGATCTCGTGCTCCTCCCCTTCCAGGACCGTCTTTCCGGTGCCCTCTTCAATCCGGAAGAACTGGTCGACGCTCTCGTGAACCTCCTCGCCGATGTCCTCGCTCGGTTTGAGGGTCATCACGACGAGCTGGCTGTGGGGGGCGGTGTAGAGGACCCTCCGAAAGTTCTCGTTCCCTAGAGTTTCCTTTTCAATATCGGTGACGTATCCGGGCATCTGTTCGGTCAAATTATAGCGAATTTGTGGGAGTGCTATCATTCAAATAATGTTGAAAATCAATCTCAAGTTTATGAAGAAGAGCAAGCCGTTGGCCAAGCGGTTGAAGGCCTGGGCCGGCAAACGTCCCCTTTGGTTGAAGTTCGTGGTGGCGGTCGTCTTGCTCTCTACTCTTACTTCCTTGCTCGCCGTCGGTCTCTACGACCGCTACTACGGCAGCAGTCCCTGGAGCAACAAGATGCGGTTTGTGAAAGAGGCGCTGGCGGTTTGCAATCAAGCCCAGACTCTCGCCGCCACCGTGGTTGATTTCGGCGACTGGCCGTTGGCAAAGGATTACGGCTTGAA
The DNA here is from genome assembly GCA_001443395.1 of candidate division WWE3 bacterium CSP1-7. GTDB lineage: Bacteria > Patescibacteriota > WWE3 > 9FT-COMBO-53-11 > 9FT-COMBO-53-11 > 9FT-COMBO-53-11. The sequence goes on from LDXK01000003.1 coordinate 81,565, forward strand.
GGGGGAGTCGTTGGACAATATCTCCGGTTATCTAGACGGCGCCGGGGCTTTGGGTTCCGGGGACGTCCCCACCACCGGCGAAGCTGCGGTCGCGGTCTCCTGGCTCAAGCAGAAATACCCCGATTATTTCACCTCCAAATCCCGTTGCGAGGAAATGTCGACGGAATATCAGGAGAAGTACGCCTACTAACGTAGGCTAGCTTTTCCTACGGAAAAGGACGCGTATTAAAAATACGCTGACTTTTCTCAAACTCGCTCTCAATCGGAGAGCTTTTTTCTTGACCCAGCGAAATTTGGGATTAAACTTTAGCTAGTTAAAAGAAGGAGGAGGAGATGACGCTGAAACGGACGGCCGATGTTCTGACCGCGATCCGGCTCTTGGGCGCAATGGTCGTTCCCGTGATCGGTTGGATCAAGGGACCGGCCGCAATCGCCGGTGCCGGCGGTTGGCTTCTGCTCTTACTCTGGCTGACCGACCTCTTCGACGGCCGATTGGCGCGCCGGAGCGGCCACGCCGGTGAGGGCTTTTTCGGGAGAAACGACGGCTGGGTGGATCTGGCGCTGGGAGTGGCGAGCTTCACTCTGCTGGCGATCACCGGTTTTGTGAACCCCTGGATGTACTGGGGCGTGGTGGTCGCCATCGCCGTCCTGCTCCGAGTGGACTTCCTGGTCTTCCAGGGCCTAATCACTTTCGCTTGGGCCGTCCTCTACTTCGCGGTCGCTGTCGGCCAGGATCCGGTCTATTTGGTAGGGATCGCATTGCTGGGGGGTCTGCACGCGCTCTTCTCGCGGGAACGGTTCATGGTCCTCTGGAATCAATTTTGGGGACACGTTTTTAAGCGTTAGAATTCGAACGGGCTGTGCCTTTTGTCGCACAGCTCTTTTTTGTGTCCATAAAAAAGCGGCGAGATTTTCATCTCAACCGCTTGAGGTTCGACCCGCGTTACTCCTTCCTTTCGGCGAGAATCCGCGGCTTCCATCCCAGAGTGTGCGGTTCCGCCCTTTCAATGTTGGCGATGAGTGAGCCGCAGTTTCGGCACCAATCGAGTGTTCCCACGAGGTACGGAAGGTCCAGCAACTTGATGAGCTCGTGGCGGCCGGCCGCACAATTGGCAAGAACCTCGTCCAGAGCGGGCGGTTGGCCGGCGCTCATTTGGATTCCCTGTTGCGGTCCTTCGTGATCCGGTGGAGGACCCACCCCAGAGCAATGAGGATCAGAATTGGAATGCCGATGCGCAAACCGATCCCGACGCAGACGGCGGCGACTTCGCAGGCAATATCCATCTCGCCTCCTCAATCCGGTTAGTAATATCGCCACAGGTTGGCGAAGAACTCCCAGGCCAGGTAGAACGGTCCGCCCAGTCCCATCAGGAAAGACATCTTCCGCCCGTACTTCCGGGTGAAGTACTGCCGGTCGCGTTCGCTGTAGGTGCGAACGGTCGCGTCCAGGATGTAGCCGGAAACCAGATAGAGGGCGCCGATGAGGAAGATCACCCCGGTGTGGGGAAAGATCCGGTTCAGCCCCAAGAGCACCGTTCCGCCAGACAACAGGGTTCCGAGCCAGATTAACACGCGCATGAACCGGGTGGACATGTTCTCCTCCTCTTTCGGTTTTCTGGCTCAAGTTTACACCCGTCCGGTCTAGTTCGCAAAAAAACCCATCGGGTTGGGATGGGTTTAGGGTTCACCGGCTTCGGCCGAGCTTACCCATTGAGACTAGTCGAGAGTAGTTTACCGGGTAGCCGCCGAGGCAAGCCTGGTAAACGACGTTGCTCACGTCATGTTTCGGCGGCCAGGCACCCCACCGGAGCTTTATTCCGGCCTGGTCCCTCATCAGCGGGAACAACAGGACGCCGTGGGCTTCAGGACAGAGATCCACGATCGTTCCCGGGTTCTCTTTGAGGAACTTCTGGGCCTCGGCGTACAACCGGGCCCGGGCCCGATTCTGCCAGTACCGGACGTTGTACCATTCCGCCGGGAACCGGAGGTTGGGGTGAGTTCGCCGGCGTTCATCCGCATCCTTTCCTACCGGATATTGAGTGTAAATCAGGTAGGTGCCCTGACCGAAGTCGAGAATCTCGTCGATCAGAATCTCGGTCGGAGGACACTCCCTGGTCACCCGTCCTTTCAGGTCAGCGGCGATGCCGTCCAGCGGGCGGAAGTAACCGATGTTCGGACAACCGCGGGGATGTTTGGGATATGGGTTCCCACACAGCTCCTGCGTCTGCCGCCGAAAGCGAATCGTGCCGGGATCGATTCGGAGAATCATTGGCCCACCTTTTCGGGAACGTACAGGCGGCGAGCGAGCCAGGAGCCGGCCCGGGTGCGTGGTTTCCGGTGTAGATCGGCGACCAAAACTTCTCGAATAACGTACTTCCCCTTGGTTTGCTTCTGGAAGGCGAGAACGGCCTGCCAATTCCGAAAGCAGTGGAATCCAGCCCGGTACTTTCGGCCGGCGGCGCCCTCTCGGACCCAGCGGGCTTTCGCTTCCACCCAGATTCCCCGGGGAACCACACTCGTTCCGGCGTGAGCGCGAAACAGAAACCGCAGCCGTCCCTGCCGGTCCACTCGAAAAGCTTTCCAAGCGCGAGTGCTTCCGTTGGACATTGTCTCCTCCTTCTGTTGGTTTTCGCAGAAATGATAACACGGAAACACATTTGATGCTATAGGGTTTCGGTGGTATTATTTAGTTTGAGTTCCCTCTGGGCAGAGGGAGGCACTCAAAACCATAGCCGATGGTGAAAAACCTAGGCGATTGAGGAGAGTGACGCGTGAGTGGAAATCTGATGGGTCAAGATGTCCGTGCTCGAATGGCAGCGATTCTGTTGACTCGCGCCCAAAACCGGTTGGTGGTCCGTGTCGGGGTCGATTTCGTGTCGGGAGAGTTTCCGCACATCGGTCTTCGGCGCCGGATCTCGATTTACCTACTGACCTTCTGCAAAACCGAAGGACAGGAGGGCTTTTTCGAAGTTCGCTACTTGAGCGACGACGATCCTACCGGATGGTACCAGGCCAAGTTTGAGCTGAAACCGCTGTACACCATCGGGCCGTGGGGTTCCGAGCTGTTGGCCGTGCCGGAGCAAGAGCGGAGCCTGATTGCGCTTCAGAGCCAGCTCGCGCTTTGGGAGATACTCTTCCCGCCGTTCGTCTCGGCCGCTGAGGAAATGATCGGCGTCAAGGATCAACGGGGGAGCTTCTCAAACCGGCCGATTATGAATCCGCGAACGATGATCCACTTTTCCCGCCTCTATGGCCGGCTGGAGCAGCTCTTGAAGTCGGGGGGTTCCTCTGATGTTTGGGTGGCGGAAACGTTTCTCAAACGCCTGGGACCTTACCTTGCCGCCAGTGTCAAAGTTTGGGCGGATTGGAATCGGCAGTTTGGGATCGAGTGATATCGGATAGCACCTTTCAGCTCGCTGCTGCCCCAGCGAGCTTTTTTTTGCAAAAAGAAAACCCTCTATTTCCTAGAGGGTTTTGATCGTTTCGGTCGGGGAATCGCGTTCAGCTCTTTCGCGGCATGTTCCTCGAATTCTTCCACCAGCTGCCTGATCCGGCGGCGAACTCTCCGGCGGAAGTTCTTGTCATCGCCGTAGGCAAAGATTTGCCCCCAGGTGAACTGGCCCCAGAACTTGCGGTCGAGGATGTCCTCAATCGCTTCGCCCGAATCAAGATTGACGATCTGGAAATCAGGGTCGGATCGATTTCCGCTCCCGCGCCGGAAACGGAAGTGAGAACCGCTGGTGGCGGCGGCCCAGACCGAGACTCTCCCGTTCTTCCTCGTCACAAAGATGCGGCAAAGTCCGGGGCCGATTCCAACTCCTGGACTCACATAGAGGGTCTGATTCTTACCAAGAAAGAACTTGATCTCTTCGGCGAGTCGTCCCCGCTTGGTCTCCCTTCGTTTCTTCATCTCCGAGACTCCTTATTCAGCTTCTCGATGTGGTCTAGCGCATCGGCAAACCATCGGTCCAGTCGGTCGTAGTCCCGGCGTGGGACCCACCAGATACCGAGATGACCGAGGATTTTCTGGCCTTTCTTTTGGAACCGGCGCTGAAATTTCCGGGCGGCGGCCAAGCTGAACTTAGCCATATTTCTCCCTGTTTTCGACAACGTTGATCTGTCGGTCCAGCTCCTCCAGATAGGGTTTCGAAGAGAGGGTTACCAGGAAGAGCAGGAGATCAACGGCGAGGTTCAGGGAGGCCAGGGCCAGCCGGATCTCTCGATTCTCGACGCGCACCAGCTCTCTGTTGGCGGCCCGCGATAGGTCTTCGATCGCGCTTTTGACGCCATCGATCTGCGCCTTGATCAAACGGGGATCGGTGCCGGGAGCCATCGCCTCTCCTTTCTAAATGAGTTTTCGAGAAAATGATAGCACGGGATTTAAACCGCTTCCTATGGTTGTCCGAAAAACAAAAAGCAGTGGGAGATAAACTCGCCACTGCTGTGGTGCGTTCAGAAGCCCGTCATCATCCCGCCGAATGCCACGATCCAATTTGGGCGATCACTTTCCAGATCGACGTGATAACCGC
>LDXK01000004.1:0-47104 GCA_001443395.1 candidate division WWE3 bacterium CSP1-7
CGATCGAGTTTGACGCGACCACAGCCGGAACCTATGAGATCTACTGTGCCGTTGCTGGCCACAGAGAGTCTGGGATGGTGGGAACATTGGTAGTTGAGTGATGCCCTCGCTTTGCTCGGTTGCACTTTCGTGAGAAAGCCAGCGCTTCAGCGCGTCCTGATTACTCGCTAACGCTGAGTCATGAGTAAACTATTTATTCGAAAGGCGGTGACTAAACAATGAACATGCGCAAATTTTTATCATTTTTGGTAATCGCCTTGGTCTTCGGTTTGGGCGGTTACTTCGCAAGTAAATATCTTCCCGTCGGGACAGTTTTCGCCGATAATGACAACGATGGAATTACCGATGATGTCGACGCTGATGACGATAACGATGGGATTCTGGACACGGAAGACGTGGATGCCCAGGAAGACCACAGCTTGGACCACGACAACGACGGCACCGACGATTCGGAGGACCTCGACGACGACAACGACGGGATTGAGGACGAACAGGACGACTCCGATCTTGACGAGGATAACGACGGAGTTGATGACGGTGATGATGTCGACGACGACAATGACGACAAGGTCGACACCGAGGAGAATCAGTTCGAGGATGATCTGGATGAGGACGGCCAGGACAACGAGATCGACCAGGACGACGACAACGACGGGACGCTAGACTCCGAGGACTCCGACGACGACAACGATGAGGTGGAAGACGCCGAGGACCCGGACGACGATGGCGACGAAGTCGAGGACGCCGAGGAGGAGATCGAGGACCACGGAGGGGAGTGAACGTGAAAGACCGTCTGTTCAGTTCGATTCAATACGCGACTGGTTGGTTGCTGATTTTGACTTTCGGCTACGGCTTCGTTTTGCCGCTGTTCGTTAATCAACTGCCGACCGTGCCGCTGATTTTTCCGGTGTTGGTTCTGACCTTCTTCACCCACGCGATGCTGGGAGTGCGTTCCACCACTCGTCGATACCGCCTCTGGCGGAACTGGTTGGATTGGGTTTTCTTAGCAGTTTGGGGAATTGCCTGTGCCGTTTTTATCAGTGTTTTTTATTTTTGATCAGCCAGCCACTGTTACTTTACACATAGTATACTATATTAGATATTCTTTAATCTTTAACCAACCTTTAATCAGACTTTTGACTTTGATACACTAACCTAATGGCCAAACGCCTTGATCTGCTTAAATATCAGTCCCTCTTTATCCCGGCTTCAATCTTCCTAGGAGGATTGGCAGTTGCTCTGGCGATCGTTTTCACCGGTGGGTTGGGTAGAGTTACCTCCGGTGCCGATGAGAATCCTAGCGGCGAGGTTCAGGTTTCGGTCGATAACGACCCCGGACTGGGATATCCCGATGCCCCGGTAACAATCGTCGAATTTTTGAGCTTCGAATGCCCCTTCTGCAAGATCTTCCACGATGAAACTTTTCCCCAGCTAAAATCCCAGTACATCGATACCGGCAAGGTGAGGTTCGTCGTGCGGGATCTTCCCCTCTCATTTCAAGATCCGGCGGCCACCAAGGACGCTCTGGCGGCAGACTGCGCTCACGACCAGGGAGGGGACGCGGCGTACTTTGGCTATATCGACGAGATCTTCGCCCGAACCGGGACGGAGGGCGCCGGCCTGCCAAATGTCGGAAAAATTAGCGGTTACGACGACGCCGCTAAAAAGGTTGGTTTGGACCTTACCCGGTTTTCTAGCTGCCTGTCTTCCGAACAGTTCAAGGACGAGGTGGCGAAGGACCTGGCGGACGCGATGAAGCTGGCGCAGGACAACCCGACCGTTTTCGACCAGGGAATTGGAACCCCGACTTTCATCGTCGGCAAAACCGATTCTTCCGGGACCTTCACTGGTCAGGTAGTGAGCGGCGCTCAGCCATTTGCTTCTTTCCAGCAGGTGATTGATGAATTGCTTAAGTAACAATGGGGAAGGGGGTGAAAAAATAAGTGTATAACTGGATGTGGCCGATGATGGGATCGTACAGTTACGGAAGCTCGAACTTTTTCTTGCAGCTGCAGTGGTTTGTCGTTTGGGGGTTAACAGCGGCCCTTTTGGTAGCGGCCGTGCGCTGGGTTTGGAAGAAGGGGAATAAGTGATGCCCCTCGCTAGCGCTTAGGTTTCACAAATTACTCGCTGGCGCTGCGTCATTTGTAATTTTAGTAGAGATAAAGAATCTCATTTTGTGGCAGAATAGGCCTGTGGAATCAGAACCTCTCTCTGGACAAAATCCGGAGCTCCCTGTTCCGGAAAATATTCCCGCGGCTGAGGCCGTTAAAGGTACGGAGGAGCCCGCTCCGGCTGCGCCCCCGCTCCCGCCGCCCTTGCCCCCTCTTCCTCCCGTCCCTCCGGTTTCTCTTCCCGTTCCCACTCCCGAAGAACCTCTACCTTCGATTCCTTCCCCGACCGGGCCTGAACCGGAACTATCCGCTCCTTCCCTATCTCCGCAGGAGGCCAAGGCCTCCCAGAAGCTGCCGCTGACGGCGGAGTTGCGCTGGTTGGGGGAATGGTGGAGCCGACACCTGCAGAAGCTGCCGGGCGCTCCCGCCACCCGCAAAGGCGGCGCCGAGCTGGTGCTCTTGGAAGTGACCGTTCCCCGCGACAGCGAGATCAAGGCCAACGCCGCCGACCAATTCTTTGCGGCGATTGCCGGACTCAAATCCAAGTCCGGTTTGAGCTTCGAAATCGTTGCCGACCATGAACACATTCATTTTATTGTGGTGGTGCCCCGGGACCTCCAGCCGTTAGTGGAGAAGCAGCTGCACGCGGCCTACGCCACGGCGGAAATCCTTGAAATTCCCGATTACGACATCTTTCAGCGAGAGGGCTACGTCGCCTTCGACCAAATCGTGACGACTGGACCAAAATATTACCCAATTAAGACCTACGTGGATTTGGGCGAGGAAACCGATTCCCTTAACACCATCACCTCGGCCCTCACTAAGCTCGCGCCGGGCGAGGCGGCAGTGGTCCAGCTGGCGATTTCTCCGGCCGATTCCGGCTGGCAGAAACAGGGCCAATCCTTCGTCCTCAAAGCCAAAGAAGCGGAGCGGAAGCCCGAGGGAGAGAGAAAGATCCTTTTGAGCAAAGAATCCGAAGAGGCAATTTCGCGAAAGATCAACAAGCCCGGCTTCCACGCCCTAGTTAGGATCGTGACGGTTTCGCCCACCAAAGAATCGGCGGAGCTGCACCTCTCCAATATCATCACCAGTTTGGGCCAATTCTCTTCTCCCCAGCTGGCTTCCTTCTCCCGCAAACGAACCTGGTTCAAGAAGTCCTTCATGGTGGATTTCCTCTACCGGCACGTGCCGCGGTTCCTGCACTGGACGGTTTTTTCGAGCGAAGAGCTGGCGACGCTTTTCCACCTTCCCAATAAGGTGGTAACCACTCCCGCGATCAAGTGGTTGGGGGCAAAGTCCGGGGCCGTTCCTTTGGATCTGCCAACTTCCGGGCTCTATCTGGGGTTGGCTTCTTCCCGGGGGGCCGAAATGCCGGTTTACCTCCAGAAAGACGACCGCCGCCGCCACACCTACATCATCGGGCAGACCGGTACCGGAAAGAGCGAACTGCTCAAGTTTATGGCCTACCAGGACATTCTGGCCGGCGAGGGGCTCTGTTTCATTGATCCGCACGGAGATGCGGTCGAAGATCTGCTGCAGATGATTCCGGACGAACGGTTGGAAGATGTGATCTATTTCGACCCCGGCGATCCGGAGCGGCCGCCGGCCCTCAACATTCTGGAAGCTGAGACCGAGGAAGGAAAACATCTCGTCGTTAATTCCTTTATCTCCCTGCTCTACAAGCTCTATGATCCCAACCATACCGGAGTGATGGGACCGCGGTTGGAGCGGGCGGTCCGGAACGTGATGCTGACGGCGATGAGCGAAAAGGGGAACACCCTGATCGAGGTTTTCCGCCTGCTGACCGATCCCGATTTTGCCGCCGCCAAGATTCCGATGATCACCGACCCGATCGTGAAGAAATACTGGACGGACGAGCTGGCCCAGACCTCCGATTTCCACAAGAGTGAGACACTAGGATACTTTGTTTCGAAGTTCGACCGATTTGTGACCGAGAAGCTGATGCGCAACATCATCGGCCAGGGCCAATCCTCCTTCAATTTCCGGGAAGTGATGGATCGGAAAAAGATCCTCCTGGTCAACCTCTCCAAGGGCAAGATCGGCGAGGAGAACTCTAACTTCTTGGGATTGATCCTGGTTCCCCGGATTCTGACGGCGGCGATGAGCCGAGTGGACACCCCCGAAGAGCAGCGGCCGGATTTCAATCTCTACGTGGACGAGTTCCAGAACTTTGCCACCCCCGACTTCGTCCAGATCCTTTCGGAGGCCCGCAAATACCGGCTGGATCTGATCGTCGCCAACCAGTTCATCGGCCAGCTCGCCGAGGAGATCAAGAAGGCGGTTTTCGGGAACGTCGGCACCAAGGTTCTCTTCCGGGTGGGGGCGGAGGACGCCGAATTTCTGGAGAAGGAGATCGAGCCGGACTTTTCCAAGAGCGATCTCCTCAATGCCGCCATTGGCCAGGCCTACGTCCGGTTGCTGATCAGCGGGGTCCCTTCAATCCCCTTCACGATGAAAACCGACTGGGCCAGGATTCAGGCGCTTCCCCGGGATCCGCAGAAAGCCGGAAGGATCAAAGAGCTCTCCCGCACCAAGTACACCCGTCCCGCCGGAGAAGTGGAGGAAGAGATTAAGCGCCGCGCCGGGCTCTGATTTCCGCTCGGGGATTGCCTTTTCGGAAACACCGTCCCTGTCTGCTGAACAGTTCGCTTCTCCCTCGTCGCCTCCGCTCCTGTGGGATGTTCCTCAAAGGCATCTCCCTTGTGCTGATCCCAAACCCTAAACTCTCCTCTTGCGTGTTATGATATTTACCAGTTATGCCGGAAAATAATCCCGTTGATCCCGAGCACCAACAGGCGGTTGAAAGCCTGGCGGCCGCTTACTCGCTGGAGGAACCCCAGATCTCAGGAGAGGGTCCTAAAATAAAAGTTCCCCATGCCGTTGCCACCCTGGCTTCTCTCTACGAGAAGGTTCGTCAGGCGATGGAATACAACGAGCCCCATCTCTTTCGCCGTGCCTCCACCGAACGGATCCTCTCCCGCCGTCTGCGGTCCGAATCAAACTCCAAGCTGGTGGCGGAAGGGCTCCTCAAGGACCTGATCCGGGGCCGTTACCTCAAGAACGACTTTTATCCCGAGAGCATTACCACGGAGGTTGCCCGGATTTTGGAGAAATATCGCCAGATTATGCAGGCCCGGGAAATCTCCACCGCCAACGGCGATTTTTCGTTGGTTGTGCACTGGGCTTCCTCCGAGATCGAGGAGTTCTTCGCTCCCCCCGCTCGGGAAGACGCCTTGGCGCGCCTGATGCTTATCAATCTGAAGAAAACGGTAATTCTTTCCGATCCCCAGCTGGATGAGCGCTACTCGCTGGTGCAGCTGCAGCTGGCGATCTACCGTAATCTCCTCAAGCTGGACCGAGCGATGCTGGAGTTCAACATCTTCGAAATGTTTTATCCCGATTGGAAGACCAACGGGGAGGCCCACTTGGGAGAGGTGATCGGCAACTTTCCCCAGATCAAATTGGCGACCGAGAAGCTCTCTAGTTATCATCTTGCGGGGGCGCTTTCGGCCTTGGTTCGCCGCTACGCTTCTCCTTTTGTGCTTCTTCGTGATGCGCTAGAGCGAGTTGGGGTGAAGATTTTGAGCGATAAAGCCGTGTTGGCGTCCGAAATTTCAAATTCCTATGCCCGTAAGATTGTCCGGGAGCGGGAGCGCCTGGCAACGACCACTACCCGGGCCTTGATCTATATTTTCTTGACCAAGGTGGTGTTGTCTTTCGTCTTTGAGCTACCGGCCGAGAATCTCATTTACGGAAGTGTTCGTCCCTTGCCGTTTGCGATTAACTTCCTTTTCCCCCCGCTTCTGCTCTTTCTTTTAACCCTCTCTCTGTCCTTGCCGGGACGGGAAAATGAGGAACGGATCATCGCCGCCGCCAAAGAAGCGGTCTCTTCTTCGAATGGGCAACGGGACGGAATCTTTTCCGAAAAGAGCCGAGTTGAGGTTAAAAAGCGGGCCGGTGGTTTGGCGCTGACCCTTTTCTTGATCTACTTCCTCGCTTTTTTTGCGATCTTCGGCGCTCTGGGTTGGGGGCTGCACCAGCTGGGCTTTACCCTCTTCGGGATCGCTCTCTTCCTCTTCTACACCTCGATCGTGACCTATTTTGGACTCAAAGTTCGGGAATCCTCCCGGGATCTGGTGATTATCGGCACGAAGGAAACGGTTTTGGAAGTGCTCTTTGACTTCTTCGCTCTCCCGTTCCTTCGGGCGGGGAGCATTATTTCGGCCGGGCTCTCCCGCTTTAACGTGCTGGTCCTAATCATCACGCTGTTGGTGGAGGCGCCTTTCCAGACGATCCTGGAAGTTCTGGAAGAGTGGATCAGCTTCGCCCGGGAGAAGAAGGAAGAAGTTTATTGATGCTTCGCATCAACGCACCCGAACGAAGTGAGGAAAGCATTAATAAAACCTTTTAAGATAGACTAATTCAGAAATGCTTTTCACCATCCTTCTTGCCGCCTCTATCGCCTCAATCGTTGACCTGGGAGGGCTGGTCCTTTTCTGGGATTATGCCCGCTCACGGAAAATCATCTATTTGATTCTCTCGTTTGCGGCGGGGGTTTTGCTAACGGCGTCTTTTCAGGAGATAATCCCCGAAGGTTTGGCGGAGGGGGCGAACCTTCTCTGGGTGATGGCGGGTTTTGGCCTCTTTTTTGTGATTGAGAGGGGAATCATTATTCACCAGTGCCGGGATGAAAACTGTGATGTCCACGCTGGTTCCTACCTGATCGCGATCGGGGACACGATCCACGATTTCCTGGATGGGGTTACCATCGCCATTTCATTTTTGGTTTCCTGGCAGTTGGGGATCATCGCCACCGTGGCAATTGTTCTCCACGAGATCCCATCCGGTTTTGGTTCCTTCGCCGTGCTCCTGGCCGGAGCGGCCAGCCGGCGATTTCTCTGGATAGCCGTGGTCGCCTCCTCCATCGCCGCTCCCCTAGGGGCTCTGACGACCTACCTCGTGCGGGGTTGGCTCGATCCCTGGATGGGCCCGCTCCTTCTGGCGGTCGGCGGCGGATTCATCTACATCGCGGCGGTGGACCTCATTCCGGAAACGCACCACGACACCTCCCGCGTCCGCTCCGTTCTCCACCTCATTATTTTCGGATTGGGTATCCTCTCAATGTACCTCGTCGACAGGATAATTTAAGGGAAGATAATGCCAGCCGACCTCAAGCAAAAATCCCCGCTCGGAAAGGCCGATTTTGTGATCATCGCCGCTTCGGTCCTGGGGATGGTCATCATGGCCTATCTCACCTATCTCAAATTCAGTTCTGGTGGATTATCTTTCTGCGACATCAACTCGAGCTTCTCCTGTTCAGCGGTTAACCGGAGTATCTATGCCGATTTTTTCGGAATTCCGGTGTCTATCTTAGGGTTTCTCTACTTTGCTGTGGTGGGCGGGTTGGTCTTTAGCAAGAGCGCGGAGAGGTCTTTTTACTCTTTGGTTTTTGGGGCGACGGTTGCCGCCCTGTTTTTCTCACTCTATTTGAGCTACGTCGAGGTCTTTGTCCTCAAAACGATCTGCCTTCTCTGCGAGACATCCAAGGCGTTAATGGTGGTGATTGGCACAGTTTCTCTCCTGAAGATGCGCCGGGCAAAGGAAAATTTGCCATTTTTAGTAAACTAGTACGTGTTTAAATTTTCCATTCTCTCGGCATTCCGCCGCCGCTTAGTCGCGTTCCTAGCCATCGTCGGCGTCGCTCTTGGTTCGGGGTTGCTGATGACGCTGCTCTCCCTCTCGGCCGGAATCGAGTCCCGTTTTAACAACACCTTTCAGGAGGTAGCGGGGACGATTTCCGTCACCGCCGAGGGCGGAACGGTCATTGGGCGCCTCCTGGGAACGGTGGGCGACCCGCTTCCCGATTCCTACGCCGCTCGGATCAAGAAAGTTGAGGGAGTCGATCTGACGGCCCCCTTCGTGACCGCCCAAGTCCGCTCCGAAAAGTTTGGTACGATCGGGGCGTTTGGAGTGGGAATGACCGGGATCGTCGAGGGAGGGGAGCTTTTCGAAAATCCCAATGAAAAGATCAAGGAGGGCCGGTCTTTTTCTGGAGGAAACGAGGTAATCGCGGGGGCCCGTCTTTTGGAGAGTGCTCGCTTTGCCGAAGTGGATATCAACGTTGGCGACACCTTCACCGCCCCGATCGGCAACACCCGCGAGATGGTAGAACTCAAACTCGTCGGCACGTATGAAACCGGTTCGGAAACGACCAACTACGGTCTTTTTGGCCCGGTATCTCTGGTCCGCAAGCTGGCGGATATCGGCAAAAAGCAGATCAGCGGGGTGCAGGTCCGCGTCAGTGATCCCCAGACTGTCAAAGAGGTCGCTCAGAGGATCGAAACCGCCTTTGCCGGCGATGATCCTCCCGTCAGCGCCAGTGTTCCCCAGGATCTCTTCGCTTCTCTCTCCTCCTTTACCGATATCTTCGACATCTTCTTGTTGGCGATCGCTCTGGTTGCGGCGGCGGCGGGCGGGACAGCGGTGATGGTGGTGATGCTTCTAACCGTTTTTGAACGCCGGCGGGAGTTTGGCATCCTCAAAGCCGGCGGTTGGAGCAACTCCAATATCATTACTTCAGTGTTGGTTACTTCCCTAACCCTGGCCCTTTTGGGGGCGGTGGCGGGGATCCTGACAGGTTCAGGAGTGGTCCTGGCAACTCAGAGCATTCTGGAGAGTGTTACCGGCCGGGGATTGGTGGCCTTTTCTCCAGAGATGTTCCTTTGGGCGGGGGGAATTGGGATTGTTACCGGTTTGATCGGGGGTCTTCTGCCGGCGCTTTCGGCGGCGCGGGTTTCGCCGATCGAGACTCTGCGGGGCGAATAAAATGGAGAAAATTTTGAATTTGGAAAAAGTTACCAAAATCTACGGAACGGGAGAAACGCAGGTGACGGCGTTGGATGGGGTTAGTTTGGAGGTGGCGTCGGGAGAGGTAGTTTCGGTGGTGGGGCACTCCGGGAGCGGCAAGACCACCCTCTTGAATATGATGGGAGCGCTGGATCGCCCGACCTCGGGGAGGATTTTTCTGGAGGAGGAGGAAATTAGCCGGATTCCTGAGCACCAGCTCTACCGGGTGCGCCGCGAGAAGATTGGCTTTATTTTCCAGAGCTTCCATCTCATTCCCACTCTGAACGCGCTCGAAAACGTCTTGGCTCCCACCCTTCCCTTAGGAGAGAGGAGATTTGAGGAACGGGCCCGGGAACTGTTGGAATCGGTGGGGTTGGGCGCTCGCCTACCGCACCGTCCCTCCCAGCTATCAGGAGGAGAAATGCAGCGCGTCGCCATCGCCCGGGCGCTCATTCACGAACCAAAGCTGATTTTGGCGGATGAGCCGACTGGCAATCTGGACTCCAAAACCGGAGAAGAGATCATCAATCTCCTTCTGCGCTTGAACAAGGAAAAGGGCGTGACGCTGGTGATTGTCACCCACGAGCCAGAGATTGCCAAGAAAGCCGACCGGACCGTCAGCATTCGCGACGGCCGCATCGAACCAGTTTAGGTTTGACTTCCCTTCCACCCCGCTTTATAGTAAGTTCAGTAAAAGATTGGAGACAGGAGGACAACAGTGGGTAAGCTGCGAAAGTTCTTGGTTGAGATCTTTGTCGGCAACACCCGGAAGTTTCACGAGACCGTGTGGGCCGAAAGCCGGGAGGCCGCCGAATCTATCGTTGACGGGAAGTACGCCCGAGCAGGGACCGTTGACATCACGAGCATCAATGAGATTGAAGCTGATTCGGCCGAAGGTTTTGAATCTGAGCCGGAGTAATCCGTCCCTAACGGACCCTTGAAACCCAAGGGTCTTTTTTTGCGCTTGCTAAAATTCAACTGATGAAAAAATCCAAGCCAATCCGCGTTGCTGTCGGCCTCTCAGGAGGGGTGGATTCGGCGGTGGCGGCCGCTCTATTGAAAAAACAGGGTTACGAAGTCATCGGGGTGCATCTTTTCTGCTACGACGAGGGGCCCTACTGCACCGCGCCGGAGGACCGCAAGATGGCGGTGCGGGTGGCGGCTCATCTGAAAATTCCGATCCTTGTCTGGGATTTGCACCGCCAATACCGCTCCAAGGTTATAAGATATTTCTTTGACGAGTATAAAGCCGGCCGAACCCCCAACCCCGATGTCGTCTGCAACCGCGAGATCAAGTTCGGGATTTTTATGGAAAAAGCCCTGCGAGACCTTAAGGTTGACCATGTCGCCACCGGCCATTACGCCCGCATCAAGGAGGATAAGGATGGCTTCCACCTGCTGCGCGGAGTGGACGAGAGCAAGGACCAGAGTTACTTCCTCTATCAACTGTCCCAAAAACAGCTTGAACAAATTATGTTTCCAATCGGCGGCTACACCAAGAAGGAAGTGAGGGAAATCGCCCAGGAGATAAATCTCCCTAATAAAACCCGCCCCGATAGCCAGGGAATCTGCTTCATTGGACCGGTTCCGGTCGCAAAATTTCTGCGGGAACGGCTTCCGGCAAAATCCGGTCCGGTGGTGGATTCCAAGGGTGAGATCATCGGTGAACACGACGGCGTTTGGTTCTTCACCGAGGGCCAGCGGCACGGTTTTCGGCTTTTTAAGACAACCGGCTTGCCGCTCTACGTTATCGGCAAGGATGTGAAGAAAAACATCCTGACGGTCGGCCGAGGCGGAGAGGCAAGAGTGAGGCAATTTGAGATTGAAAAGCCGCATTGGATTGGTAAACTAGGGGATATTAAAAATGTGCGGATCCGCCACCTCGGCGAGATTCTGTCGGCCAAGCTGACTGGTCTAAAAGTTACTCTCAAAGAACCCATCTTTGGAGTAGCGCCCGGGCAGTCGGCCGTTTTCTATGGTTCGACAGGCTCACCACGGGTCGCTGAGGAGGTTTTGGGTGGGGGCGTGATCCGAGAGGTTAATATCCTGTAGTCTGGTGGTGACGTTATCCCCGATACACCACTGTATCGGTGATTTAGGTTAATTTTATCTGATATATAAAAGTTAATTATTCTAAATTTCCGGTTTGATGAATTTTGAAAAAATTATATTTTTGTATCCCTTTTTAAGATGATTTAGGGTTTATTTTGGGCAAATTTTGAAAAATAGCAGTGTCAGGAATCAATCTGCCAGATTTTGAGCCGATTTTTAACACTCTCAATCCAGTAAAAACCGTCTCAGGTCAGAGACGGTTTTGATTAGACCTTAACTGGTTTCTCATTTCCCTTATGTTATTCAGGAAAGCAGGGCCATAGATCTGCTCGTATTCGGTAAACTCAGGACTATCCTCCGGAAGGTAATCAGGTTCGGTTACAACGTTTCCGTAGGCGAACCCTTCGATTTTTGCGGCCGCGATGCATACCAGAGCGGCCCAGCGGACCCTATCAACAGGATCCATCGGCGCACGAGCGGTCTGCGCATGCCGTTCAAACAGATTCATTAACGGTGCGTCCTCCCAAAATTGCCAATCGTCGCGGCTTTCAATTTCTTTAAGACGACTGACGATGAACTTGGGATTATCAAACCGAAGTGCCATCTCCAGCAATCTGCCATTGTGGATTTCGAGGTTAATTCGCCGAAAACGCCGATCGGCCTGAAGTTTAAGATTCTCAACTGCAGAGGCACGCATCCCTTCCTCCTGATATTTTAATTGGTCACAGTATATCACGAGGATTTTTTTGTTACTTGACTTTTGGTACCGGCCAAGTTACAGTGATGACGTATGCGGGAATAAGAAACAATTTCTTGTTAAACCCTTTTTGGGCCCCGCATGGGGCCTTTTCGATGCCCCCGCCCTTTGACATCAAAATAATCCTGATAATAGTGCAGACTGTGGAGCACTATTCTGTTTCTTTTAATTAAGAAACATCAATTCAATTTAAGTAAAGAGCAAGAGCAAGGAAGGAACGTCTCTTTTTTGAGAGTTTGATCCTGGCTCAGGATGAACGCTGGCGGCGTGCCTAAGGTATGCAAGTCGAACGCGCTCCGCAAGGAGTGGCGTGGCGGACGGGTGAGTAACGCGTGGGAATCTACCTCCAAGTCAGTGATAACCCCGAGAAATCGGGGACAATCACCGATAGTCCCGCAAGGGTAAAGATTTATCGCTTGGAGATGGGCCCGCGTCCCATCAGCTAGTTGGTAGGGTAACGGCCTACCAAGGCTACGACGGGTAGGGGGTGTGAGAGCATGACCCCCCACAATGGCACTGAGACAAGGGCCATACGCCTACGGGTGGCAGCAATCGGGAATCTTGCACAATGGACGCAAGTCTGATGCAGCGACGCCGCGTGAAGGATGAAGGTCGAAAGATTGTAAACTTCTTAATTTGCCGAAAGGCAGAGGATGAAGCCCCGGCTAACTACGTGCCAGCAGCAGCGGTAAAACGTAGGGGGCGAGCGTTATCCGGATTTACTGGGCTTAAAGAGTACGTAGGTGTTTCGGGAAGTCTTGGCTTAAAGCCCGCGGCTCAACCGCGGAACGTGTCGAGATACTTCCGAAATTGAGGAAGGTAGGGGGTGGCGGAACATTGCAAGGAGGGGTGAAATCCGATGATCTGCGATGGAACACCGAAAGCGAAGGCAGCCACCTGGGCCTTTCCTGACACTGAGGTACGAAAGCTAGGGGAGCGAAACGGATTAGATACCCGTGTAGTCCTAGCCGTAAACGATGGACACTAGCTATCCAGTTTTGGGTGGCGTAAGCTAACGCGTTAAGTGTCCCGCCTGGGGAGTACGGCCGCAAGGCTAAAACTCAAAGGAATTGACGGGGACCCGCACAAGCGGTGGAGCATGTGGTTTAATTCGATGATAACCGAAGAATCTCACCAGGGTTTGACATGCAAGTGGTAGGAATCCGAAAGGTGACCGACCCGCAAGGGAGCTTGCACAGGTGTTGCATGGCTGTCGTCAGTTCGTGGCGTGAGCTGTATGGTTAAGTCCCATAACGAACGCAACCCCTATTGCTAGTTAATTTATGTCTAGCGAGACTGCCCGGGCAACCGGGAGGAAGGTGGGGACGACGTCAAGTCAGCATGGCCTTTATATCCTGGGCTACACACATGCTACAATGGCGACCACAACGGGTTGCGAAGCGGCAACGCTGAGCTAATCCTCAAAAGTCGTCTCAGTTCGGATTGGGGGCTGAAACTCGCCCCCATGAAGTAGGAATCGCTAGTAATGGCCGGTCAGCTATACGGCCGTGAATACGTTCTCGGGTCTTGTACACACCGCCCGTCAGATGGGAAAAGTTGGGGCTCGCTGAAGCCTGCCGCAAGGCGGACCAAGCGGGAACCAGCGATTAACATTAAGTCGTAACAAGGTAGCCGTAGGGGAATCTGCGGCTGGATCACCTCCTTTCTAAGGAGTATCCAGGATTCCGGCATTCCAACGCCTTTCTCCGGATGACCAAACGGAGGAAAGCAGGCAGGAATTCTAAGGATCTGGCCCTCACGCCGGATCCATGGTTGAGTTTGGTAGTTTGCTTTGAAAACTGCCGTTGGTTCCTTCCTTGCTCTTGTTCTTAAATAGATGAGTCCCCGCTTTGGCGGGGATTTATCTTTTGGAATTGTTTCTCGTGGTAGACTTTTAGTGTTCGGGCGAATAGCTCAGTTGGCTAGAGCACTGTCCTGATAAGACAGGGGTCCCTGGTTCGAATCCAGGTTCGCCCACCACCCCCTTTCCCTTATTGACTTCACAAGCTCTTCACCTTATATTTAACCTAACCAAAACCAACGGAAGGAGAGATTCTGTGAAACTTTGGGTCTTCGATCTCGACGGAACGCTGATTACCTCTGGGATCGACTACGCCCGGGTAGTATTCCTCTGGGGGCTGATGTTCCTCGAAGAGATGGAACACCGTGCCCCAAACTACGACGATTTTCTGCCGAAGTTCCTTGAAGCCCTGCGCGCGGTTGACAAGGAGCGCTTCAAGACAATGCGGGCGCACCGGGAGCGCTGGCCCGGTTCGATGGTCTTGGCCTACAAAGAGATTTGCCGGCAGATGGCACTCGAAATCGATCCAGTGATCGAGCGCAGAACCTGGGAAATCGGGGTGGCCGCTCTGTCCGAGGAGACCTACCGCAATCGCGGGATGATGCCGGGAGTGGAAGAGACGCTGACTCTTCTCCAGTCCCGAGGCGATCCGATTTATTGCATCACCGCCGGCGATGTGCGGGTGCAGTGGATGAAGTGGCGCGGCTACAACCTGCGGCGCTTCTTCCCTTCCAATCGGGAATTTCGGGTGGTGAAGTGGGAGAAACTGCCGACCCTGGGGCGGTTGCGCCGGCTTCGTCCCGATCTGCGAGCGGTGATGGTGGGCGATTCCATCGGCTCCGATCTGGTGCCGGCGGCGAAACTCGGCTACAAGCCGGTTTACATCCCTCACCCCTCGGTGTGGGACCATGGAGAGCTGGTCAACAACGCTCCCGAAGGAACGATACGCCTCGAAAAGATCACGGAGCTTACGTCAGTTTGAGCCCTTTGGCCGATTAGCTTTACGCTGATCGGCTTTTTTTGTTGGACCAACTTCTCCGTGCTAATATCATCTCTGATATGAATGACATGGGAAAACTTTTGGAAAAGGCGTCGGCTACGGTCAAAACCCTGCGGCCGGGCGATGTTGTGGAGGGGATTGTCCTTTCCAAAGGGAAGGACGAGATCGTTCTAGACATCGGGGCGAAGGCGGAAGGATTGGTCGTCGGCCGCGAGCTCGAGGATGAGGCCGACACCGCCGCCAAGCTCAAGCCCGGTGACAAGGTTCTGGCAACGGTCGTTCAGTCCGAAGACAATCGGGGATTTATCCTTCTTTCTCTCCAGAAAGCGGAGGTCGAGCGCGATTGGCGCGAGGCCGCAAAATCCTATGAGGAAGAAAAGATTTTGGAGGTTGAGATCCTTGGTCCCAACCGGGGTGGGGTGGTCGCCAGAATGGGTTCTCTGCGGGGCTTTATTCCCTTTTCTCACCTGGCTCTCTCTCACAAAATGCTCGCCAATTCCGGGAAGCTGGCCGGAAAAGTGGTCAAAGCCAAGATCATTGAGCTCAACCGGGATATCGATCGGTTGGTCCTTTCGGAGCGGGAGGCTCTGAGCAAGGGCGAGAAAGCCCTGGAACGAACGGCTTTGGGCAAAATCAAAATTGGAGAGAAGTATGACGGTATTGTTACCTCGGCAACCCCTTTTGCCGTCTTTGTCCAGTTCCGTCCCGCCAAAAATGAGGAATTTATGGAAGGAGCAGTCCACGTTTCCGAACTCTCTTGGGAGAAGGTGGCGGATGCGACTAAGGTGGTCAAGGCCGGCGATGGGCTCAAAGTGGAAGTGGTGGGAGTTTCTCCTGAGGAGGGACGAGTGATGCTCTCCCATCGTCGGACCCTTCCCAACCCCTGGGAAAAGATCGCCGAGAAATACCCCGTCGGTTCCAAGATTAAGGGGAAGGTCACCAAGATTGCCGATTTCGGCGCCTTTGTGGAGCTGGAACCTGGGATTGAAGGTCTGATCCACGTCACCGAAACCACCGGTCCGTTGGCAGAAGGGGACGAGGTGGAGTCCCGCGTGTTGGAGGTTGACCCGAAGAAACAGAAAATCGCCCTTTCCCTCAAAGCCGTCGGCGCCGCCTGGCGATAGCGCTCAAGTTTCTAAGTTCTCGCTCCGCGGACTCGCTTCTAACGACCGTGAACGATTTCTCAAAGCACGGGATCGAAATCGCCCACTAGCTCGAACATCGCGGAGCTGCGCTTTCTCGAAAATTTCGCTTGGTGCAATTTGAACTTTCCTTTATACTTACCTCGAATGGCTAAACCCAAAGTCCTTTTCATCTGTTCCGAATGCGGCGGAGAGCACCTGCGCTGGCAGGGGCAGTGCCAGTTTTGCCGGGAGTGGAACACCCTCAAAGAAGTGACCTCATTCAAGTCCGCAACCTCATCCGCCGGTCCAAGGAAACCGAAGAAACTGTCCGAAATCACCCAGACTACTGTCGCCCGGCTTACAACCGGGATCGGGGAGTTTGACCGGGTCCTGGGAGAGGGAATCGTCCCGGGTTCGGCGGTTCTGCTCTCCGGCCCTCCGGGAATCGGGAAGTCCACCCTGCTCCTGCAGGTCGCCGAAAAAATCGGTAAGAAGAATCCGGTGGTTTATGTCTCCGGCGAGGAGTCCGAGGAGCAGATCGCAGGGCGGGCGGAGCGGTTGGGGATTAAGGCCGACAACCTCTATTTCCTGGCCCAGACCGACCTGGAGCTGATCCTCTCCGAGCTGGCCGAGATGGACAAGTTGGGGTTGGTGGTGGTGGATTCCCTCCAGACCACGACCTCCGAGAACGCGACCGGTTCGGGTGGTTCGCCGTCCCAACTTAAGTACGCCGCCGCCCAGCTGACCAACTTCGCCAAAGCCCGCAACGTTCCGGTGATGATGACCGGGCACGTCACCAAAACATTCCAGATCGGGGGGCCGAAGTTCCTGGAGCACATTGTGGACGTGGTCTTGGCGTTCGAAGGTGACAAATTCTCCTCTCTCCGGGTCCTCCGCTCCCAGAAAAATCGTTTTGGGGCAACCTCCGAGGTGGGAATCTTCGAGATGGGGAAGAAAGGGTTGGCGGAGGTCACCGATCCATCGGCCGCTTTTCTCAAGCACCACCGCTCTTCCCCCGGCTCGGCGCTGATGGTCGCTTTGGAAGGTTCTCGTCCGCTCCTTTTGGAGATCCAAGCGCTTACTTCGCCGACCTCCTACGCCTATCCGAAGCGGACAACCCAAGGAATTGCCTCGAAGCGAGCGCTCCTGATTCTGGCGGTCCTTGATAAGTACGGGCGCCTCAATCTTTCCCGTTCCGACATCTTCATCAAGAGCTCTTTGGGAATGCGGGTTTTTGAGCCGGCGGCGGACCTGGCGATCGCCGTCGCGGTCGCTTCTTCGCGGTTG
This sequence comes from candidate division WWE3 bacterium CSP1-7, assembly GCA_001443395.1. GTDB lineage: Bacteria > Patescibacteriota > WWE3 > 9FT-COMBO-53-11 > 9FT-COMBO-53-11 > 9FT-COMBO-53-11. The sequence continues at coordinate 17,003 of LDXK01000004.1, forward strand.
AAGAAACCGCTTCCCGCCAAACTCTGTTTCTTTGGAGAGGTGGGTTTGAACGGGGAGATCAAAGCCGTCACCGGCGAAGAGGACCGGATCAAGCACGCCAAGAAGCTGGGCCTGGAGCCGGTGACCTCAACTACCTATCCGATCATCACCGACCTGCTTGCCAATCTCTTTCCGCAGATTTAACTCCCAATGATCACACCCACTCCCTCAAATCCTCTCCCGTTCCTGAACACTATGGGCAAGAGCTTCGCTTGCATAGTGATAAACTATAAGGTATACTCTAGGTTGTGGTTCTTTAAAACTATAAGACTTGACAAGCCCATCTCAGCTTGCTAAATTAGCAATTAGAGCGAGCTTTGGGCAGGGGCTCGCTCTCTATTTGTGCCTGTTTCTCAGGTGCAAAAAGTTAGCGAACGGAGTTCGCGTCCTATTTGTGGGGAGAAATCAGTCTCCAACTTCGGTTGGGTGCTGATGACTCTCGTTTTTAAAAACCAAATCTAAGAGACCTAAAGGAGGTCCCCATGGCCAAAAAGGCCGGGCCGTCTGGCGTTCCTACGAAAGAAGTTCGCCAAGCAATTGCTGGTTCTTCGTTTCTTGTCATCTTGAAAGTCAAGTACGAGGATTGGCAGAAGGGGCAGGCCAACCGGCGTCGTCAGGCGAAAGCCGTGAAGATCCGGACGGCCAAGCTTTTGGGCATTTCGCCCAAGCCTGTCGATCCCAAGAAAGATCGGCTGGCGGAGTTTCTTTGGGTGGCCTTCATCGTGTTGGCGGTTCTCGGTTTGATCTTGACGGCGGTGTGGTACTTTACCAGGCCGCCGGTTGTGGTGGTTCCCCGTTCAGCGGAGGTTCCACTGCAGCCGACCGTCATGACGACCCCGGTTCCGTCCATCGGAGATTCGCTCTCGACGCAAGTCACAGTAGCGGATTTCTACCAGCTGCGAGTGGAAACTCAGCAGTTGGTCAATCCGGATCGCGGGATGTGGGCGCCGATCGCGGGGATCGGGATCTATCTCTCGCCGTTTACCAACGGTGACGGGGGTCCTGACTTCTCGCGCGAAGGAACGTTGCAACAAGCAACGGTCCTGGGGATCACGACCGACGAGGTGTTGGTGGCGCAATCCACCTTCACCGCACCGACGGGTCTCTACTGGGTCGCAGTGGACGAGACCACGCTGCCTCCGGGCTGTGCGGTCTGGGTTCCCGAGTTCGAAGAGGACGAGGGAATTTCGGTTAGCCGGTGGAAGATCGTGGATTTGACGGCGCAGGGTGACTACAACACCATGGTCGTCAAGTTCCAGATCATCTGCGGGGTGGTTGTTTCGGTTTCGCCGACTCCGGTCGCGCCAACGCGCACGCCGGTCCCGACGACCCCGCCGCCGCCCACGCTACCCCCTCCGCCGACGGAAACCCCGCCTCCGACCGAGCCGCCGCCGCCGACACCGACGGACAGCTGCGGGCCGGATTGTGTCGAACCATCAACACCGGTTCCCACTCCGACGGAATACCCGCCCGACGTGCCTACCCCGACGCCGGTGCGGTAAGACCTTTCGCTTCGCTCGAGGATCTTGTCCCGCCGAAGCGTGATAGAGGTCGAGAGAGTGACCCAGCACCCTGAGCCAAAAACTCAAGGTGCTGGGCTTTTCCAAGAACTTCAGAAAGAAACTGGAGCGTTTGGAAGAGCATAACCCTATAGTTGACATAATAGGATTTGGGTGATATGCTTAACAAAGTGCTGTCCTAAGCGTGAACGCTAGGTTGCAATTCGTAAACGAATATATGAAAAGCTGGAAAGTTTTGTTCGCAACAATTTTGACCGTCCTGGGGCTAACCTTAGCTCCGCTTTTTAGTGCTTCGGCGGTGACCTACCAGATTGACGCCAAACAGTTGGTGAGCAAATCAACCGCTTCCCGCGGTGACGTCCTGACCTACACCATCTCCATTACCAACGTCGGCGACGCCGTCATCAATCCGGTCTTTATCTCCGAAACGCTTTCGCCCTACGTGGATTATGTTCCAGGTTCGACCTCTTGGGCGGATGTGCTTGGCGGAGGTGCTCCTGTGACCGATGCTTGGTTGACCGACGGTTTGAATCTTGGGGTGCTTAATCCGACCGAATGGGTCAAAGTGACCTTTAAGGCAAAAGTTAAAAGCAACACTCCCAACGGTGCAAAGGTGGAGTCAGTGGCCCAGATCAAGAAAACCTGGAAAGTGGACGAGGAAGGTAATCCCGTCAACGAGTGGTTCCAGTGCGCCGCTCTGACAACCGTGAAGGTTGGCGAGGTCCTGGGCGAGGTTCTTCCCGAGACCGGAGCTGACGCCACGGGGGTGCTGGCGGGCTCTCTCTATCTAGGATACCTGGGCTTTCTGGTTCGTCGAATCAAGTTGACTAAGTACCTTTAAGGACCATTTCCGTTCCTCTAAACTAGCCAACTATTCGCCCAATTTGCTATGATGCAATCGGGTAGGCGACTAGGGGCAGTGGTCGTCTACCCACTGATCTCGCTTTCCCAAGTTCGATTACAAATTTTTAATTTCAATGGAAGAACAAATCCCATCCTCATCTGAGAACTCTCGTTCTCGTCCCTATCGGGAGAACGGTTACCAGCGCCGCAACGGCGGCGATGAAGCACCCTATCGGGGCGAAACCATCCCGGTCGGGGGGGTCCTTGAGATTTTGCCGGATTACGGTGTCCTGCGTTCCGAGGTCGAGCAGGAGGGTGACCTCCCCTCCGATGTTTATGTTTCCCTTTCCCAGATCCGTCGGTTGGACTTACGGATGGGGGATACGGTCGAAGGAATCGCCCGCCCTCCCAAAGAGGGGGAGCGCTATCTTTCTTTGCTCAAAGTTGTCAAGGTGGCCGAAATGTCGCCCGAAGAGGCGCAGAAGCGGCCCCGGTTCGAACGCCTGACCCCGATCTTCCCCAACGAATGGATGAAGCTGGAAACCGAAGAAACTCCGCTTTCCACCCGTTTGATTGATCTCTTCGCCCCGATCGGCAAGGGCCAGCGGGGAGCGATCGTTTCCCCGCCCAAGGCCGGGAAAACTTGGCTGCTTAAAGACATCGCCACCGGCATCACCACTAACCACCCTAAAGTTAGGATTATGGTGGCTCTGATCGGAGAACGTCCGGAGGAGGTCACTGATATTTCCCGATCGGTGAAGGGGGAGGTTTTTGCCTCCAACTTTGACGAGCCGGGAGAGGACCAAGTTCGGATCGCCGAGATGTGTTTGGAGAAATCCAAGCGCGCGGCCGAAGCCGGGGAGGACGTTGTAATCCTAATGGACTCCTTGACTCGGCTGGCGCGGGCCTACAACCTGGTGGTCCCGCCTTCCGGAAGAACACTGTCGGGGGGATTTGATCCGGTCGCGCTGTACCCGCCCAAGCACTTCTTCGGCGCCGCTCGTAATTTCGAGCACGGCGGTTCGCTGACGATCATTGCGACGGCCCTGGTTGATACCGGTTCCCGAATGGACGATCTGATCTACGAGGAGTTTAAGGGAACCGGCAACATGGAACTGCACCTGGATCGAAACCTGGCGGAACGGCGGATCTACCCGGCGATTAACATCGTCAAGTCCGGAACGCGGCACGAGGAACTGCTTTTTGACAAGACCACCCTGGAACAGATCTTCACTCTGCGGCGAATGGTAGACACGCTCGGCGACCAGGCGACGGAGTTGGTGGTGGCGCGGTTGCGAAAGACCAAATCCAACAAAGAGTTTTTGGGGACCCTTAAGGAAACGAAATAAGACCTTTCGCTTCGCTCAAGAGTCATCTCCCGCCCTCAGCGTGATAAGACCTTTCGCTTCGCTCAAGAGTCATCTCCCGCCCTCAGCGTGATAATACCCTAGGTTTGCTTTTTACTCCCGATTTTGCTAAGCTAATCCTGTCCCTAAGAAATCCCCTGCCCATTTTTTTGTGCTCAAAAAGGGGTAATTCGCGTTAGCGCGAAATTGCAACCCGAGCGCAGAGCGAGGGACAGCACACTTATGGATAGGGTAGCGGACGAACGCCCTCCTTTATCCCTTCTGGATGGTTCGCAGCTCCGATTGGGATTGATGGAGGAGGGAAAAAAAGAAACTCTTTTCGAGGATCTCTGGTCTTTTACCGGTTTATTTTCCACTTATCTTTTCCGGCGAGTTAGAGGTGTGCTCTCGGTTTTATTCCGAGCCGTTTTTTCCGGATTTGCCCTCACCGAACAGCTCAAAACTTGGCTCTCCCGTCTCTTTATCAGGAGAAAAGGACAGTTGGCTTTTCCTTTTGCCCACGCGACCCTGGTTGGCGTATCTTTGACTCTCTTGTTGGTCACCGCCGGTTTGGGCGGGATTATTTTTAAGAAGCCCAAGACCCTCTCCTCCATCAATCCGTTTATCCTGGAAAACAAAACCGAGCTCAACACCCAGGAGTCCACGCTTTTGCGCGACGAAACAATTACCTACACCGTTGCGGAGGAGCTGAACATCTACCAAATAGCCGAAAACTTTCACATCCCGGGGGACGCCTTGATCTACGCCAACCGACTGCGCTACCCCTACACCCTTGAGGCCGGGCAAACCCTGGTGGTCCCCGCTTTCCAGATGAGCCTCTACGAGGTGAAGTCCACGGTTACGGTCGAGAGCGTGGCGAAGCTTTTCGGAGCGCAGCCTCAAGACATCATCGATTTCAACTACCTCTTTCCCGATGAGGACGGGGTTTACCGGCTGCGGGAGATCGGTCAGAAGATCACGGTTCCGACCTATCAGCAAGGATCGACGGCCTGGGCGCCCGCGCCCAAGGGGGAGTGCAGCAATCCTGAGTTGATCTGGCCGACCACTTCTCGAGGGATTACCCAGCGCTGGAAGCCGTGGCACACCGGAATCGACATCGACACGGGGGTTGAGCCGCTGTTCGTAGCGGCGACTGGGACGGTCTCGGCGATCGCCCCGGAAGGCGGCGGAGTGGTCCCGAGTTACTTTTGGAACCACGAGAGCGGCGGGATGGTCATGATTGATCTCGATGGGACCGGCTTTCGACTGGTCTACAAACACCTGTCCCGGATCGACGTCCGTACCGGACAGAAGGTTTCCCAGGGTAAAGTGCTCGGTCTCTCCGGTAACACCGGGAGATCGACCGGCACTCACCTTCACTTCGAGGTGCACTGCAATGGCGAGGCCACCGATCCCCTCTACTACTTGCCGGGGCCGGTGCAGTCCGTCTCCCTCTAAAGTATAATTAATCTGCCTGGGGCTGCTCCGCTCGACGGAGACTTTTAATGGGGAAGTGCAATCCTTCCCGGCTCCACCAACGGGGGGACGTAGCTCAACGGTAGAGCGCCGCATTCGCATTGCGGAGGTTGTGGGTTCGATTCCCATCGTCTCCACCATTGTTCCGATTGCGCTTGGGGACGTAGCTCAACGGTAGAGCACTTCCATGGCATGGAAGGGGTTGTGGGTTCGATTCCCATCGTCTCCACCAGTTTTTCAGTTATCTCGTTGGTTGATTACTTCTTCTTTAACTCGTCGAGGACCTTTTTGGCTTCTTCGTATCCCTGGACGCCAGGATCGGAGAGCTGTAGAGCGGTTTCCAACTCCTGGATTGCCAGTGCCTTTTCTCCCAGTTCCTTGTAGGTTCGGCCAAGGTTGTAATGGGCGTTGGCGAAGTCCGATTTAAGGTTCACGGCGGCCCGGAACTGCTCCGCCGCCAGGTTGTACTGCGCTAGCTGGAAGTAGAGCCCTCCAAATCCCACCCGAAGGAGAGGGTTGAAAAGGTCCAGATTGATCGCTTTTTGGTAGGAATCGATCGACCATTGCTCGGCGTCTTTGGCGGCCCCGATCAGAGAACGGTAGATCTGGGCGAGGTTTTCCCAGTTGCCGGCATTGAGCGCATTAAGGTCGGTGGCGATGCGGGCCTCGTTGATCGCCTGAGCAACCAGCTGCTTAACCTGCTGCTTATCGGCGTCGGTGGGATTCTCCCGCTTGGCGAGCTCGTTCGCGGTTAGGAAAGCTGTCTGGGAGAGGGAGAGACGATAGGAGGTTTGCCAGGGCAGAGAAGTAGAGCTCCTGACCTGGTCATTGTAAGCTTGCGCTAGATTATCGGTAGTGCGGGAATGCCGTTGCCAGTATTCGGCAGCGTAGGCGCGGTAGAGCCACATGAATTCGAGTATCCCTAATCCCATCACGATGAGAAGAGGGATCATGTGTTTCCAGCTAACTCTGTTAACCCCCGTTCCGGCGGCATCGTTTCCTTGGTCATGAGAGAGGGTACCCAGGGCGATTGCAAGTAACACCGCCGGCAGGATGGTGGCGTTGGTTAAAATGAATCCAACCAAGACGGCTCCCGCCAAAGGAAGAGTCTCCCATCCTTTTCTCCGGATCGCTTCCCGAACGACAACTACGATTAATATCAGCCACGCTAAGATCCCAATAAGCCCTTCCTCGGCGAAAGTGAGGAGATACTCGTTGAGGGGTTTGTCGAAACGGATCGTCCAGAGTTGACTCTGGTTGAAACGCAACGGCTTGTAACGGGTGAAGTCCGAGAGGAAGGTCGAAGGACCCGATCCCCAAAACGGTTTCTGCCTAAAAGAGGTGGCGGAAACCGACCAGGAATTTCTCAAATCCAGGGTAACCTCCTGAGGAAAACTGCGGTTGAGGAAAGTGCTTTTGCCGAAGAGCGGGGGCCCAAAAACTATCAACGCGAAAACCAATCCGGCGGCGAGAGCGCCCAGAATGTGGAATCTGCTTTTGGTCAACGTTGCCAGCGAGCTGGTTAGAACCGTCGTCAGGACAGCGGCGACGAGGGCGAGACCACCGACGGCACTTCCTAGCAAGGTGAGGACAGCTGTGAATACAAAAAGATCGGCTGTCAGGGCGATCTTGAGCCAGCGATTCTGGGCATCAAGAAGTTTCTTTAGAACTACCCCCGCAACGGCACCGATGAAGAGAGCCAGAACCGCCGGGGAACCAAGGGGAGTAAAAGTAACGCGGTTGGACCAGTCCTGGCCAAACAGATTCGCTCCGAAGTATTGTGGCAAGAACAGCAGTGCTCCAACTGTGGCAGAGAAGACAAAAGCCCAGAGCAGGCGCCGCAGGGTTTTCTCGTTGATATGCCAACCGACCAAGAAGTAGAGAGCGGTAACGATCGTCACCGAGAAGAGCGATGGATGCCAGCGGGCGTACTGCCCGAACAACGAAACAATTCGGCTGTCGGAGAAGATGGTGGAGACGAGCGTGACTAGCCAGAACACCAGTACCGGAAGATCGAACGGGGAGCGGCGAATACCCAATTTCCCCGTCAGGACCGCTTTCAACGCCCACGCTAGCGCGCCCAGAGTTACTATGACCGCCAGCAAGATCAGTTTGTTGAACTCGTAGAACTCAACCGTAATCGGGAGAAAGAAAAGCGGCAGGAGAAAAGCCAGCCCGACGATCTCCCAGTTAATGAATTTTTCCGCCCATTCGGCAACTCGTTCGCGCATTATCTCAACCATACTAGTTGTTTTCTCCTCCTGTCGTCAACTGCCCCTCTACCACCCACCAGCTGAAGGGAATATCGACATCCTGCGGTTGGGAAATCGCGACCGTGAATGATTCTTCCGGTTTGAGCTCGATGACCGCCAGAGGGACCGCGATCGCCACTTTCGGGGTAACGAAAACCCGGGATTTATCCGTAATCATCGAATTAGTAATCAGGATTTGGACTTCCCCAGCCGGAAGAACGGACTCTCCGAGAGTTTCCCCCTCAACGGTAAGTTTCTTAATAGTAAGGTTGTCGATAAATGCGATGGCGATTTCCGCGACTTTAACGGTAATCTTCTCAAAAATTGCTTCCACAGCAACCTTTAAGGTTAGGAAGATTCCCTCATCAGCTTCGATTTGCGGGGTAATAATCTTTTGGGTTATCGGCTCCTTGGGTTGCTCTAGTGTATCGGTGGGGGAGTCGGTAGCTGGTAGTTCATCGTTCGTAGCAGGGAGTTCTGAATCGGTGGGCTGAAGTTCACTCGTTTCCGTTTCTCCACTTTGAACTGTTGACTCGGAACTATCAACTACCTCGGCCGCATCCCCCTCGTCGTCGACCACCACCCCCGGATCTCCCCAGCTAACGGCGAGGAAAGCGTCGATCCTTCCGACTCCCGAATCCGGGCTCCAGTCTTCTAACGCTTTCGCAACGGAGAATCCCGGTTTGGCGAGTTTCTGGGCCATCCCCGGGTAGGTTCCGGAGGAAGTGAGGAGATCGCCGGCAGTAATAGCGGGGGAATCGGGAGCGATCTTGACCGGAACTCTTCCTGCCAATCCCACCAGCCGCCGGTCTTCCCGCGGGATCCCCAACTCGACTCCCGCTTTAGTGGAGATGATCCCCATGATCTTCGGATCGGAGGTGACAGTAGCCTTCTGGATCTTCGGTACCCCGGCGTCGTCCTTCTCTCCCGCGATCGCAATCACGTCTCCCGCTTCGATCGAAAGATCACTTGTCGGATACCACTCCGCTAAGTCCGCCCCGAAGACGATTGCTTCCAACCGCACGTTCTGGGTCGCGCCGGTGTAGTTGTAGAGTCTTACATTATTATTGTCCACCTGAACTGTCTTGTACCCCGTCTCGTAGTTGAAGTTAACATTGTGTAATGTCGGGCGGTAACCGGTGTTGGAGGTCGTCAGAATCGCCCGGTATTGGATGTAATCGTTGGGAGTAGAAGTAATGAAGGACGCGTTCGGATCGGTTAAGTATCGATCGGTCGTCAGGTTATCAAAGTAAAGGGTGTAGCTGGTTCCCGGAGCAGTAATCCGAAAGTTTCGAACACCGTCGCGTTCGTGGTCGGGGATGTCGCTAATGTCCCAGTAAATCTTTTGCCAGGTGTTAACGGTGTCAATATGGAAGGACTCTTCGTGCTCAGTCGCGGCGGTTTCGCCGAATCCGAGTTTAATCATGCTGCCGGTCACGGAACTACGCACCCACAGCGTAAGATAATCGTAAGGATTAAGATCGGTGGTCCCGATAATCCGCTCGGCATAGGTGTCGGCGTTGGCGCCGACGGTTAGTTTGGTGAGGTTGCCGGCCGTAGGTTCATCCTCATCTTCGTAATAATCGACATCCCGAGTCACATCCCCGTCCGCGACCGTAAGGAGGGCGGGATCATTGGCGACCCAGTTGGTATGGGTGTTGGCGTTATCAAGCATTAGCGTGTTGGTCGTGGCGGTGGACGGTTTCCAACTCTCCCAAGTCCCGTCGGTCGAGTTGTTGCTCTTTCCCGTGCGGGTTTGCAGTTGGACCATTCCGTAGGTATTCAGATCGGCGAGCCAGGTGAGGGGAGTATAGCCGACCGCGTTGGGAGTAGGGATCTCATCTGAGATAATGAGGCTGTAGTTGTTGCTGGCGGTACTGGCTAATTCTGCTGACGGAGAGGAACTTCCGGAGACGGTAGAAGCATAGTAAGTCGCGATTCTTCCTACTCCCCCAGTTCCGCCGTTGGTGGTTCCGGCAACTCCGTTTATGCAACCTGTCCCCCCACTTCCTGCGGAAGCAATCGTTTTGCTTGTGCCCACATTGATACTATTGCCAACCAATTTGATCGACCCTCCCGCCCCGCCGCCTCCGCCTCCACCATAATCGCCGGCGCCGGCGCAACTACTTGATGAGCCGGAGGATCCGTTGCTTTGCAAGTTCCCAGAAACGGTAGTGGAATCGGCCGAGATATAAATTATGCCCCCACCCTTTCCGCCATTACCGCTGGTGCCATTGTAGCCACCCCCGCCTCCGCCTCCCGAACCAAAAAAGAGTTTGGTTAAATTACTATCTCCGTAAGTTCCTCCGCCCCCACCGGAACCTCGCCCAACAGCGCCCCCATTACCGGAACTGTTGGTGCCACCGTTACTCCCAGCTGAAGTGTAGGCTCCTCCCGCGTTGCCCGGTCCGCCGTTCCCTCCCGCCCCGCCTCCCGCGATTCCTCCGCCGCCGCCCCCGGATCCACCGGAAGTCGTCGAACCCAAACCGGGAGAGTTTACATTCTCCCCACTCCCACCACCACCTCCGCAGTAACCATTTCCGCCGGCGAGGTTACCACCACCGCCCCCGGCCGCGCCAGCCGCACCGGCAGTAGAAGAGGTGATACCACCGACTCCTCCACTACCACAGATTGAATCCCCACCGTACCCGCCATAATCTTCGGTTGCTTCGCCAGCCGCTATACCAACACCCCCGGCGTATCCGACAGCATTAGCGTGAATCGTCCCGTTGATGTTGGCGGAAACGGAAGCACGGAAGAACATCAATCCGCCCTTGGCGCCATTCCAAGTCGCCGGGAAGAAGTTGATCCCGGTATTGACGGTCAGAGTGCTGTAATTCGGGACCCGCTGGAGCATAACCCGCTGTGTGCCTTCGGTTGTTCCTAGGTTGGTATCGTCACTAGCACCATTGCCGTAGTATTTAGCTTTGGAAGAAGTGAAAGTGACCACGTTGTTGGCGATGCTTTGGATGTGGAGGGTTTCATAGTTTCCGGTGTTGCCAAAGGCGGTGTTGCTTCCTTGCAGATTAATCAGAAGGATTTCGTCTCCTGGATTCAAACAACCGGTTGAGGGTCCGGTTCCGGAAACTATGGTGGCGGTGTTCGCTGTCAAAGAGGAAACATTGTAATTTACCGCGTCTCCACCGTCTAAACAACTTCGACCCGCGACAAGGTTGGTGGCGTTGATATTGGTGCTGGAGGAGACGGTGACGGAACCGTCCGCGCCGGTGCCCGGGTCAAAATCTCCTTGTTGGGTGACATTGGTCAACCCAATTTCCAAGCGGATGCTCTTGAAGTCGTCCAGCTCGTATTCCGTGATCGCCAAGCGGCCAGTGAGATCGTACTCGTCCACATTGTTTTGGTTGGCGAGGTGATCATCGATGGTCTTGGATCCGCTTCCGTCGGTGTAGTTGATCCGGACTTCCGAAAGGGTGGGGGTGTTGAGGATGCTAGTGGTGGTTAAGAGTGCCCGGTACTGGATGTAGCTGTTGGCGGTGGAAGTGATCGCCGAACCGGCATTGTCAGTCAGATAAACGTCGGAGAACACATTATCCAGATAAATCGTGTTGCTGGCGGTGGTCAGGTTGGTCAAGCGCAGTTTGGTAACCGCATCCCGGTTCGCGGCGGGGACATCGGAGATGTCCCAGTAGTATTTCTGCCAAACATTCGCGGTGTAAATCGTAATTGACTCTTCCCGTTCGGTCGCGACGGTTTCCCCGAAGCCGAACCTTAGCGAGGATCCGGCGATGCTCGCTCTGATCCAGAAAGCAAGATAGCGGCGGACGGAGATGTCCACAGGCGAGCCAACGGGAGTGGCTTCGGCGTATCCGCCGTTGGTGGAAGAGGTTATTTTGGTGATATTGGTCACGGTCGGTTCGTCTTCATCCTCAAAGTAGTTCACATCGCGGGTCACGTCCCCCTCCGCCACGGTTGCGTTCGTGCCAACCCAATTGGTGTGGGTATCGGCGCTTTCGAGCACTATTCCCTGCGGCCGCCACTCTTGCCAAGTTCCGTCCAAAGAATTGCTGGTCGCGCCCGAGCGGGTTTGGAATCGGATTTCGGTGCCGGCAGGCAGATTTTCGGTCCAAGCGATCGTATCGAGGGAAACCGCGCCGGGGGTGGCGATTTCTTTGGAAGTAAATACTTTATAAGGGTTGAAATCGGCGACGCTGGAGTCGACGGTGTAGGTAGGGCTAGTGCTGCCGCTGATCGTCCCGGCATTATAAACCGCGATCCTTCCCGACCCTCCGACCCCTCCTATGTTGGTGGCACCAAAAGAACCATTCTCACACCCGTTTCCTCCGGATCCTCCCGATGCCAGCACCTTTGAAGCCCCAAGCGTAAGGTTGTTGCCAACAATTTTGATTGACCCACCAGCTCCGCCCCCGCCTCCACCCGCATATTCTCCTGCACCATCACAACTGGTACCGGAGCTGGTGGGGCTCCCGTTGGCGGCATTGCTGGAAATCGTGCCGCTAACCGTGACCGAATCGGCGGCGATATAGACAATTCCACCGCTCGCTCCGCCCGCCCCTGCCGTTGGTCCGGTGTTATTGTAATCTCCCCCTCCTCCTCCCGCTGCGCCGAAGTAGAGTTTTGTGAGATTGGCATCACCGTAGGTTCCGCCCCCGCCGCCGGTGACGTAGAAGTTACCAGTATCAACACCCCCGTTACCTGAGCTGTTGGTTCCACCATTTTGTCCTGCTGCCCCACCTCCGCGAGCCGCTGGAGAAGTACCAAAAGTTCCGTATCCTGCCCCACCGCCACCTCCGATGTTGCCACCCCCTCCCCCGGAACCGCCTTGGGTCGCAGAACCCAAACCGGCTCCGGCAATAGACGTTCCACCTCCACCACCGCAAGAACCGTTACCTCCGGAGTAGGCCACGTTTTCGTGGCCGATTGCACCCCCTGCCGCTCCGCTACCTCCGTTTCCAGCGCCTGAAGCACCCGTGCCCCCAATCCCGCAGAACGCCTCGCCGCCATTTCCGCCTCCGCCGTTTGGCGCAGCGCCGGAAGCCACTCCCCCCGCCCCTCCTCGATGCCCGATCGCGTTCGCGTTGATTGTGCCGGTGCCGTTAACCGCAACCGCTCCGGTGGCTCTAAAGAACATCACGCCGTTCTTGGTTCCATTCCAGGTCGCAGGGAAGAAATTGATCGCGGTGTTGACCGTGACCGAGGTGTAGTTGGGAACTCTTTGGAGCATCACTCTTTGAGTTCCTTCCGCGGTTCCCAGGTTGTTGTCGTCGCTGGCTCCGTCGCCATAGAATTTAGTTTTGGCGGTCGTAAAGTTAACCGTGTTAGTGACCACGCTCAAGACGCGCAAAGTTTCATAATTACCGACATTTCCGAGAGCGGAGTTCGTCCCGGCTACATTAATTAAGAGAATTTCGTCACCCACCGCCAAACATCCGGCGGAAGGAGTAGTGGAAAGCGTGGCGGAGGTGGAGGTAAGGGCGGTGGCGCTGTAATTAACCGCATCTCCGCCGTCGGCGCAGGAGCGGCCCACGATCAAGCTGGTGGCGTTGATGTTGGTGCTGGAAGAGACGGTAATTGCGCCGTCCGCCCCGGTTCCCAAGCTGAATTTGTTGTACTCTAGTTTAAGAGGATCGATCCGAAGAGTGGATTGGCTGTCGGCAACATCAAAGGGACTGCGGACGCGATCGGCGTCGATCGTGAAAGTGCCATTGGGGTTGGTGAGGTTGATTCTAACCTTCGAAAGAACGGGGGAGTTGAGGACGTTGGTCGTCGAGAGCACCGCCCGATATTGAATGTAATTGTTCGGCGAAGAAGTGATCGTGGATCCGCCACTGGTAACCAGGTACTTGTCGGCAGTAACGTTATCAAACCAAATAGTATTGCCGTTGGTAATGCTGGTGATCCGCAGTTTGGTCACGCCGTTGCGCGATCCGGCGGCCACGTTTCGAATGTCCCAATAGATCTTTTGCCAGCTTTCGACTTTGTCGATGTAAAAAGTCTTGGTCTGCTCGGTCGCGGCCGCTTCGCCAAAGCCAAGGGTAAGCACGTCTCCTCGCGCGCCGCTCCTGATCCAGACGGTGAGGTAATCATAACCGGAGATATCTGTGGAAGAGATTGTCGCTTCGGCGTAGCCGTTCGCGGCCGTGGCGGTTACTTTCGCCAGATCGCCGGAGTTGGAAACATCTTCATCCTCAAAGTAATCCACATTCCGAGCGACATCCCCTTCTGCCACGGTCGCATTGGTCCCGGTCCAGTTTGTATGGGTATTGGCGTTTTCCAGCATCAGGGTGTTCGTGCCGGAAACCACCGGCCGCCAGCCCTCCCAAGTCCCGTCGGTGGAATCGATGGTGTTGCCGGAGCGGGTTTGGAGTTCAATCTTGCCGTTGGTGTCCAGATTTTCCGTCCAGGAAATCGTGTTGAAGGCGGTCGTGCCGGGGGTATGGATTTCGTTGGAAACGTAAATGGCGTAGGGGTTGTATTCAAAAGTAGCGGAGGTATAGGCGGGGTCGGTGCTGCCACTGATCGAGGAAGCGTATTTAACGGCAACCCTTCCTGATCCTCCCACCCCTCCTTGGTTGGTCGCGCCAGGAGTGCCACTTTCGCAGCCGCTTCCGCCGGCGCCTCCGGTTGAGGTTACCTTGGATGCCCCAAGCGTGAGGCTGTTGCCGACGATCTTGATCGAACCGCCAGCCCCGCCGCCCCCGCCTCCCGCGTATTCTCCCCCAGCATCACAGCCGCTAGTGGCGCTGACCCCGGCAACGGCGGTGCTCGAGATTGTGCCGGAAACGGCGACGGAATCGGCGGAGATGTAGATGATGCCCCCTCCTGCCCCGCCGGCACCGCCGGTGGTTGCGAAGGCCGTGTTGTAATCTCCTCCTCCTCCTCCCGCCGATCCGAAGTAGAGCTTAGTTAGGTTCGCGTCGCCGTAGGTGCCTCCGCCTCCGCCGGTGGTGTAGGTACCGTATCCTCCGTTTCCGGAGCTGTTGGTTCCTCCGTTCTGGCCGGAACTTGTTCCTCCTGAACGGGAAGCCGGAGAAGTTCCGAATGTGCCATACCCCGCACCCCCACCCCCGGCGATGTTGTGCCCGCCCCCGCCCGCACCACCCTGGGTCGCTGAACCTAATCCGGTATTGGTCCCGCTTCCGCCCCCGCCTCCGCAAGAACCATCCCCACCGTCGTAAGTCGCGACTTCCTGACCAACCCCGCCTCCCGCGGCGCCGTTACCGGCGTTGCCGGTGCCGGAAACACCCGTTCCGCCAATCCCGCAGAACGCCTCGCCGCCGTTACCGCCCCCGCCGGCTGGTGCCGCCCCCGCCGCAGCTCCGCCCGTTCCTCCCCGGTGCCCGACCGCATTGGCGTTGATGGTGCCGGTGCCGTTGACCGAAACCGCCCCGGTGGCGCGGAAAAACATCACGCCGCCTTTGATTCCATCCCAAGTCGATGGGAAGAAGTTGATCCCGGTATTGACAGTGACGCTAGTGTAGTTCGGTACCCTTTGCAGAAGGACCCTCTGGGTTCCCTGGGCGGTGCCGAGGTTGGTATCGTCGCTGGCGCCGTCGCCGTAGAATTTGGTTTTGGAGTTGGTAAAGGTGACGACGTTGGAGGTGACGCCTTGAACGCGCAGGGTTTCGTAGTTGCCAGTATTGCCGAAGGCGGAATTTGTTCCTTGCAAGTTAATCAGAAGAACCTCATCGCCGACGTTCAAACAGCCGGAAGATGGCGGGCCGGTGAGAGTCGCATTTGTGGAAGTCAAGGCGGTGATGTTGTAGTAAACCGCGTCCCCACCGTCGGCGCAGGCGCGACCGGCGATCAAGCTAGTGGAGTTGATGTTGGTGCTGGAAGAAACTGTGATCGCCCCGTCCGTGCCTGTTCCAAGGTTGTCTTCTTTGAACTGGAGCTTGACGGAGCTGGTTTTTAGCTTTTGGGTAAAGAGGGGATTAAATTCGCTCCATAGGTCAAGGTCTTTTGTGGTTGTAAAGTTCTCGATCGTCCGCCATTGGCCGAGGAGGCTGTCGTAGTACCAGGCGGTGAGGGAGAGGTCGTTGGTCGATTGATTGTGGGCGATCTCAACGTAGCCGGCGTTGGCGAGGGCGGTGTCGGTGGCGGTGTATTTCGTCATGTCGGTCGCCAGCCGCTGGAAGGCCCCGTTGGCGTAGACGAAGAGCTTGTCATTGTCGGAGTCGTAGTAGATCGTGCCTTCGGTCGTCGATCCGGAGGAAGCGACCGGAGTGAGAAAGATCTCCCCCCCGCTGACGGTCAGGTCTCCCGCCAGGGTGAGCCCTCCCCCCGTGTCGAAATCCGTCCCGTCGTTGCCGATGTTGCTGATGATGCTGGCATTCATGTCCAGCGCCTCCGTCACCGTCGCCCCGCCCCAGGCGAGGGTGCCGTTGATGTCAACCGTTGTTCCTGAGTCGGTCGTGAGGGTGCCGGTGCCGGTGTAAGAGTCATCGGTATCGGAGCGGAGGAACTGGTCGGAGTTGAGGTCATCGAAGAGGTCGGCGTTCAGGTTGGCGACGAGGGTCGTGGAAGCGACGGTGAGGGGAGCGGTGCCGGTGGCGACGGTCGAGATCAGCTGGGTGCCTTCCACGGTCGAGGCGGAGATCAGATTGGAATCGAAATAGACTGGAAAGCTTTCAAACCGGTAGCGGTCCAGGGTGGCATCCCAGCGGAGAACGGCGTTGGGAGAGGAGGTGCCCCGGATGAAGGTGAGGGTGGCGTCCTGGATATCAGCGGAGGCGTTGTCGGTGTTGATCGAGAAATCGGAAGAGATCGTGCCGGAGATATCGCTCGCTCCAGCCGAAAGGGTATTGACGACGATCTCATCGAAGTAACCGATGTCCCAGCGCACCCCGGCTGAGCCGATGTCGTATTGAGCATTCAGGCTGGGAATGATGTCGGAATCGATGGCACCGTTAAAGATCACCAGATCGGTGACCGCGTTGCCCAGGTTGATCGCTGTGGAATTGACCGTGAGGGTCGTTCCGTCGGCGATTGTTAGCGTGCCGGCGGTGAAACTGTCGCTGGTGTTGGAGCGGAGGAACTGGAGAGAATCTAAACCGTCGAGGGTATCGGCGTCCGATCCGGCGATGGAGGTGATCGTGATCGTATTCGCCCCGTCGTCGGGAGTAATGACGATATTCGCTCCCGCGATCAGATCGATGTTTCCTTCGTTGTTGGAGACCCCGTCTAGGGAGGAGAGGATCACCGGTGTTCCGGTGAAATTGCTCCAATTGAGGTAGTAATCGCCACCCTGCCCTTCCAGGGTGTCGGCATCGCCGCCGGTGGCGATCCCTCCGCCTCCTCCTCCCGTTCCCGTCACTCCGGTGGTGGTTCCGGAAACGGTGAGGTTTTCGACGTTTAATGAATCTACTTTGATGCTTCCAAAAATTCCTTCCTTTGCTTCAAGAGAATCGGCGACAATCGCGACGGCGCGAAGATCTTTGAGCGAAGCCACACCCAACGGGCTAATAAAGTAATCGCCGGTTTCGCCAAAGAACAGAGTACCGAGAAATCTTCCCGTATCGAAAAGGAAAGGAATTTTGGAATGCAGCCATCTGGTTAAATCGAATTCACTATACTCTAGTACATCATTTGTATCGACAATCGGATCGGCAATCTGGGCGATTCCCAAGAAATTTCCAGGCACGATTCGCTCGACGTATTGGTCCCAGAATCCGCCAAAGATTCTTTGAATGCGTTCACGGGTGAGGTCCGAAAATCCCAGCGCCAAAATTGCAATTGTCCCAAAAACCAACGCAAGCGTAAGGGTGTGGCTGGCAATTTTTGCCAAAATCGGTTCATGGGCGGGCAGGGGAACGCGAATCATGTTGGTCAAGAAATGGGAAATTTGGCTTAGAAGTTCGTTGTGCTTACGCTCCTCCCCTAAAATTATTGGGTCCAGACTGGGGGGAGTTGGTGATGGTGGCGGGGGAGGCGGGAGAAGCGGAGGGAGAACCGGGATTGGCGTGGCTGGCTCTGGAGTAATTGCGGCAGAAGGCACTATTTGGGGGTTTTCCAGTTCTTTTTTGATCCTTCCATTATCCCAGCCCTGTTTCTTGAGTTCGGCGATTTTCTTCAGACTTTCTAGGACTTTCTCCGGATAATGACCGACGGTGGAAGGAGCGTCGGGGTAAGGAAGGCGACGAGACATATAAGGCAAGAGCCCGATCTTGGTGTAGTAGCGGAGAGTGTGGTAGCCCACGCCGGAGCGTTTGACTATCTCACTTACGGGAATGAGTTTTTCAAGCAGGTCGTTTTCCATGGCAGGCCTTAGGTCCTTCCGTAACTTTTCCCCCAAGTGAAGGAGGATTAGTTATCGGTCTACTTTCCCACTACGTTATAGGTTACGATATCTCTTCTCCCTATAACCAAGCCGTTTCTGAGTACTTACCGTCACGGCAAGAAAAACTATGGCATATTCAAAACGTTGATGTCAAGTCACTCGCAACTCGCCAATCCCCGAAACGGAAGCGGGGGGTTTCATAGCCCTGCTCCTTTCCGTTTCTCGGAAACGTCTCTGCTCAGACATTAATCGGCTTCGCTTTTGCGGGTTCCGTGCGACTTGGGTTATACTCGTCCTGAATATGACCTACGACCACCAGAAAATTGAGCCCAAATGGCAGAAGTACTGGGAGAAAGAGAGTCTCTATCGGGGGATTGATTTTTCAAAGAAGGAAAAACGCTACATCTTGATCGAGTTTCCCTATCCTTCCGGCGAACGCCTGCACGTCGGTCATGGCCGAAGCTACTGCTGCCTCGACGCGGTCGCCCGCCTCCGGAGAATGCAGGGGTACAACGTTCTTTTTCCGATCGGCTGGGACGCCTTCGGTCTGCCGGCAGAGAACTACGCCATCAAGACCGGGATCCATCCTTCCATCACCACCAAAGAAAACATCGCCAACGCCAAGAAACAGGCCAAATCTTGGGGTCTATCCTTCGATTGGGAGCGCGAGATCAACACCACCGATCCGGATTACTACAAGTGGACCCAGTGGATCTTTCTCCAACTCTACAAGAAGGGTTTGGCCTACAAGAAAGAAATTCCGGTGAATTGGTGCCCCAAAGACAAAACCAATCTGGCCGATGAGGAGGTGGTAGCGGGAAAGTGCGAACGCTGCGGCACTCCCGTGGAACGCCGGATGCAGAGTCAGTGGCTGCTAAAGATCACGGCCTACTCCGACCGGCTGATTGACGACCTGAAGTCCGTAGATTACCGGGAAGATATTAAAGCCCAACAGATCAATTGGATCGGGAGAAGCGTTGGTGCGAAAATAAAATTTAAGATTTTAGATCATAAATCTGAAATAACCGTTTTCACTACCCGCCCGGATACACTCTACGGAGCCACATTTTTAGTTCTTTCTCCAGAGAAGGCACAAGATTACTTGGATTTGATAGCGAGTGATAAGCGGTCGGGGGTGGCAGATTATGTCAAAAAAGCCTTGAATAAATCAGAGCTGCAGCGGCAGGAAGAGCTGAAGGACAAGACCGGAGTTTTCACGGGCCTTTTCGCCCAGAACCCGTTCACGGGAGAGAAACTACCGGTTTGGGTGGCGGACTTCGTTCTTTCAGGATACGGGACCGGAGCGATCATGGCTGTACCCGCCCACGATCAGCGCGACTTTGAGTTTGCCAAAAAATACGATCTTCCGCTCAAGGAGGTCGTCAAAAACGAGAAGGAATCAAGGTTCCCAAACGAGGCCTTTGAAGGAGAGGGGACTCTCATTAATTCAGGCCAATTTGATGGTTTGCAGAAAGAAGAAGCGATTGATAAAATTACTCAATTTTTGGAGCAGAAAAAAATGGGTGAGGGGGCGGTGGATTACAAACTGCGCGATTGGATTTTCTCACGCCAGCACTATTGGGGCGAACCGATTCCCATTATCTTCTGCCGCAACTGCTGGGAGGAGAAAAGCGAAAAGCAGAAAAAAGAGGCCCGAGAGGGATACGACTTCAGTAAAATTGATGGCAAAGAACACGCGGTAGTGACAGTATCTGAAGAAGAACTGCCGGTGGGGTTGCCTTTCGTCGAAAATTATAAGCCCACCGAGACCGGCGCATCTCCGCTCGCCGAAATCAAAAAATGGGTCGAAGTGCATTGCCCTATCTGTGATTCGCAGGCGAGAAGAGAGACTGATACCATGCCAAACTGGGCTGGGAGCTCCTGGTACTTCCTGCGCTACCTTGATCCCAAGAATGATAAGCGGTTTGCCGACCGGAAGAAAATGGATTATTGGCTGCCGGTGGACTGGTACAACGGGGGAATGGAGCACACGACGCTGCATCTGCTCTACTCCCGATTCTGGTACAAGGTGCTCGCCGATCTGAAACTGGTTCCGGGGATTGAGCCCTACGCTAAACGGACCTCCCACGGCGTGGTGCTGGGACCGGACGGGCAGAAGATGAGCAAATCGCGCGAAAACGTGGTTAATCCAGACGAGGTGGTGGTGGAGTTCGGTGCGGACACTTTTCGCCTCTACGAGGCTTTTATGGGGCCTTTCGAGCAGACGATTGCCTGGGATCCCAAAGGAGTTTTGGGAGTGCGGCGGTTTTTGGACAGGGTTTGGAAAGCGCAACAGGAAGTTGTCAGTCGGAAGTTGACAGTCGACAGTGGGGAACTGAAGAGGAAGCTTCACCAGCTCATCAAGAAGGTAGAAGAAGACACGCTTTCGCTTAAGTTCAACACGGCGATAGCGGAGATGATGAAATTCACAAACCAATTAGCAATCAGCAATTATCAATTATCAATCGAAGATTGGGAGGTCTTCCTACAGGTGCTGGCGCCTTACGCGCCGCATCTGGCCGAAGAACTGTGGCACGGTTTGGGTGAGCGCGATAGCATCCACCGCCAGCCCTGGCCCAAGCACGATCCCAAACTGATCGCCGAGGAAACAGTGACGATTGTCGTCCAGGTCAATGGGAAGATGCGGGGGAAGTTGGAGCTGCCGGCGGGGATTCGGGAGGCCTCCGTCACCGAATTAGCGGCCGATTTGGATTCCGTTAAGTCCCACTTTTACGGGAAGAAAGTTGCAAAAACCATTTTCATCCCCGATAATCTCATTAACTTTGTTATTTCGTAACAAAGATCGGTTCAGATAAATATCCGTTCATCTGTCCAGATGTAACCCTGCCTATGATTGCGAGATGTTCAAGACCGAAAAATCTAATGAACTCTATGAGCGCTTTTATTGTTTTTCCCGGGACTGTGCCTCTCTTGTAAAGTCCCTTCGCAGAGATTCAATCAATCAAGTTTATTCCCATCAGCTAATTCGCTCCTCTTCTTCGATTCCGGCTAACTACTTAGAGGCTCAAGAGTCTCTTAGCCGAAAGGATTTCCTTTACCGTTTAGCGATTTGTCGAAAGGAGTCCAAGGAATCCGTTCAATGGCTGCGCTTGCTTTCGGACACGGGGAACTCCGGGTCCCTCGAACTTGAAAGACTGCTCAGAGAAGCTCACGAGTTTGTCCTGATTTTTGGTAAGTCGGTTGAAACTGCTCGAAGTTCTTCCTATGAATCTAAATGAACTGATGACCCGATTAAAAACTGAACCGATGCGTGGGGTTTATATCGTGGTTCTCTCCGGCGCGATCCTTCTTGGATCGGGTATTTCTTTGGGAGTAGGAATTTCCCAACTCAACACGTCTCGGCCCAATCTCCAAGCCCAGGGTTTTTCACCGGCTCCCTCTCAAACTGATTTGGTCGCGGAACCGGCCGAAAGTTTTCCGATCAATATCAACACGGCTTCGGCGACGGACTTGGAATCTCTGCCTAAGATTGGGTCGGTTATTGCTCAGAGGATTATCGACTACCGAAAGAAGAACGGTCCTTTCAAAACTATCTCTGAGATCCAAAACGTTTCCGGTATCGGTCCCAAGACTTACGCCCAAATCAATGGCCTGATAACCGTCAAGTGATGGAATTTTTAGATGGTTTGCGCCAATCCATCACCGAATTTGTTCGATCGGGGCTGCCGGAGCCCCACGCCTCCCTGCTTTTGGGGACCATTCTGGGAATCAAGTCCGGTTTCCCGCCGGATTTTTACGAAGCGCTACGGGTGACCGGTACTCTGCACGTGGTCGTGGTCTCCGGCTTCAACATTACCGTCGTCATCAACACCCTGGCGCGGTCATTGGTCTTCGTCCCACCAAAAATCCGCTTTTTTATCACTCTCACATTCCTAATTGCTTTTGTCTTTTTGGTAGGGGCCAATCCTCCTGTGGTCAGGGCGGCGATAATGGGTTCGATTGCCCTGCTGGGAACGATTTTTGGCCGCCAAAATGACGCTCTGCGAGCATTTCTGCTAACGGTGGTTGTGATGTTGGTGTTTCGACCTTTATGGGTGACGGAACTAAGTTTCCAGCTATCTTTTCTGGCTACTCTGGGACTGATCTTGGTACTTCCCCAGCTCGACCGGCTCATACCGGGCAAGGGTTTCTTACTCCGAGAAGACCTTTTAACAACAATTTCCGCCCAAATCCTGGTCTGGCCCCTCTTGGCGTACCATTTTGGGACAATTTCGGTTATTTCTCCAGTAGTTAACGCTTTGGTACTCTGGACAATCCCGATAATTACTTATATTGGCTTGGTTACAGCCACAATAGGATTGTTTGTCAGCAGTATAGCGACTATGATACTGCTCCCGGTAAGGCTATTTTTGGACTACTTTATCTGGGTTGTGGAGCGTTTTTCCGCTCTTAGAGTGGGATATCTGGCGGTTTCTCCGTTTTCTTGGATTGCTCTCATCCTATATTTTGTCGTCCTAGGAGGAGGATTATGGTTTCTCTACCAGCGATCAACCGAAAAACAATTGAAAAGCTGATTTTCGGGATTATTCTCGGAACATTTCTGCTAATTTTTTGGACGATTGGGCCGCGTTTTATTACTTCCTTATCTGGAGAAAGAGGCCTCTTGGTTAGGTTTTACGATGTGGGGCAGGGGGACGCGATTTTGATCGAGAAAGGAACAACCCAAATCCTGATTGACGGCGGCCCCAACGACCAAATCCTGACCTACTTGGGAAGGGATTTACTCCCGTGGGACCGGGAGATTGAGTTGCTGGTGTTGACTCATCCCCACGCCGACCACCTTTCCGGTCTCATTCCCGTAATTGAACGATACAAAGTGGGCCGGATCCTGTACTATCCCAGTTTTTATGACACGGTGGGTTATGAGAAGTTCCAGAAGCTGGTCCAAGAAGAGGGGGCGGAGATTCTTTCTGCCCAGGTCGGGGGGAGGATTGGGTTGGATGAACTTTCCTTGCAACTGATTTGGCCGGTTGATAATTTCCGCGATGGCAACGTCAACAACGAATCGATTGTCATGCTCTTGGATTACCAAGATTTTGAAGCCCTTCTCCTGGGAGATGTCGAGAAGGACGTTCAAAATCGTCTCGGTGTCACTATCGACGTTGATTTGATAAAGGTGGGGCACCATGGTTCGGTTAACGGCAGCTATGAACCGCTTTTGCGAAGGGTTCGGCCCGAACTTGCCGTTATCTTCGCTGGCGCAAAGAACCGCTACGGCCATCCCCATCAGCAGACACTTAATCTGTTTGCTAAGCTCGGGATCACCCTCCTGAGAACCGATTTGAACGGGACGGTGACGGTGCGGAGCGACGGCCGCAATTTTTGGTATGATGCTGAAAGATGAGACTAGAAATCGAAGCCGCCATCAAAACCGCCGTCCGGGAACTCTACCGCCTGGACCTCCGATCTCCCCTAGAACACCCGAAACAGGATAGTTTTGGGGATTTTGCTTCCCCGGCCGCTCTGGAAGTGGCGCGCGAGATGGACGTCGATCCGTTGGAGATCGCCAATCAGCTCAAGATCAAGCTCGGAGATTCGTTAGAGGATTGGGTGGCAGAAATTCAGGTTGAGAAGCCGGGATTCCTTAATTTCTGGTTGAGTGACGCGGTCTTGGTTAAAGAGGCGGTGCGGGTTGGCAAGGAAGCGGACCGTTACGGTTCTTCCGATCTTGGCAAAGGGAAAACGATCGTAATTGACTACTCCGCTCCCAACATCGCCAAACGGTTCGGGATCGGCCATCTGCGCTCAACCGTCATTGGCCAGGCGCTCTACAATCTGCACAAGTTTTCAGGATACAAGGTGGTGGGGGACAATCATCTTGGAGATTGGGGAACGCAGTTTGGGATCTTGCTGCGCCAAATCAGCCATAAGAAGTTAACCGTCAATAGTTTGACGATCGACAAACTGGAGGAGCTCTACGTCGAATTTCACCGGGAGGCGGAAGAGAAACCAAAGCTGATGGAGGAGGCGCGGGAGTGGTTTCTGAAGCTGGAGAGCGGCGATAAGGAAGCGCGAACGGTCTGGCAAGCGGTGGTGGACCTATCAAAGAAGGAGTTTGAGCGGATTTATGCTCTTCTCGGAGTGGAATTTGACTATACCTACCCGGAGAGCTTCTACGAGGGCCGGATGCCGGCTGTGATTGCGGAAGTTCGAAAGAAAGGTTTATCCAGAAAGAGCGATGGAGCGGAAATTATCGATTTTCCGACCCTTCCTCCGGCAATTCTGGTTAAGAGCGACGGAGCGACCACCTACTTTACCCGCGATTTAGCGACGATTAAGTTTCGGATGGAAGAGTGGGACCCGCAAACGATTATTTACGAAGTTGGCTCCGACCAAAAACTGCATTTTCAACAAGTCTTTGCGGCGGCGAAGATGTTGGGTTGGGCCGACGGGCGGGAATTCGTCCACGTGGCTCACGGGCTGGTTCGCTTCGCCGAGGGCAAGCTCTCCACCCGCCGCGGTCAGACGGTTCAATTGGAGGACGTTTTGGATGAATCTATCGCCCGGGCGAAGAAACTAACCGGCGGAAATGAGGACATTGCCCGAGCGGTGGGGGTCGGAGCGTTGAAATACTTCGATCTTTCACACCAACCCCAAACCGATATCATCTTCGACTGGGAAAAACTATTTTTACTGGAGGGAAACAGTGCTCCGTATCTTCAGTACACATACGCTAGGGCAACGAGCGTTCTTCGCAAAGCGAAGACGCTCAAGCAATTAGCCATTAGTCATAAGCCATTAGCTGGGGAAGCGGAGATGCCGTTGCTCCGCTACATCTACCGCTTCCCCGAGGTGGTGGTGGAGGCGGCGAAAACCTACTCCCCGAACCTCCTCGGCAACTATCTTTTTGAGCTGGCCCAGCGCTTCAACAGCTTCTACGCCGCCGCGCCGATTATCAAGGCGAAAGAAAACAAAGATCTGCGGCTGGTCTTAACCCTAGCGATCGCGCAGGTTCTTAAAAATGGCTTAACGCTTTTGGGAATTGAAACGCCGGAACGGCTTTAAACCAATTCGTCTTCCTTGAACCAGAGTTTGATCTCTTCCCCGGCTTCTTCGACGGTACCGGAGGCGTGGACGAGGTTGTGGACGGCTCGTTTCTCCCGATTCGCCAGAATAGAGGAGTCCACGGAGTAGTCGCCGCGGATTGTGCCGGATTCCGCCGTGGAAGGAATTGTTTTTCCTACCAACCGGCGAACGTTAGCTACAGCGTTGTTCCCTTCCAGCACGAAGGCGATCACCGGTCCGCGGGATAGGAATTCCATGCTCCACTTCCGAATATTACGGCCGATTTCCACCGGGTCGTCGGTTCCAATCTCTTTGAACGGGTCTAACCCTGCCTCGGCGTAGTTCTCCAGAGACTTAACTCCCATGGAGCGCAGGAAATCGGTTTTGTCGGGATAATGATGGGACACAAATTCCTCGGTGACGGTGAGCGTTTTGGAGCCGACGATTCTCAATCCAGCGCGCTCAAAACGGGAGAGAATCTCTCCCACGAGCCCGCGCTCCACCGAATCCGGTTTGAAAACAACTATCGTTCGCTCCGCCATTGCTTAATCTTAGCGTAACTCGGCCGTGATGATCAGCCGGTTGATTGCGATTCCCGGGGGATCGCAGGTTTGCAGGGTCAAGTAGGGAGTGTCGAAGGTTCGGGTGAGGGGGGTGGTGTTGAATCCGGAAACAATTTCCTTGCCCTTAACATAGTAGTCAAATCTCTTCCCCTTATAAAAGATTACAATTCGATCTCCCTTCTCCAGCTTCCGGATCAGGTTGAAAACGCTGGCCCAAGGGCCGTAGTTCCAAAAGTCGAGTGTCGTGTGGGCGAAGAGATAGCTGTTGCCAACCTCGCCCGGTTTTACTGTTCCCTTTGCGTGGGCGACACCTTTTTGCAGCGCGGCGAGATAGGCGCGCTTGTCGGAAGTTGGGACATCGGCGATGATTGGCGAATTCACGTCGATTTTCTCGATCACAATTCCGAACTGCGTAGATTTTGGAATAACTTTCAGGGGGGTCGGTTGGCCGAGCAGGGCAGCGAACGGGCTGGGTTTGGGCGGTTCCACATCCTTGACTTCGTCCACGGTGAACACCTGGCCGCGGATTCTCCAGTAGGCGTAGAGCGCTTCCTGCCGGATCACGTCCCAAAAGGAAAAGAGAAAATAAAAGATAGCCCCTAGGATGAGGACGTTGGAAAGCATTCTCCGGGCAAAGACCTTCCAGTCGATGCGGCTGATTTCTTCTGATAAGTTGAACATTATCTGGTCGGGGCGGCGGGAATTGGCATATCGCCAGCACCTGCTGGCGTTATCCACTAAAAGCGGATTCACTCCTCTCGTCACCCAAGTCTGGTCGGGGTGGGCGGATTTGAACCGCCGACCTCTCGCACCCGAAGCGAGCGCTCTACCGCTGAGCCACACCCCGATATCTGAGTTTACCACCGCCCACCCCGCGAGCGTTCTCCTTTTCCGCTGTGCGGAAAAGATAGCCCGCCCAGGCGGGCGTCCCGATGACCTACGCCCCGACGAACAGAGTGAGTCGGGGGGCATGGTCCTTGCCAGGCAAGGCCTTACGCCCCGACCACTACATTATACTTAATCTCTTCTGTGTCTCAATTGGATATAACCAATCATTACTAGTTTTGATTTGGTGTTCATTATGATATATGCTCAGCTCATGCGGAAGAGAATTTCTTCCAAAAAGATTAAAGAGCTTGAGCGCCTGAGGAAAATAGGTTGGAGTCTGCCAGAAATGGCGAAAGCGGTAGGGGTAGGTTACGGGACCGCTTTCCGATATGTTCGTGAGGTGGAAGTGGCTCTGGAGTACAGGAAGAACTGGCTCGGTAAGAGGGGTGGAAGTATCAAGCGAAAAAGGATTGCGGAAGAAAAAGCACAGCTTAGGGCTAGGCGAGTGATTGGTTCTTTAACCGATAAGGAGCGGCTGATCTTTGCGACTGCGCTTTACTGGGGCGAAGGAAACAAGAAGGATTTTATTTTGACGAACAGTGATCCCCGGTTGGTGAAAGTTTTTGTCACCGGCATAAGGAGAATTTTTAGTCTCCCTAAAGATAGGTTAAAGGCAGGTATCAGGATTTTTGAGGACATGGATCATGATCGGTGTCTAGAGTTTTGGTCAGGAGTAGTCGGCATTCCAGTTGAAGACTTTGTCAGTACCGAGGTGTTAAAGGGCAAGAAGAAGGGAAAGTTGCCTTATGGGATGTGTCGAATTAGGGTTTCTAAAGGAGGTGAGATGTTAAAATACTTTCAGGCCTTGAGTGAGGCAGTTTCGGAAGCGTTCTAGTCCCCGTAGTTCAACTGGACAGAACAGCACCTTCCTAAGGTGCATGTTGCAGGTTCGACTCCTGCCGGGGACACCAGTCTCTCTTTCTTGACATTCTCGTTCCAATCCTGCTAAGAATTACCTCAGCAAACCTCATCAGACTTAAACATTGTCTGGAGGATTGCAAGACTGCCCAATGTCTGAAAATCTGCCCAATCGAACGCTTCCTGTTTCCAAAGCCGCCTCTTTTCTCGGCGTTTCCGCCGAAACTCTCCGCCGTTGGGATCGCAAAGGGATTTTGAAACCGTTTCGAACCAAAGGCGGCCAGCGCCGTTACTCTCTCACCAATCTCGAAGCCTACAAAAGCGGAGAACGCTCCGCGAAAACCCCGTTAAAGATTTCCCAAGCCGCCGAACAGTTGGGAGTACATCCGGAGACTCTCCGCCGTTGGGAGAAAGATGGAGCGATTCGGGCCGAACGCACCAATGGTGGTCAGCGCCGGTACGACCAGAGGGATTTGGAGACGATGAGAACCGGAGAATCGGGTGGCCAAGCCCCACTCTTACCTTCGATTTCTCCTCAAATTCCAGTGCGGACAATGGAACAATTCCGGCCGCGTCCTTCCTATCGTTTTCTAAAACTGTTCGCAGTGGTAATGGGGTTATTGATAGCAGTTTTGGGCTGGTCTCAATTATCCCCGCTTAGTAAGGAGCGTCTCAAACGCGCTTTTTCTCCCAGCGTCCAAGTGCCGATTGCGGATGTCAACGACGTGATGGGATACAAGCTCAGTGAAAGTTTTGAGATCCTGGGTTTGAAGTTTAAGTTTCCGGTCGATCTTCCCGGTTTGGTGACCCAAACTTTCACGGTTCTTGGTGATAGCGTTTTGAACGGCGCCCGGTTTTTGGGAACGGTTTTATTCGGCCAAGGCAACGATTACTTCATTACTCCCACCGGCGACACTTCTTTCAACAGCGTTACCAGCAATACCGGAGAAGTTACCACTTTGCGAGTCACTAACTTGACCGTTACCGGTACTTCAACCGGCACCGGCGGCGGGGGCGGAGGTGGTCCGGCCGAAGGCGGAGACGCCGATACGCTGGGGGGACAGGCGGGGAGCTACTACCTCGATCTCGACAACGAAACCGGCACCTGCACCGATTGTCTAACCGGTGTTGAAATTGACGAATCGACTCTCACGATCTCCCTCTCCGATGCCGATACGCTTGATGGGCAGGATGGCACTTACTACCTCGATCTCGACAACGAAACCGGCACCTGCGCCAACTGTCTCTCTACCACCGAAATTGATGAGAGTACTTTCACGGGATTGAACTCCACCAACATCGACGACATCTACCTCTTTAACAACGGTGATACCGGCACAGGAACGTATACCTTCGAAGACGACGTTACTTTGGGACTGACCGCCGCTGATTCTCTGATCGTTAACGCCGCCGTGGCTTCGGACATTATTCCGATCGATAGTCTCCAAGACCTGGGGTCAGCGGGATTACGCTGGTTTCACGTCTTTGCTGATGAGATTAACGCCACTACGATCGTGGGAACGATCTCGGGAGGAGAAACTACTTCGGCCGATTGGCGGATCAATTCCGACAACGGTACGGCGGACCTCCAAGATGCCACTATTACTTTCGATCGCGGGACCGAATCTCCTAACGGAGTCTTACGCTGGAATTCCTCCGCCGATCAGTATCTCTTCGAGGTCTTTCCTCTCGCGCTCGATGGTCAGTTAATTTCGGGGGTAACCACCGGCACCGCTCCCTTCTCTATCGCCTCGACTACCCTCGTTACCAATCTCAACGCCGATCTCCTCGACGACCAGGAAGGCAGTTACTACCTCGACCTCGATAACGAGGTTGGCACCTGCGCCGATTGTTTGACCGGTGCGGAGATCGACGAATCTTCTCTTGCCGGTGTGGACGCTGATTTGCTGGAGGGCCAAGCCGGCAGCTTTTACCTTGACGATTTTGACGACGTCTACGCCAACTCCATCACCGCCATCAATTTCGATATGGAGATTGACAACACCAACGGCCTAACCTTCGATATGACCACCACCGGGGACTTCATTATCAGAGACAGTGGCCAGAACCTATTCACATTTGGCGACAACTCGATCATTGATATCCGGCCCGCCAACCTCTCCGCTGCTTCGGGAAGAGTAATGATCGACGGGGCGGTCGTTGACTCCACCACCGACTTAGGCCTCCTCGATATCAACATGGATACCGTCACCACCGGCGCGAGCGGGATCAATCTCGACTTTCAGGTTTTAGATGCGGCGGGTGATCTAACGGTCTACGGCCAGAGGATCGATCTGCTCATTGATTCGGATCCGGACCAATCCCACACCGCCTACGGCCAGTATATTGCGGTTGATTTGGACGACGCCTCCTCCACCGCCTACGGGCTCTACGTTGATGCCGACGCCGATAATTTGGGAACGGGAACAGAACTGGCTTTCGGTTTTGAGATCGGCGATTCTTCGACCGCCACCCAGCTCGAAGTTGGTAGATTGATTAGAAATACTTCTGGAATAGCAGCGGCCGGGCTCGGTGCCTACACCAGCACATATCTCGAGGACGCCGCCGGCGCTCTTTTTGAGGCTGGGCGGGTTGGCTTCCGCGCCGGAAACGTTACCAGCGGGGCGGCGTCCGCTGCGGCTTTCATGGTCTACACCGAAAGGGAAACTTTCTCTGATATGTTTCCGGCTTTTGCAGCCTATGTTACCAGCGCCGATCGGCTCCTTTGTATGAACGGCACCGACGGCGCCGTTTCCGGTTGGGACTGCTTTGGAATGGCGATCGGCTCCGCTAACGCTGTTGTTCTCAACTTTGACGGAACCTCCCGTTGGAGTTTCGATTATGCCGGAGATGGCGCCGGTATAGTTACGATGAGACCAAACAACATCGCTGATGAGCTTAAGGTCAAGACCCTGGGGGCTAAGGCGATATACTTTGACACCTCCAACAACGGGACCGATCTGTATATTGCGTCTGGGGGAGATGTCGGGATTGGGACGGATAGCCCCTCTTACAAACTAACCGTCTCTACAA
>LDXK01000005.1:0-35968 GCA_001443395.1 candidate division WWE3 bacterium CSP1-7
GCCGGACGCTTTATGCGAGACGAAAAGGGAACAGCGATTGTTTCTACTCCCAACGACTACACCCAATACCGAGTGATCCTGACCACCACCAACACTGTCTATCGCCCGACCCTCTACCACGTCAATTTCAGCTACGAAACGGGATACAAGACCGTCCAGGTCGATACCAACACCGTCCGCCTTTACAACTACACCGGCGAGACCCAGAACGTGAGATTGGAAGCGATCGTCTTCGGGGCGGACCTGGCGGAATGGTATCCGACGAGTGATCTTTCGATCGAAGCGGGAGACGTCGTTGCGATCGCCGGAACAAAGGATGATGCCGGGGTGCCGAAGATCAAAAAGTCATCAGTGATCAGTGATCAGAGAGCAGTTGGAATCATTTCCACCAAGGCCGGTCTGGAACTGGGGATTCCCCGAGAAGACCGCCGATTGGTCGGACTGGCAGGGGGAGTTCCGGTCAAGATCGCTCCCGATTCCGCCGCCATTACGGCCGGCGACCTACTGACCTCCTCCGGTACATTCCCCGGAATGGCGACCAAACTCACCCAACCGGGATTCGCGGTCGCAAAAGCGTTGGAAGACTGGAGCCTGGAGTCTGGATTTGGGAGGATCGATGCTTTCTTGAGCGTGAGCTGGGGCGATCCGGGAGTGGTAGTCGACGACGAAGGAGATGCGGCGGAAACCGTGGAAGCTCCACCCACCGAGGATCCGACCGTTGAAACACCTTCAACACCGGTTGAAGAAACCCCTTCTGAACCGGAGCCGATCACCCAAAAGATCCTTCCTCCCAAGATCGAGGCCGAAGAGGGGGTTTTCCAACGGTTAACGGCGACAATCGAAGCGATCTTTGAGAAGATCACGGTCAAAATTGCCCAGATCGCCGAAGCTTTCATCCAGAAACTAACCGTGGAAAGCCTAGCGGTCAAGGGAAAGTCCATTGGGCAGGTGGTGATTGAACCGGGAGAAACCGAACACGCCGTCGAATATCCCAACCTCACCGAAAGCTCCAAAGTCTTCTTCACCCTGGATCGGGCGGTCGCGGTCGGGGTCGAGAAAACCGTCGGAGAAGGTTTCAAGTTCATCCTCGCTACTCCTACCGATCTCCCAATAACCATCGACTACTGGGTGGTGGAACAATATCTCTATCAGTTGGATATACTAGACTGATAAATTCCGCCTCCCAAATGACGGACCAAACCCTTCATTTCCATCGTGGTTAAGAGAGAAGAGACCTTAGCAGTATCTAGTTCTGACTGATTAAAGATTTCGTCCACATGAAGTTCGTTTGGGCCCAGGATGGTCAGAATCTTCTTCTCCTCCGGATCGGGAGCGATAGTTTCCCGCGCTTTTCGAATCTGAATTTGGTCTCCCACCTGTAGTTCTTCCAGAATATCCCCCGCCCGAGTGACAGGTTTGGCGCCTTTTTCAATCAGTTTGGCCGTGCCGGCGGAGTAGGGAGAGAAAATCGAGCCGGGCACCGCGAAAACATCTCTTCCCTGGTCCAGAGCCGAAGCGACCGTGTGGAAGGTTCCGGAGCCCTCCGCCGCTTCAATGACGAGCGTCCCAAGGGATAAACCCGAAATCACCCGGTTCCTAATCGGAAAATTCGCTGGGTAGGTCGGGGTTTCTGGAGGAAACTCCGTCACAATCGCTCCCTTTCCGCTCTCCAGCATTTCCCGGGCGATGGAGGCATTGGAGGGCGGGTATATTTGATCGATCCCGCAGGCCAAAACCGCGATTGTTCTTCCACCAACCGAAAGGGCGGCCCGGTGGGCTTCAGCGTCGATCCCCAGAGCCAATCCCGAAACAATCGTTAATCCGGCCGAAGCGAGCTCCGGAACGAGCGCCCGCGCCACTTCTTTACCATAATTGGTGGCTCGCCGAGAACCAACCACGGCCAAAGAGAGATTATCCTGAGGAAGCAACTCTCCCCTCACGTAGAGCAGGGGCGGGGGAGCGGGTATCTGGAGAAGATTTACCGGGTAAATCTCTTCCTCCCGTGTTATCACCGTCGCTTTGTGTTTGATAATGGTTTCTAATATTGGCTCAACTGTGAGATTTTCTCGCTCTTTGAG
Organism: candidate division WWE3 bacterium CSP1-7; assembly: GCA_001443395.1. Lineage (GTDB taxonomy): Bacteria > Patescibacteriota > WWE3 > 9FT-COMBO-53-11 > 9FT-COMBO-53-11 > 9FT-COMBO-53-11. The sequence continues at coordinate 2,079 of LDXK01000005.1, forward strand.
TAAAGACAGCTCGTTTGGTCCCCACCCAAGCCGAGAAAACTGTTCCGCCGGCGCTTTCCAGGCTTTTTCGGCGCTGCCAAACGCCTTTATGAGCTGTTCGAAGCGGATCGGGCCAATTTGAGCGTAAAACTGATTCCACAAAATCCAATACTCTTTTTCTTTGTTGCTCATTTGATTCCTTCAAATGCTAGGCTGTTTCCATCAGCCGTCCATTTCCCTTATTATAAAGTCGATGTCTACATTTGCCGAAGTTGTTATCGACAGCTACCAAGATCCCACCAAGCGACTCTTTACCTACCAAGTGCCGGAGAATCTAATCGGTTCTGCTAGGGAAGGGGTAAAGGTGGTCGCACCCTTCGGGAAACGGGTGGTGGAGGGATACATCTGGAGTATCACCCCCACCAAACCCCCCTTCCCCACCAAGCCAATCCAAGAAATTAAGGAATCCGGCTTTAGCAAAATTCAACTAGAGCTTGCCAAATGGATGGTGAAGCACTATTTGGCCTCCCCCCTCGATTGCCTAAAATGCCAGATCGGCGGAAAGGGCGAAAAATCGGCCAACTCTCCGGTGGAAACCGTTGCCACCCTCCTTCTGGTTCCCTCCGTCTCTCAAGTAAAGTTCCGTGCCAGCACCGAGAAGCAAAAGAATTTGATGATCGGTTCCCGCTCTGCGGTCTTCGCCCAGCTCCCCAACTTGAAAAAAATCATCATCGAGGAGCCCGATAATTGGAATTACAAAGATGAACGCACCCCCTACTACCACGCCGTTGAGGTTGCCCAAAAAAGAGCCGAGATCGAGGGTCTGGAGATTGAGATGCTTCCCCAGAATCCCAAAATCAAACCGAGCCGGATCGCTGATCTGGACCTGGAAAAATTGGCCGGTAATTTTACCCTCATCTCTCAACCTCTAGAGGGTGCTCTAACTTCCGGAAAGTACACGATAGTCTATGTTAATTCCAGAGAATTACAGGATAAAATAAGGGAGGAAATTCACAGAATTGGCACAGATAAGAACCAGTATGAGATCATCGGACCGGAACTTTTTTCCGCGCTGGGAAAGGAGTCCCACTACACCGTCTGGGCCGACGTTGATACCCTTCTAAATCTGCCGGATTTTCGCGCCCACGAAAAGATAATTTGGACGGTTCAAAAGCTGTCGCAGATCACCAAAGGGGAGCTGATTCTTCAAACCTCATCGCCCCAGAACCCGCTTTTTGCGGATCTGGCCGCCGGAGATCTCACCGATTTCTACCAGCGGGACCGAAAAGCCCGGCGAGAACTTGGTTACCCCCCCTTCTCAACTCTGGTTAAGCTCAGTTTCTCCGCCAAGAGCTCCGCTAAAGCCAATTCGGGAACAGAAAAGCTCTTAGAAAAACTTAAAAACCTCGACTCTCGGCTGATCATCTCTCTCCCGTATGAATCCTACGCCAAAACCCCGGGAAAGATTCAAATTAACGTCGCCATTAAGTTGCCGCTCCCGACCAAGGCGGGTCAGCCTTGGGCTGGTGCTAAACTAGCAAGGGCGATTCCTCCCGAATGGAAAGTGGAGGTCGACCCGGAGTCGCTGTTATGAAAATCGTTACCAACCCTAATAAAATCCTCAATCAGCCCACCCGAAAGGTGGCCAAATTCGATGATAATCTCCACCGAACCGTCCGGGAAATGGAAGAGATCCTCCGAAATCAGCGCAATCCGGAAGGGGTTGGGCTCTCCGCCAACCAGGTTGGGTTGGATCTGCGGTTGGCCGTCGTTCGCTTAAATCCGGATGAACAGGACAGCGCCGCCCACTTCCTGACCATTATTAATCCCGAGATTACCTCCCGATCGACGGGTCAAGAGGGAGAGTATGAAGGCTGTCTTTCAATTCCCAATCAATACGGACCGGTCGTCCGTTCCAAAGCCGTCACCGTCCGATTCCAAAATCTCAAAGGAGAAACCCTCACGATCAAGGCCACGGACTTTCTTGCCCGGATATTTCAGCATGAAATTGACCATCTGGATGGGGAGTTAATCACGGCAAGGTCCGCCGGCCCTTTCCTCACCGAAACCGAACTGGAAGAGAAATTTCGCGAAAAGAAATCCGGTTAAAATGCTAAGCTGAATCCGATGCGGCCAAGAATCATTTTCTTCGGCACTCCCGTATTTGGTCAAATTGTCCTCCGAAAGTTGTCGGACGACAACTTTAATGTCGTCGCCGTGGTCACCCAACCGGATCGACCGGTCGGCCGAGACCAAAAACTCACCCCCTCTCCCGTAAAAACTTTCGCCAAAGAGAACAAAATAAAAATCTTTTCCCCCGCCGACAAGGGTGAGCTATCAACTATTAACCGTAAACTGGCAAAGCTCAAACCCACCCTCTTCGTTGTCGCTTCCTATGGAATGATTGTTCCCTCCGAAACCCTCCTGATACCGGAGAAAGGTGCCCTAAACGTTCATCCGTCTCTGCTTCCCAAGTACCGGGGAGCTTCGCCGATCCAAGCGGCGATCCTGAACGGAGACACGGAGACCGGAGTGACCATTATGCTGATGGATGAGCAGATGGACCATGGGCCGATTGTTTCCCAAGAAAAAATAGCCCTTAGCCCCGCCGAAACCACGGCCACCGCCATGGCCAAACTCGCCCAGGTCGGGGGGAAAATCTTGGTCAGAACCATTCCGGTCTATCTGGAAGGAAAGCTCAATCCCCGACCGCAGGACCACACTCAAGCCACCTACACCAAGCTGGTCAAAAAGGATAATGGGCGCGTCAACTGGCAAGATAACAACATCCAGGTGGAACGAATGGCCCGAGCCTACAATCCCTGGCCGGGAGTCTGGACCACCGTTGGAGAGATGGCCGAACAGTTGGATCGGGAACTCAAAAACCAGCGCCATCAAAACCTTAGGCTTAAGATTCTCCAAGCCCATCTCGAAAACGGAACTCTCTCGCTCGATGCGGTCCAGGTCGAAGGGAAAAAACCTATCGGCTTCGATGACTTCACTAAAGGATATCTCACTTAGTGAATTGCAACCAAGCACAGCGAGGACGGCATTTTACCAGAGGGTATCTGAGCTGATAAAATTCTAATCGTCGAATCAGAAGGAGAGGAGGAGAGAATGCCCATTCGGCGTCCCAAACTTGTTCAAGGGGATATCCATCGGCAGGTGGCGGTCGGAGAGAGAGTTGTCGTCCGGGGACCATGGGTCTACAAGCTCCCCAACTACCCCGGCTGGGTCAGGAACGGCATGGATAAGAAGCGATTGATGGAGAAACTGATCGACGGCCTCTTCTACCGTGGTTGGTTCAAGAGTTCGGACATCTACATCCGAATCAATCTTAAGGATGCGCCGGCCGGCCACCCACTAGCGTATGTCATTCCCTCAATCAGAGGGGAAGACACCATCATTCTCAACGGGGTTGACGCACATGATCTGATGGAAGACGCAAGGATCTTTGACCGGCTTCGGGACGGCGCTCTGTTTCTTAAGATCAGTCCCTAAATACCCGCTTTATCTAAAAAGCGGGTTTTTATTAAAAAAACCCTCCCTGGTTTCCCAAGAAGGGTTGGTGGTCTTCAGCTCTTGGGAGGGCGAATCATCCACCCCACCAGAGCCATCAAACCGAAAAGCACGACAACCACGGCCACGATCAGACCCCAGAATATCCCGGCCTGATTCGCAACCTCCATCCCGGCTCCGAGCGCAACGACCATGATGATCGCGCTCAGAAGCGCACTCACAACCTTTCCCATCATCTCCGGCCTCCTTCTCCTGAAGAGTAAGTGCTGTCCTAGCTAACACTAGGTTGCAATTCGGCAGATGTGCCGATGTGCTTTTATTCTACCATGCTATAGGACTTAGGGCAAGGTAAGGGGGACAAAAAAACCCTCCTCGGTTTCCCAAGAAGGGATAGTGAACTATTGCAGCGATGTCGAGACAGCCGCTTCGCAAAAGAGTTCTCCCTCCACCGGAATCTCAATCGAACCAGAGACTCCGACGGGAAGATGGCTGCGCAGTTGAATCGCCGCCAGTGTGATCACTGCCCCCCAGTCCTCGTCCAGACGATCACGATCCTCGGTTTCGATCCGCACCCGGAAATCATCTCCCCTGGGAGAGACCCACTCCTCCCCAGATCCGTAGCGAATGATCACATCTTCCGGCACCAATTTGTCGCCCGGAACCGACAGCGCCTCCGCCAAGATCCTGGGGAGAAACGCGACGAGCCGGTCCCGCAACCCGGTTTCTATCGCCCGATCGGCACAGTCCAGAATCACGAATAACACGTCTCCTCCTCTCATGTCTGAAACCGGTAGATTTTCTTAAATAGTAATCGCGAACGGTGAAAAAGTCAATCGGACGACTTTTGGACGGCTCGCTTTGCGAACCTAGCAATCTCGTTTCACTCGATTGTGCGAAAATGGCCTTGATGTACTTGACTAAATCTCGGGAGAGATTTTCGATTTCCTCTCTCCTTTCTCCAAAGTTTTTTTACTTTTTAGCGGTACTGGCCGTGGTTACGAGTGCTTTGAGCGTCTACACCAATCTACGCTCCGAGAAAAATACTCCCAAGAACGAGCCCGTTACCGAGGAGATTGACTCGAATGAAAAAGCGCTGACCAAGGCCGAGGATAAAGTCCTTCCCAAAACTACCCCCCAGCCGGAACTGAATGTCGGGTCAGAACCAACGCCGACGCCGAAAACTAAACCCACCCCAAAACCCCTGCCGGCCAGCACCGTCACCCGAAAAGTCCTGGTGCTGGATTTCGATCCAATTGTTAACGGCCAACGGCTCCACAATCTTTTGGGTTGGGAAAATCCGCAAGCACTGGAGACGCAGTTCGTCGTTGATGTCAAAAGCGCCAGCGGGAACTATGTGAACTACCAAATTGTGGAACACCGTCAGCTGGACGATTTCCCCGTTCTCAACAGCGGATTTGATTTCGACGGTGACAGCTTTCTCGACTGTTGGAATGACCTTGATCGTCCCGAATCTAAGTGCCATACGTCGGTGGGGGTGGATTACAACAAGCTTCTCACTGATTACGGTTCAGACGTCTGCGCAGCGCGCAACAGCGGAGCAATCCATGAGGTATGGGTCTGGGGTGGCCCCTACTTCGGCTTCTACGAATCGCGCCTGGCCGGCCCGGGCGCTTTTGAGTACAACTCGCCCCCGCTCACGGGAACATCCTGCAACAAACAGCTGCCGATCATGGGGTTTAGCTACGAACGGGGGGTGGCGGAAATGTTGGAGGATCTTGGCCACCGAACGGAAGCGGCGATGTCCCACACCTACGGGGGGGGGGCGGAAAACCGGACCAGCCACAACTGGGACCGGTTTGGTTTGGTCAAAGCCCAATCACCAGATTATGACTACAGTGGTTGCGGTTCGGTCCATTACGCTCCCAATTCCCTTTCCGACTATGACTGGAGCCGCTCCAGTCCGGCAAAAAGCACCTGCCAGGATTGGTTGAATTACCCTTACCTTACCGGGGCAACCCAGCAGATCGGCTGCTCCTCCTGGGGCTGTAGCGGTTACGGTTACCTCAAATGGTGGTTCTCTCACCTCCCCCACTTCACCGGCGTGGCTCCGGACGGCAAGTGGAACAACTGGTGGCGCTATGTTCTGGATTACAAAGAGGCGACCGCCCTCAATCCCTGGCAGGAATTGCTATCCAGATTTCTGGTCTTTTGGGGAAACATCACCACCGCCCTTAGGAGTGGCTTCGGGTCAGCGGCTTTTGAGAAAAATTGAGAGAATCGGGAAAAGATAACGTTTTCCAACCGGCGCAAAAAGAAAGGGCCGGATCCCGTTAAGAATCCGACCCCGAACACAACTTGCCGATCCTCGACTACCAAGGGACGCCGAACAGCATTCCAAAGAGCTTTGGGTTCTGCATGAAAGACAACACCATACACACGAAAGGAGAAGCCATCACTGACACGAAGAGCAGGATTACCAGCAGAAATCCCGAGAACTCGGTCCATAGACCCCACTTCCGCAACAGAGCCCGGATCAGCACAAAGACCCCGGACACCAACAGAACTGGGAGTCCAATTATTAGAAAGAGCACAACCCCCAAGCAGCCCTGCTCGAACACTCTCGGAAATGGTCCCCACAGATCACCAGAGAGCCTTTCATAAAAATCTTCCATCTCTCCTCCTCTATAGGTTTTATCGTACTGTTTCAAGTATAAACCTGAATAATGTCAAGTCAAATGCTATAGGACAATATAAGGGGATAGGGTTTCCAAACGGTGTTGGCAGGCCCGGGAGGAGTCGAACCTCCAAAGCTCGCTCTGGAGGCGAGCGGTTTGCCATTAGCCTACGGGCCTAGATCTTCGTCTCTTTGTGGAGCGTATACTTCCGCTCCTTCGGACAGAACTTCTTAAACTCCAGCTTTTCGGTAGCGTTTTTGTTCCTGCTCGTGGTGTAGTTGATACTGCCGCACTCGCTACACTTTAGTCTGATAAAAATTCTTAAACTTTTTGCCATTTTATTATCTGGAGCCGACACCCGGGGTCGAACCGGGGACCTCATTCTTACCAAGAATGCGCTCTGCCAACTGAGCTATGTCGGCACTGTTGGTGCTAGGGGAGGGATTCGAACCCCCGTAGCCACAAGGGCACCTCGTCTACAGCGAGGCGCATTTGACCGCTCTGCCACCCTAGCAAACCTCTGGAGCCGGTGACAGGGATTGAACCTGTGACAACCTGTTTACAAAACAGGTGCTCTACCGCTGAGCTACACCGGCCTGCGGTTTATTTCGCGCTAGCGAAAGTAGCGATCTCCGATCGCGTCTAAAACAGCTGCTCTGCCGTTGTATCGTCCTCGCTAACGCTCGAACGACCGGTAGTGCTCCTTGCGTGTGCACTACCTAGCTACCTCGACACGAACTGCCGAATTGCAACTCGCCACAGGCGAGACAGCACCTCGGCGAATATTAACATTTTAACACGGGAATACTGCTAAAATGCCTCTAAGATGCCCAATCACAACCAAGCACCAGCGAGGTTGCTAGGTTCGCCCAGCGAGCCGTCGAATGTTCGCCAGCAGATAATCCAAACCGCCATTGAGAGCATCGAGACCAAGATGCGGGCGCGCCGCTCCTGGATCGAAAGGCTGGAGGACCGGATTGCGGCGGTCTTCGGAACGACCGAGTTCCTCTTTCTTAATATTGCCTGGTTTGGGACCTGGCTGTTGCTCAACTCGGGGGTAATACCCGGGGTGAAGCCGTTTGATCCCTTCCCGCACATCTTTCTGACCACAACGGTTTCGCTAGAAGCCATCATTCTGGCCATCTTTGTCCTCATCACCCAAAACCGACAGGAACGGATTAATAGCCTGCGGGAGGAGATGGGACTGCAGATCGACACCATCACCGAACAGGAAAATACAAAAATTCTCAAAATCCTGGCCGAAATCCTGAAAAAAATGGGGGTGGATGTCACCCATGACCCTGAACTCAAGCAGATGCTGGAGCCTCTCAACCAGGAGGAGATTGAACGTCAACTCGAGAATCAGCTTAAGAGGAAATAGGTAATAAGGTAAATGGGCGGCCCAACGTTGTCGGACCTAGCTTTTTGCTGAGGCAAAAAAAGAAGCCCACCCGGGCGTCGGCTCTTTGAGCTGAGCAAATCCCACGTAAAGAAAAGTGGGTCCCCGCATCCCCGGTCCAAGGACCGAGGAGATTGAGGGTCCCTGCTAAGCAAGTTTGCGGAATTGCTCACCGGCCAAACGAACCAGGCAGGCCAACCCGAATATAGCACATCTGCGGTGGGTGTTTCTCTGGATTTAGATGCCTCTAAAGAAGAGTACCGCCGAGACCACGAAGAGAACCGCCCACACCCTCCGGTCCCACTTCAACACCTTCGCCCCGTCCAGAATCCCCAACGGCAGAAGATTAAAAAGAGCCAGCCAGGCGTTGATTTGATAACTGGAAGCGACCAGGTCAATTCCACGGGTTTCATAGAGCGGCAGAACCAGGGAGACCCCGGCGAGGGAGAGCAATCCAAAGAACACCGCCAGAATAATGTTGACCACCGCTCCGGCCGCGGCGATCTTCCCGTAGGTGTCGACGCGCGTCACTCCTCCGATCACCACCGCCCCGGGGGCGGCGAAGACAAAACCGGTGAAAGAAAGGAGAACCGCAAGAAGCAGGAACAGATCATCGGCGCGAAATTCGGCAAAAAGATGGTAACGCTGGGCCAGGAACTTGTGACCCAAGACCTCGTGCGCGATGAAGGAAAAACCAACGGTGATGGAGTAGATCGCAAAGGCCCGGATCAGAACCGGCAGGCCCAGGGTGGAGATGGATTCGAATCCCAGAATCGCGATCGCAATCGCCAGCGAAACCGCCACCCAGGCCTTGATCAAATCGCGAATTTCTTCGGGAGAAAAATTCATCAGTACAGCTTAGCGCAGAAGAACCTTCTGAAGCAATAAACACAGTATGTTAAACTCTTCGAGTCATGGCAAGAAAATGTGAAAATTGCAGCAAGGGATTTATGGCCGGACACGCCGTTGCCCACTCCAAACTGAGTTCGAACCGGAAATTTAGACCAAATCTCCAAAAATATTTGGGGAAATGGTTCTGTGCCTCCTGTCTGAAAAAGCTAAAAAGCTACTCGCAAACGCCGGCGGTCGTGACCACGGTTCCTTCATTAACAGCGACACAGTAGGGTTCCCCATTTGCTCTATCGTATATTGTGATCCCCGTTGGAACTTCCGAATCACCCACCGTTAAGAACTTAACTTTGAGATTTTCAACGATGGCGGAAGCGATTTCAGCCATCTTAGTGATTAGCTTTTCGAACCATCCTTCTTCAGCTTCCACACCTATGAGTTTGAGCTGATCTGGAATCTCAACACTGGCGGTTCCTTCAGGAGTGATCTCCGTACCTGGATCCCACCATCCGGGGTTGACGAAAACTCTGATCTTGGAAACCGAGTCCCCACTGTGAGAACCGAGAGCAACACCCACGATCCTTCCTTTTTCGGTCGCCTCGATACCAACACCGGGAATATCGGAAGCGGTAATCAAATCCCCGGGCTGAACATTACCGGTAACTTTTGTTAGAATCTGCCCCAAGAAACCCACAATCGCTTGATCTGCCTCGGGTTCCTCGGACTTAGCGTTCCCCACAAATCCGGCGGTATCAGACACTACTCCAATGGTATGTTCCCCGGTCACCGCTTTCTTCCCTGACCCTGAGATTGAGATGATGTCGCCTTGGCTAACCGGGGAAGAAACATCGACGTACTCGGCGTAGTCCGCCCCGCCCGTTTCGTAAGCTACCCCGCCACTATTGAGCCGAATCCTTCCCACTCCTGTTCCATCGTCCTCCCCGGTTGCACTCGCATAGAACGATATAAACCTCGAGCTGGCCCCGGACGTATCGTCGGTACCAAGACCCAATCGCAGAACTTGGACATCGGCATCATCGGTCGTCGTCAGATCCACTACCCGAGCGATTCCGTCCGAGCCGTAGTCCTCCAACACGCTGAGATAACCGAGAGTGCCGGTTGCCAAGCCAGTGAAAACTCCACTCTCAAAGAAGGAAGGCTGAATGGTGCGTAGTTCGCTGTCGTCCACCGTAAATAGCTCGATTGACGCCCCGTCCATAAGAACCCGAAAAGCCTCCCCAGTATCGTCATTATCATTATCGAGAAAGACGCCCACGTCAAAGTAAGATTCCAAACTAATCCCGTTGTTGAGCAGATTAAGCGCGTTAGTGGAATTGGCAGTAGTCCTAAGCTGCTCCCCGATCGTCAGGTTGCCGTTCATGTAGCTATCCCCAGCCTCCGCATAGACCGCCCAGATGTTGGTACAACCGGCACAGCTCTGGTTACCGATGAAGATACCGTAGTTGTCGGTGATGGTTCCTCCCCCGCTGTTGATCGGGCTGCCAATCAAAAGGCCGTAGGCCTCATTGATCGTCCCGGTGGAGAGGTTGGCGATCGCGGGGTTGTAGAAACCGATGGCGCGGTCGATCGTTCCCGTGCTGTTGTTCCCGACCGACGTATAAACCCCGACCGCTTCGGTGACGTCGCCGGAGCTCATGTTGAGGAAGCTCCCCCGCACCCCCGCAACGGCATAGGCCGTCTCGCCGGAAACACCGTAGTACCGGGTACGGCCCTGAACTCCCATATAGATATTGGTACCAGGAGTGGCGTCGTCGGCATAGAGGAAGAGATCGAAGACACCGGATTTCACCAGAGAATCGGTTCCGGTAGTATCGGAGCGAAAAACGTGCAGGGGTTCCTCGGGAGCGGTGGTGCCGATTCCGACTCGATCCGTCACCGTCGTTAGCCGAACCGTTGCCCCGTCATCCGTCCAACCGGTGGCAGGAAATGTGTCGATGTAGTAGCTGCCAGACTGGCCGTCCAGAAGATCGGCATTTAAATTGTCAACCAGGCTGGTGCTGTTAACGACAAGAGGATCGGAGTCGGTGGCGGTCGAGATCAGTTGAGATCCCTCCAGATTTCCCACCAACGAAAGATTGAAATTTTCGTCCAGAACTCTGTCCAGAGTGACGGCGCTTCCCCCTTGCGTCAAAACCCCCCGAACCTCTCCGATCAACGGATAAAAACCGGACAGAATTCCGGAAACTACCAAAATGGAGAGAAGAATTTTGAGCTTGGATTGGAATTTGGACCGTCTCTCGGGTGGAAGAGAACCAACCACCGAAACAGGCTGCGGTGCGTAAATCGTAACCGGACCCTGGGCAGGGACAGACATTAGGAAAATCATAGCAAAAATCAATAGCAAAATGCTATATGTAGAGTAATGCGTCGGCTTGCCCAAACCTTAATCTTCCTCCTTTCCATTTCGTTTTTATCAGGATTGGCCTTTGCCCAAACCCGAGGGGAGGGTGTTGGCACTCTCTTTTCTAACACCCAAGGGGACACCATCATTTCCATCACCGACGTAAAAACCGCCCCCTGGTCAGAGGTAATCGTGGAAAACGGGGCGGAAGAGATTCAAGCCGTTGCCAAGCTAGACGAAAAGGGACGGGTAAACTTCACCTTCGAAGCCGAGAGCGCAGACGTCGGAAACCTTTATATCTACGCTGTGGATGAGGCCGGGGTTACCAACAAAATCCTAATTACGGGGACTTCTCTGAGCGATGAAGTCCTTCCACCGACGCTCGTCTCTAGAGATGAGGAAGGGTTGCCGGAAGACTCCATCAAACTAACCGGATTTAGCTATCCGGGTACGGTCATCAGTGTTGTCCTCACCTCCGACCGCGGTTACAGCCAAACTCTAAGTGCCATCGCCGATACGACATCGGGATCATGGGGGATTTCCGCCGATTCACTCGTGAGCGGGAACTACACTGTCAAAGCAACGGCGGATCTTTTTGGAAAAATCAGCCAGGAGAGCCAGGCCCTCACCTTTGAAATTCCCTCCAGCGGCATCATCGATGACATCATCAAGCTGGTCGGGCTGCTCACCGCCGCCCTGACCTCCGGAGTTTCCAAGGCCCTGGAAAGTCTCACCCAATTCGTCCAAAACCTTCCCGAACCGGTCAAGCGCGCCGCCGATACCGCCTCCAAAGCCGCGATCCCTCTCTCCCTGCTGGGACTCCTACTTCAATCCGGAGTGTCGACTCTCGAGGATCTGCTGGCGTTCTTCAACCGCTACCTCTTCACCCTCGTCCGAATTCCCCTTTTCCCCCTCCTGCTCAAAAGGAAAAAAAGAAAGAAACCCTGGGGAGTTCTCTATGATTCTTTCACCAAAAATCCCCTCACGGGCGGCCTGGTTCGTCTGCTGGGAGAGGCGGGCAATTTCATTGATATGGAGATAACCGGGGAATCCGGCGCCTTCTCCTTCGTACCGACTCCCGGGAAATACAAACTGGAGGCCTTGAAGGCCGGATATCTCTTCCCTTCCCAAGAGATCGTTGTGGAAAGAGACGGAGAGTACGACCGCATCTACCGAGGCGGGGTGATTGAGGTTATCGAAGACCAGCCTGTCATCGGAACCAACATCCCGATTGATCCGCGCGATATTCCCGAAGGAGCTCACATCCAGCGACTCTTTCGAAAGCACGGGCCGGTGTCCAATCTATTAATCCTAATTGGAGGATTGGTTCTCGCCGGCATTGCCTATCTCGCCGCTCCCGCCATTTACAACCAGCTGATCGCCGGGTTCTATGTGGTAACCCTCTCACTGGTCACAGCCGATACCGTCAAAATTGAAAGAACCTGGGGGGTCGTCAAAGACGACGCCGGAAATCCCGTCGAAGCGGTGGCGCTGTCTCTGATTGAGATCGACTCGGGAAGATTGGTTAATCGCCGGGTTACCAACACCGTCGGCCACTACCAATTCGTCGCGCCGCGAGGGCGCTACAAAATCCTCATCGCCTCTTTCGACTGGGAAAGATTCGACCAGAGCGGATACTACGACGGCAGCGAGATCGCCGTGATGGAAGAAACCGAAATCCTAAACCTCCCGATCGGTGTGAAGAAGAAACCGATCACGGCCCTGAAACGAAGGGAAACGATCTAGAAAAGTTACTTAGGAGACTTAGGTTACTTGGGTTTCAAGGAGTTAGCTAAACCGAAGGTGAGAGAACCGACGTTGCTTCGCAAAATTTCCAGACTTTCGTACTCTTTCGGATTGAGATAATCTAGATCTAGCGCTAACTCAAAATAAACCTCTACTTCCGCTAGAGACCCGCGCGATATGGCAATGAACTGGGCAAACTCTTTCTTTGAATTTCGAGCCTGGCCTTCAACCAGATTCGCTAAAACAGAAACAGCGGCTCGCCGTAGTTGAGAGGTAAGACCGAACTGTTCGGAATTAGGAAATTTTTCTGACAAGCGGTAGGTCAGGATTACTAGCTCGTATGCTTTTTGAGCCGCCTTAAGTTGTTTGTAACTTTTCACTGACTCCCTAGCATAAACCGAGAAAGCCACAAAATCAATCTAGGGGCGGGCGGAACCGCTACCTCGGGTTTCCTAAGTCACCTAAGCAACCTAAGAAACCCAAGTAGCATTACTTCAGTTCGACCTTCGCACCGGCATCCTCCAGCTTCTTCTTGGCGGATTCAGCGTCCTCTTTCTTCGCTCCCTCTAGGATCGCTTTTCCGGGATTATCGGCGAGACCCTTGGCCTCCGCCAGTCCCAGGTTTTGGTTGATCTCGCGCAGAGCCTTGATCACCGAAATCTTGTTTGCCCCGGAATCCGCTAGAACAACATCGTAGGCGGCCTTCTCTTCCGCCGGAGCGGCTTCCCCTCCCGCCGGAACAGCACCGGCCGCAGGAGCGGCCATCGCTACCGGAGCCGAAGAGACACCAAACTTCTCTTCCAGAGCTTTAACCAATTCGTTCAACTCCAGAACCGAAAGCTCCTCCACCGTTTTCAAAATATCCGCGGTTTTCTTGGAGAGCTTAATTTCCTTTTTTTCTTCTTGTTTTTCTTCAGCCATTATCGACACCCCCTCTCGTTTTTGAAATCTGACTCAGAGCCATCACCAGCTTTCGCTGTGACGCTGATAAAACATACGCTAGTTTGTATATCGGGGAGAAAAGTTGCGAGACCAAAATGGACTGCAGGACGGTTTTTCCGGGGAGCATCGCCAGTTCGGCAAATCCCTCGGCGGTCATTGGTTTTTTCTCAAAAAAGCCGAACTTAACTTCTCCCTTGGCCTTTTCCTTTAGATAAGAAACCATTACTTTGATGCTCTCGATGGGATCGGCGGAGCGGGAGAAAAGAGCCGCGGTCGGACCCTTCAACCGAACACCAGCGAGGTTGCTAGGTTCGTCCAGCGAGCCGTCTAATCCTCCGTCTTTGAGTTCAGCTTTTTCCAAAGCCAAGCCAAGAAGGGTGTTCTTGACTACGCGCAGGTCGGCTCCAAGAACCGCCAATCTCTTGCGGAGTTCAGACATTTCGACTACCGTTAATCCGGAGTAATCGGAAAACATCACCGCTCCTGACTCGGCGGCTTCCTTCGCTAGTTTCTCGACTTGGTTTATCTTTTCTTCGTTAACCATCGCAATAAAAAACCTCGGCTGTCCCGAGGAATTTAATCAACTAAGTAACTTAGCTATTCCTCGGTGGGATGATTAAGTCTTGCGACCCCCACTGTCTTCGGACACTTCAATATACCTGATTTACTTCAAACTTTCAAGATCAACTCTGACCGACGGCCCCATCGTCGGTGCCAGAAAGACCGACAGAATGAAGTTTCCGGTGATCTTCGCCGGTTTGAGGCGGTTGACCTCTGCCACCACCGCTTTGAGATTGGCGATGAGATCTTCGTCCGGAGTGGAAACCTTCCCGATCGAAACGTGCACGATCGAAGAGACCTCGGTTCTGATTTCGATTCTCCCCTGCTTAAACTGTCCCACCAGATCGGCCGGATTATCCGTCACCGTTCCCGCTTTGGGAGTAGGCATCAGCCCCTTCGGACCAAGAAAACGAGCGATTCGGGCTAGCTTCGCCATAAAAAGCGGGGTGGATACGACGGCGTCGACATCGGGAAGTTTTCCCTGCGCGATGCTTTCGATTAGGGCGTCGTCCCCGATCGCATCGGCGCCCGCTTCCTGAGCTTTCTTGGCCACCTCTCCCTCCGCAAAGACTAAAACCTTCACGGTCTTTCCAGTGCTGTGGGGAAGTGCCAAGAAACTGCGGAGCTGATGCTCCGGTTTGTCTCTTTCGAGATCCAGATTGATGTGGGCGTCAATTGCGGCGTCAAACTCGGTCGTAGAAGCCCCTTTCACCAGTTTTACCGCCTCCCCCAAAGGATAAGCGCGCGGCTCCATTTTCTTCTTGGCTTCCTGATACTTCTTTCCTCGAACCTTTTTGGGACGATGGGAAACGGATTTCTTGACCTTTTTCGACGGCTCTTTTTTGTCCTCCGGCGAATTTGCTTTGGGAGTTTCTTCTTCAGCTGGGATTACTTTTGGTTTTCTTCCGCCCATTTTATTCGACGTCAATCCCCATGCTGCGCGCCTGGCCCTCGATGATCTTGACGGCGGTTTCGATGTCCTTCGCGTTCAGGTCCACCATTTTCTGCTCGGCGATCTCCCGCGCCTGTTGGCGGGTGATTTTGCCGGCCTTCTCTTTCGGAGTGACGCCCGAACCCTTCTCTACCCCCGCCGCTTTCTTAATCAGGGTCGCCGTGGGTGAAGTCTTGGTCACGAAAGTGAAGGTGCGGTCCTCGTAGATCGTCACCACCGCCGGGATGACCTGACCTCTCAAACCGGCCGTCTTCTCGTTGTAGGCCTTGCAGAACTCCATGATCGCCACCCCGTACTGGCCCAAAGAGGAACCCACCGGCGGGGCGGGGGTGGCCTCTCCGGCCGGAAGGTTTAGTTTTAGCGTTGCTTTAACTTTTTTTGCCATTAGAGTCTACTGACTTGAAGGAAATCTAGCTCAATAGGAGTTTCACGGCCGAAAACGGAGACCAGCACTTTAACTTTCCCTTTTTCCTCATCGATTTCGTCCACCTTGCCCAGGAAGTCCGTGAACGGCCCATCAATCACCTTGACAGTTTCGCCCACTTTGAACTTGAGCTCAAACTTGGGCGCCTCCAGCTTGGTGAACTTCAGGATTGCATCGACCTCGTGTGCCGGCAGGGGCGTCGGTTTCGCTCCTGCGCCCACAAATCCGGTCACACCGGTGGTGTTGCGCACCGCTCCCCAGGTTTCATCGGTGAGCATCATCCGCACCATCACGTAACCCGGAAAAAGCCGCTCCCGAATGGTTTTCTTCTTGCCGGCATCAATTACGATCTTCTCCTGGGTCGGCACGAGAATATCGGTGATCTGTTCTTTGAGGCCGAAGGCCTCCAGCCGCTGTTTCAGGGCGTCCGCTACCTTCTGTTCGTGTCCCGAGTATGTGTGAACAACGTACCACTGCAGTTCAACCATTATTTTGATACCAAGAAATTCAACATCCGGCTAAAAACATAGTCCAGTAACGCCGCAAAACCGGCCACCCCAAAGGTGATTGCCAACACCGTTAATGTGAGCCGGACGGCCTGTTTTCTGGTGGGCCAAACCACGTTCTTCAGTTCTGCCCAAGATTCTCTCAAGAAACCAAAAATTTTTCCCATCTAAATAAAAAAGACTCTTTGCGCAAGCCGTCAAGAGTCGACTGTTGAGAGTTTAACGCGAATGACGGCAAGAGTCAATAGGACGCTCGCCTTAGGCGAGCTATCTATTGTTAGCGATCTTCGATCGCGTCCAATAGTCACCCGTGTCCAATTGTGTTAAGGGAACGTGAGCCTGCGCGAACACCTTATCCAATCGTTTCCAAAATACAATTGCGGAAGAACTTCTCACCCCTTAGAACCGGCAGCCCCAAATTGCCGAAATTCTGGAGAATCTTTTCCACCCCAAAAAGAATCTCGAAATCACTATCCTCCAGACCAACCTGGGCGCGGAATTCAGCCAGAAAATCCCTCTGCCAAGCCGGGTGTTGGAAGGAGCGGATCCAAAGATTCGCGAAGTCGCGCAGGGGATGCCCCCACCCGACGTTCTCCCAATCGGCCAGTTTGAAGCTTGCGTTAGACGATAGTATCTGCGAACCGTAAAATTCGTGGTGGGCGATCGTCGCTTTATTGAGGCGATTGTAGGCCGGTTCAGCTCTGTCCAAGAAATCGATGATCTTTTCCCAAACCTCATTTTCAAAAAATTTTCGGCCCTGCGGCTCCAAAAGTTGGCGGTAAGATGAGAGATCGTAGGCGGTCTTGTCTAGGTCAAACCTAAGTGCGTTCGGCAGTTCCGATGAGAACCGGCGCAGGCCTCCCAAAACTTTCAAAACCCACTCCAAATTATCGGGAGTAAAGAATGTATCCAACATCAGGAAATCACTGGATTCTGAGCATTGCGGTTTACCGGGATTAACCCACTCGATCAGATACCAAGATCGCCCCTCCCAAACACCGTCGCTGTAGAGAGTCGGGAGGTGCAGAGAGAGATATTCGGGAGCGTCCTTTAGGAACGTCGCTTCGCGGTGAAGATGCTCGTCCAGCAGGGTTTGTTTATGCTTCTTTTCTTTTTCAAAGGGGGTTTTGAAAACCGCTTTTTTACCATCAAAGTCTCCCCCCACTACCCAAACTCGGGGACCCTCTCGAAAAGCCTTCTGCGGTCTAAAATCTATATTTTTGAAAAGCTCTTTAAACTCATCCACGGCTTCAGTCTAGTGTATGTCAGAGATATCTTTCGAGCTCTTTAATGCGGTCGCGCAGCAGGGCGGCTCGCTCAAACTCGCGGTTGCCGGTCACTTCTTTCAGCTCTTCTTCCAAGTGAGAGACCATCTTCTTGATCTCTTCTTTTGGCAAACCAGGGAGAGAGGCGTCGGTGTGCATCCGCAACTCCTCGTCCTCGCTCTGTGCCAACTCCTCCACCTTTCCGCTTCTCTGCCAAGCAAAGCCGGTCGTGATGATCGAGTAGTAGAGTTCTTGTGCCTTTCTCTTACTTTCTTCTGCAGCGTCGGGGGTTGCCAATACCGCCTCCTTCAGTTCAAACGCCCCTCTTTCGATCATCTCCAACGACCACCAGGGCCGGGCCGAGGCCCACCAGAACTGGTCGGAATGGATTGCCCGATCCAGCATCTCCCGGGCCTTCCCCGGATCTTTCGAGTCTCGAACCGCCTTAATCGCCAGCTCGGTCAGCTCCCACTGCATCTTATGGATCTCATTATCCGGGTCATCCCAACGCGCAAAGGGTACCTTTTTCTCCAGATCCTTCTCCATCAGCGCCCAAGTGGAAGGCCGCGGTTCCACCCTCTCCACCTGCGGGAACTTCTCCGGAAGTTCAGAGATGAGAACGGTCGGGACGGATTCGAGGGAGAGAAGCTCCATCAACGCCCGATCCATTCCGGGGCGATGATGACCAAAAGTCTCCCCGTCCATTCCGGTTAAAAGATATTCGTTCTTTTGCAACCGGTCCCCCAGCACATCTAAAAAGAGCTTCCCCGTTCCCAGCTGGCCGGAGAGAATCTTGTAAGAGGTCTCTCGCTCCCGGAAGAATAGGGTGACTCCGGTTTCCTGCTCCTGGTAAATCCGGTCGTACTGGACCTTCCCGGGACAACTCAATTCCTCGGCGATGATCCAGGAAAAGCCCATCTCCTTCGCCGCTTTTGCGACCACCGCATCGTAAGCCATC
Source organism: candidate division WWE3 bacterium CSP1-7 (assembly GCA_001443395.1). Taxonomy (GTDB): domain Bacteria; phylum Patescibacteriota; class WWE3; order 9FT-COMBO-53-11; family 9FT-COMBO-53-11; genus 9FT-COMBO-53-11. The sequence continues at coordinate 20,177 of LDXK01000005.1, forward strand.
TCGGGAGGAAAGAAACCTTGGGGCTGATATTCTCCGAAGTATTTCTTAATGGTCAGGGCATTGAGCTCGATCTGGCGCTTGATTTCATCTTCGGGGATTTTCGGCAAGAGGGGGTGGTACTTGGCCGAACCGGTCAGTTCAATCTGCTTTTTATCAAGTAATTGCCCCACCATCTCGATCACATCTTTGTGGCCAAATTCTTCCCAAAGATCCAACAGAACCCCGTTGATATTGAAAGTGATCCGCGCAGACGGATGATCCAACAGCCCTTTCAGCACCGGCCGATAGGCCTCGGTGGTGATCCGGTCCACCCAAACTCTTTTCTGGGTCGGCGGCTGGTAGAAGTGTAAGAAGTTTGCCCAAAGCATTGCTACTGAAGTATAACCAATTTTGCACTAAACTGATATAAAAGAAAGTATCCGATAGTTCCTTGACAATAACGCGGGGGGTGGTAAAATTTCAGCTAGAACTAAAACAGAGGAAAGGAGGGTCCTGCCGTGGCTTCTGGAACTGGAGCGACTGTGGTTTGCGCACCGGAACCGGGGACTGTCCCGGGCCTGCGTATTTTGGCACGCGAGAAGGAAGTTCTTCAGCGCCGTCAAGCAGCTGTCGATACCGCTTACGGCAACTACGAAGACGTTGACCACCCTTACGACAACTACGACAACGGCCTTTACCACGACGCCAAGTAATCTCAGGGGTGCTTCGCATTCTGTGCAGGCACCCCTTTTTCAAACCTGCAAAAGAAAGGAGAGAGCATAGTGAGTACCAAAACGGTAATCGTTAAACCGGTTTCCTCACGTTGTAATATTCGCTGCTTCTATTGCTACAACGCTACGGAGTTCAGGAAACACGATCGAATTCCGATGATGTCCGTTGAGCTGATGGGGCAGATTCATGAGAAGCTGCCTGAATTTGGGGTTGACGATGTCACCCTCATTTGGCACGGTGGAGAACCACTCATCAGGGGCTTGGCCTTCTACGAAGCTGTTGTTTCGATTCAGAAGCACCTTCGGCAGAGGTTCCCAAACCTGCGCATCGTGAACAACGTTCAGACCAACGCCACCCTAATGACGGAGGAGTGGGCACGTTTCTTCGCCACCAACGGTTGGCGGGTGGCGACAAGTCTAGATGGACCGGAAGGTCTGCACAACACCTTTCGGGTAGATGCGAAAGGAAGAGGCACATTCGACCGGGTCATGGCAGGAATCAGATGCGCCCAAGCCGCCGGAGTTTCGATCGGCTTCATCGCAGTGGTGACGTCCGAAACTCTGAAGTACTCGCCGAAAGAACTCTACGACTTCTGGACGTCTGTTTCTCCCCACTTCGCGGTCTCGCCTTGTTGGGAAGCTTCCATAAACGGCGTAAGTCCTCGGTACGTCGTCGATCCTCAAGGGTACCTAGCGTTCCTCAAGGCGCTGTTCGACATATGGTGGAAAAACGATGACTCCGAGGTGACCATCCGGCCATTCAACGGCTTGATCCAGGCTATCTTGGGCGGCTGTGGGCCAACATGCGCCTACAACGGGAGCTGCAGTGACTTCCTATCGGTAGAGGCCGATGGCAGCGTCTACCCGTGCGGAAAGTTCGCGGGAGTTTCAGAGCTCCAGCTAGGTAACATCTCCAAACAGTCATTCCCAGCCATCAACTGCTCTCGGGTTCGTCAGGATCATCTGACAATCGCGGGCTTCAGACCCGAGGAGTGCCGAAGCTGTCGATGGCTTAAGGTATGTAACAACGGATGCCCCTACGATCGGTACAGGAGCAATGGAGAGTTCGAAGCGCTCTCGCCTTTTTGCACCGTGCGCAAGGGGATCTTCGAGTACGTGGATACCGCGATCCGTAAGACCGCGGAATGGACAAAGTGAGGGGCTGGATGTATCCTTTAAGTCAGAGGATGCTCCGGCCCTTTTTTTATGGAAGAAATTAAAAAATACCTTAAGCACGGGAAGCAGACGATCCCATCCGATAAAATTACTAAATTAGCAAACGCTGTACCCGGCGACGGCTTCGATTTTGTCGTTGGGACACTAGATTGGCTCGACAAAAATCTAAGAGTAGAGAGGAACCGTCCCGATTGGGACAAAACATTTCACAAACGGACCGCTGCTCAAATTGTCGATGATGGCTTTTCTACCGGCTGTACGGACGTAGCGCTGGTTTTTGTGTCTCTATGCCGGACAAAATCTATTCCGACAAAATACGTGGAAGCAATCGGAAAAGACTGGTTGGAAGATCGGTACAAAGAAGGTAGAATCCACGGTCACGCCTTTGCTGAAGTCTACCTGAATGACAGGTGGTATGTTGTTGATCCGGAAATGGGAACAATCTACGTCGCGAGCACCCCTTACCGATTCTTCGAGATTTACGGCACCGGATTGGATACTTGGGATGTGGGGCTGCACTCTTTCGAAGAAATGCGGGACAAATTTTTAGATTTCAAGAAGAATTACGAATCTACCCATCTTTAACAATTATCGCTGAAGCTCTTATTTCTGTTCTTGCCATAATTCAATCGCATCCCGAAACATCGCCGCGCCGGTTTTTCCCCATTTGGCGTGTTCAATAGCTTCATCTACGGAAACGAACATGCGGGGGTTGGTAATCCCGGTATCCGGATCCGGCGTCTGAGCGAGCAATCGATCTAGTAAGCAGACGTAACGGTACTGGAAGTACAACTCCCCCTCCTCTTTGTTTGGATTGTTGGGATAGTCGACGCGCTGGACTCCCAGAGGAATAGCTTTTGAGATTGTGACATCGGCCTCTTCAAACAACTCCCTTTTGAGCGTCGCCAAACCGGTTTCACCTTCCTCCGGCGTGCCGCCGGGTATTTTCCATTTCCCCTCCTCCTGTATCAGTAAAACTTCTCCCTTATCGTTGAAGACGATTCCGTAAACCTGGAAGAATGGCTGGTAATTCTGAAAGTCATCAGTTCTGATCCAAGTTAGAGTAATATCTCCCGTTGGGGATTTAAGAATTGTTCTTGGGTAATTGCTTGGGTCCATGTTTCAAGCCTTAACCAATAATCGGCTCGGTACCGTAGAGCTTAATCCCTTCCGTCGTAATTTCCTGATAAAGCTCCTTGGCGCGGGTCGCCTCCGATTCCGAAATTTCGGGCGTGGCTAAAATCGCTTTCAGCAGGAGATCCGCCCCACGTTCGACCATCGCCGGATGCCAGTGGGGATTGTGGGAGGCCCACCAGAACTGGTCGGAGTGCAGGCCCCTATCCAGAAGATCCCGTGCCTTGAGCCATTTCCGCTGGTCGGGGGTAAGATGGTCCCTTACCTTTCCTCCCAGCATCTTCGGAGGGATCTGGTGCACATACCCCTCAACCACGGTCAGAGCGAGGCGATAGAGCTCCCACTGCTTTGGATGCAGAGGACTGCCGGGATGATCCCAGCGAGGGTAGATCGCCCCTTTCTTACACTCGGCGTGGTTCGCCGCCCAGGTGGACTCCATCGGATCGTTCTCTTCTCCCTTGGGATAACGAGAGACCAGTTCGGAAATCGTGACGCTCTCGAATTTTCCGTACATTCCCTCCAAGATCTCGAAACCGTCCTTGTGGTGGTGGCCAAAAGTCTCTCCGTCCAAGGCGGTGAGGATAAAATCTGAATCCTTTAGCTCTTTCTTCGCCAACTCCTCAAACTCCGTGGCGTTTTGGACCTGTTTGAAGGCAATCGCCAAGGAGAGTTTCCGATTGCGGAAGAGAACCGCGAGATTCAGCTTGTCCAACCGGTAGACCTTATCAAAACTCAAGGGCTGGACCGAGGAGCAGGCATCCTCCACCAGAATCCATTCATATCCCAACTCCGCGACGGCGTCGCCGACCTTCTTGGAGTAGGCCATCTCGGGAGGAAAAAAACCCCGCGGTTTGTAGACCCCCCCGAAAAACTCCCTGTTAATCTCCTCGTTCAGCTGCACCTGTCGGCTGATTTCGGAGAAGGGAATCCGGGAGAGAAGGGGATGGTAGGCCGCCGAACCGGTCAACTCCACCTGTCCTTTCTCCGCTAGGCGCCGGAGACCAGCAAGGACATCTTCGTATCCGTGCTCCGCCAGCTGGGAGGTGAGAGAAGCATTGATATTGATGGTGGTTTTGGCGTGGGGGTTTCTCTCCAGAAAAGAAACCAGCGGGACGTAGGATTCTTCGGCAATCTTCTTAAGGACCGCCGGAAGCTGGGTCGGGGGCTGGTAGAGGTGGAGGAAAGGGGCCCAGACCAGTGGTGAGCTCGTCGAATCCATCATTCTTCCAGTGATGCCAATCGAACCGGCCCTTTCGATTCTCTCTCTTTCAGTTGGATCGCGCGGCGATAAAGATCGGCGTAGTGGCGGGCGGCTGCTTTCCAGGAAAAGTCCGCCTGCATCGCCCGTTTCACCAGTCCCTCCCAGACCTTGGGGTGGTGAAAGTTTTCGTAGGCTCGAACCAGCGCCCCGTACAGCGCCCAGGGGGTGTACTCGCCGAAAACAAATCCCGTCCCGGTCTCTCCAGAGATATCCAAATCGGTGACGCTGTCGGCGAGACCACCGGTCTTACGAACGATCGGCAAGCAACCGTAGCGCATCGCCTCCAGCTGAGTCAGTCCCGCCGGCTCGAAGCGGGAAGGAATCGTCAAAACGTCCGCGCCCGCGTAGACCAACCTCGGTAGAGTGAAGTTCAGCATCAGGTGCGATCCAATCTGTTTCGGAAAACGCTTCTGCAGATCGCGGAAACCCGACACGTACTTTTCCTCGCCCCCGCCCACGACGATGAACTGGACATCGAGTTCCGAAAGAAAGGAAGGCAAAGCCTCCAAAAGAATATCGAGACCCTTCTGCTCGGTCAGCCGCGAGACCATCCCGATCACAAAATGCTGCTCCCCCTCCGGAAGACCGAACTCCTTTTGGAGGGCTCTCTTGTTGATGACTCTACGATCTATCGTATGGAAATTGTATGGTTTGGGAACGAGAGGATCGGTTTCGGGGTCGTAGTCTTCGTAGTCCAGGCCGTTGGTAATTCCGAACAACTTCGAACGCACCTCCATCAAGAGACGGTCTAATCCTTCCCCATATTCGGGGGTGAGAATCTCGCGAGCGTAGGACTCGGAGACGGTGTTGACCGCATCGGCGTAGATGATCCCCCGCTTCATGAAGTTTTGTTTCTTGAGCTGGTCGGAAAAAAGTGACACGATCCGTGATTTCCCATCATCAAAATCAAGTTCGGAGACCTGGCGGTGATCGAACATCCCCTGGTAGAAGAGGTTGTGAATCGTAAAAACGCTCGCGATCCCGTGAAGATCGGGACTCTTAGCATAGACTGTCTTGAGAAAGTTGGGAACGGATCCGGTTTGCCAATCGTGGGCGTGGATTACCTGCGGCTTCCATTCGAAGTGACGGAGAAACTCCAACGCGGCGCGGGCGAGAAGGGTAAATCGGACCGGATCATCAGAGTAGCCATAGACGTTGGCGCGCTGCTCGTAGTATTCCATGTTCTCCAGAAAATAGGTTCGAACGCCGTCCTCGCTCATGTGAGTTTTGACGTTGCAGACCAGTTCTTTCGGTCCGTCGCCTTCGGCGTCGGTGTAGACCTTGAGCCCCTCCACCACCATCTCCAAAGGGTACTTCTCTTCGTCAATGAAGCCATACTTGGGCATAAAGATCCGGATATCGTGGCCCATCTTGACCAACTCCCGCGCCAGATAGGCCCCCACCCGGGAAACTCCTCCGACCGAAGCGTAGGGAAAAACCTCCGGCAGAACCATCATCACTCGGAGGGAGGCGCCGGGATGACTCAACGGGATAAGTTTTGTCAACGGCTCCAGAAACGTGGTCGTTTTGATGTCCGACATAACGAAAATATTATCGCATAACAAGGGGTTAACAGTTCACGGTTGACAGTTAACGGTAGGAAACGCCGGATCGCGCGCAGGGCAATGATTTTGAGGAACATCCCGCAGGAGCGGGGGCGACGAGGGAGAAGCGGCTCGACCGCAGGCGAGAACGGTGTTTCCGAAAAAGCATTGGCCGAGCGGCTGAAAGAACAGAGAAAGGCCTCGAACGGGCGAAGTTCCGCATTCGAGGCCTTGAGGGCAGAAACGAACGATCTGGGCAGATTCTGATCAGCGACAGATAACCTCCCGACATAGGACGGGAAAAGAGCGTCGCAGAACTATTCACTTTTGAAACGTGCCAACGAAGAATCAGCTCCTTCCTCTACAGGAACGGTAGCAAAATCCAAATGCCCAAGTCAAGCCCGTAGTATTTCTTCACTTTTCACAAAAAGCTAGGTTCGGCAAGCCAAACCGTCCTTTACAACCCTATAGTTATGAGTTATAATTACGGTTATCTAAAAAGCCGGCGGCGGCAAAGCCGCAAAGGAGAGAGCATGAAATCCTGTCCGTTCTGCGCCGAGGAGATCCAGGACGCCGCTGTTGTTTGCAGACACTGTGGCCGGGAGCTTGTTCCCCAGACGACTCCTGAAAAGGAGGCGCTCGCCAAGAGCGCAGGCGTGCTGGAGCAGTCCATCCTGAACTACACGAACGTCGGCTGGATGCTGGTGAGTCGGACCGATCGAATGGCCCAGCTCAAGAAACCCAAGAAGTTCAACTGGGGCTGGTTCCTCTGGTGGCTCCTGATCGGTATGATCGCCTTCGCCCTGCCGGTCATCCTCTACCTGATCTACTACGCGGCCAAGAAGGACGAGCTCGTCACTCTTTCGATCAATGACGCCGGCGAGCTGCTGGTCAACGGGGGGAAGCCGGCAACGGCGGCGATCACCAACACCGTGTCAGCTCCACTGCCGAGCCCTGAGCAGGTCGCCAAGAATCGGCGAACGCTCCTGATAGTGCTCGGCGTCCTGGCCATAGTGTTCGTAGTTCTGCCGACGGCCTGCGCCATCTTCGGTGCCATCGCCAACAGCTTCAATTAGCTGAAGGCAGCCCCGATGCTAACAAGCAACGGGGCTTTTTTATTAGTAATTACCTGCTATACTATAGGGTTAGAAAACAAACTATCCGCCTGGGGCGGGGAAGGAGAAATGCTGATGAGGATATCGGTAAGAGCGCTCTTCTATGGTGTTCTGCTCTACCTCGCCTTTGAAGCCTGGGTAGAATTCCTCTTCGTCTTGGAAACGGCCAACCAGAATCTGTATCTGACAATCCTGGGAGTGACCCCGTGGGTGATGTTTGTAGCGGTACTGATGATCGCGGTGCTGGTAGTGATCGTCCCCTGGGATTGGTTGGAGGAAGGGATGTAGATAAGCCGATCGCGCGTCAAACGCCGATCGGCTTTTTTTTGCGCCTCCCCCTCTTTGTTGCCATAAATTTGGATGCTAAGGGATAGTTTCTGCAAACCAGAGATCAAAGTAACAAAATTATCTCTTATAGTATACTATATATAGTATAACAAAACATTTTCACACTTTTGCGGTTTCTCTTCCAGTCTGATACACTATAGGTATAACCTAAAATTACAGTCGCCTGAGGCGACAAGGAGAGATTTCGATGAATGCCAAGCTGATGTTTGCCCTGGTTCTTGCGTTTGCGCTGGCCGGGTGCAACGGGACGGTTCCGCCGGTCACGGCCGAACCCACCGCGGTAATCCCGACGGAGGTTCCCCCGACCGCAGTTCCCTCCCCGACTCCCACTCTTGAGCCGACGACGATCCCGACCGAGGTCCCGCCTACCCCGACCTTGGAACCGTCCCCCACTCCCACGGTGACACCGATTCCGTCGGTCTGGGAGATTGCTGAGAAGATGTTAGCGGAGTGCTCTCTAGTTTTTGACATGACACAGACGCCCCCATCTTGGATGAGAGCGGACTTCTCCTACGGCGAAGCGTCCCGGTGGTATATCGAGGAGTTTTTCTGGCGCCAATGGTGGCGGGGAAATCCTACCCCCAGCCCAGACGAATATCCAACGACCGCTGGCCCGAACACGTTCTCGCCAACCTTGGCTCCTTTGGGAGAGTACGAGCTGGAGATCGCGGTTCAGATTATCGCCGTCCATCCGGAATTCGTCCAGGTAGGCCCAAGGGGATTGCGACTTTGGAGTTTCGCAATCGGTACCCAGATGTTGCGCAACAACGGCAAGTACCACAATCCCTTCGGCGAGGTCGACCAGCTCTTTGTTACAGCACCTTCCGGAGATTTCTTGCCGGACGAATACGAGAACAGCTTTTGCCCGTTCTCCTTTCTCTTCACCGAGTTTCCGCCGGAGGAGAACGGAGATGGGGATGGAATTCTTGTTGGGAGGGCCTATCTCTTCTACGAGGTAGGTGGGACCGATCCTTTCAAGCTCGATGGCGAGTTGCGTGAAGTCATCTTTACCTTCCCGCCCGTTCCGTAAGTTCGTGAGCCGCTCAGCTTTCTCAAGCCGAGCGGCTTTTTTTGTTACCATCAAATTGAATGCTGAAAAGAATTCTCAAAAGCTGGAAATTTTGGCTAGTCGTTCTTATCTTGACCGCCGCCGCTTATTTTTATTTCAACGGAACAATCGACAGATGGATTTCTCAAATACAGATTCGCTTAGGAAAAGAACTCACTTTCGACGAAGCCCTGCAAAACCAAGCCACCAAGGATTGGGATTTTGAAACTGATCAAGTTACCGCCAACGTGATCGGCACCGATCCTGAAAAAGAAACCCTAACACTTTCTTTCGTCTGGCCACCTGGATTTCTCAATTTGGTTTTTGGATCGGAGAGACCGGTACCAGAAAAAACCGTTAAAATCACCTGTCCTAAAGAGGAAAGTGACCTGTATGCCACCCGCGTACCTAAGGACCAACAAGACCCCAGCCCAATGGAAACAGAACTTCTTGAAAGCGGCATTAATATTGTTAGCACCGCTCAATCCGGTGACTCACTCATTGGATTCTGCAACAATCAAGACTGTGCGGAAATCAGCCGCGGATGTGAGTTGCGGCAAACAATCCTTGTGGAAGAATAGATTTTTCTAAATTTAAACTTGATTTTTCCCGTTTTTTCTGTTATCCTATAGCTATAACCTAAACTATATCCCCCAAGGGGGAGAGGAGAGATCGAGATGAACCGCAAGCTGATCTTCACCCTGTTCGCGCTTGTTTTGACCGGGCTACTGACGGCCTGCAATGGGACGGTTCCGGTGACGGTCGAATCCACCGCGGTGATCCCGACGGAGGTTCTCCCGACCGCAGTTCCCTTCCCGACTCCCACTCTTGAGCCGACGACGATCCCGACGGAGGTTCCTACTCCTACAGCCACGCCAGATCCGGTGATGGCGATCGTTTGGGATATTGCCCAGCAGATGCTGGCGGAGTGCACCGGGGCGTACACCATCTATGATTTTAAGCCTGAGTACTCGATAGAAGCTCAGCAGGCTTACATGGATCAACTGTGGACACGCGTCTCGGAGCACCCTGAGATCTGGAGAGAGGTGGGTGGGGGTTCTTCCCAGGTAGTGTCTTTACTCTCCGAAACATGGGTGCTTGCCAACGATGGCGTGAATCCCAACCCGTTCGCTCTGGCAGAGGACCGAAGCGAATCACCGTCTGATTCCGAGATGATGTTCTGCGAAGGGTATGTTCTGACCTACGACGGAACAATCGCAGAAAACAAGGACGGGGACGGCATCTTGGTCGGAGAAGCCTACCTCTTCTATGAGGTCGGTGGAACCCAACCGTACGTGCTGGATGGGGAGCTGAAGGAAGTCATCTTTACCTTCCCGCCCGTTCCGTAGTGTGTTAGTGAGCCGCTCAGCTACCAAGCCGAGCGGCTTTTTTTTGCACCAGCAAAACTAGGTTCGCGGAGCGATCCGTCTTTTGCTTGCTCTCACTTACTTCAGCTATATTGATACTGAATAAATGTCCCGATTATCCTTGCCGAAAATCATCCGGATTTTGTCTCTCTTTGCAATTACTCTTTTCATCACATTTCTTTCGCAAAGCAAACCATCCACTACTTACGCTGCCACATGTTATTCGGGGGAATGCAAATCTCCCAAGTACGCTTGTCAGAACAACACAATGTGTTGCACCGGCGGGGGGTGTCCAAGCTGGGTTTGCGTACAAAACAACTGCAAGTTCAAGATCGGAAACGGGTGCTACGGACCGGAGTATTGTGTGGCATGGGGCAACGTTTATTGGGACTCAACATGCACTCAATATTGGGACTCAACCTGTACATGGCACAACGGATATTACCATCGACACTGTCCTACTTGTAACGTCCACTATCATGCCGGGTATTGGACCGGCTGTTATAAATGGAACGGTTGTTGGAAACGAGATTGTATAGATAAGACCCGCGACCGTTGCGGCGATGTTTACAACACCGGAGGAACCTGCGGCTGGTGCACCGGCAATCCCCCCGATGATGGCGGGGGTCCCGGCGGCGGCTGCAGTTGGGGAGCCAACGTCGCTTCCGGCAGCTGCACTCAAGCCAATGGGTTGGAAGGAAACTACTATCGTGACAACCCCGTCGGGGAACCGCGCTTCGACGGCGGACTAAAGATGCAGCGCAACGATTCCACCGTCGACTTCGACTGGGGCTCCGGTTCTCCCCAGTGCACTCCAGTTGACAACGACAACTTTTCGGTTAACTGGACCGGCTATGTCAGCATTCCTGCCAGCGGGACTTGGACCTTTTACATCCGGAGCAATGATGGAATGATGGTAGACGTTGAAACCACTCCCGGCAACTGGAACACCATTGTTACCGATTGGTCCGATCACAGCGCCCGCGAGCGCTCCGGTACCGTGGCTCTTAACTCCGGCTGGTATGGCATCCGCGTTTGGTACTACGATAACAACGGCAACGCCGAAGCCAAACTCTCCTACTCCGGTCCGGGTTTAGCCAAAACGATCATTCCTTCGGCGAATATGCGGACCTGCACGGTCCCGACCAGTACGGTGCAGGGATCGAAGGTCCTGATGCCCGGCAACACGCCGGCCGCCCCCGCCTCCGGACAGAGCGTTTTTCTGGACGGCGGCTCGGAAACCACCAGCAATCCTTACTCCCTAACCAGCACCGCCGGCAGCCACACGGTCTCCGTGACCGCTCCGGGCGGATACTTCGTTCAATCCACTCTCTGCTACAACCGAACCGATTGCCACACCACCGCTTGCGTGAACGGCGACGCGAGTTGTCCGGTCGCGGGTGCCGTCTCCAACGGCAACTCTCGGTCAGTCAACGTTCCTTCGGAAGGATACGCCGATCTCAATTGGCACTACACCCTGATAAACTCTTGGGTCCAGGCGCTGGGAGGAAACATCTTCGCCAACCACTTGGTGGGATTACGGACTGCTCCCACCGGTTTGTTCAACGCCCGCTGGGGAATCTTTGGGCGGGGTTCGGTCACCGGTTCTTCCCAGGAGAACTGGCGCGCCCAATACTATCCCGAAAGAAATTTTGATCTGACTCAAAACACGCCGGTCAAAGCTCCGGATTACGATACGCTCTTTAAACGGTTTGGGGGCGGGGCCGCCACTTACTCCGGCCCGACTCTCCCCAACGCCGACGGGGTTTATCTCATTTCCGGCAATAAAACCGTCAACGGAGTCTTCAACCAGGCGGCCGGAGCGAGCACCCTGGTCTTCGTCGATGGAAATCTGACGATCGACGCCGAGATTCGGACAGCGGTGAACGGCACGCTGGCTTTCATCGTTTCCGGAAACATCAACTTCTCGAAGGACTTTGCGGGAGGCGGGCCGGCCGATGACTTCGCGGGAGGGGTATACATTGCCGAGGGTCGGATCAACACCGCCTATGACAAGTCCGCTCCTGACGAAGTTACTCGTCAGTTGGTTGTGGAAGGAGCACTGATCTCACTGAAAGACACCATCTCTCTCGACCGGAACCTCTCTCTGGCCGACAACACCACCACCCCCGCCGAAAAGATCGATCTCACCGGCAAATACTACGTTCTCCTGAAATCGGTCCTCGGCCGGCCGAAGTTCTTCTACCGAGAGGTACCGGCCGGGTTCTGATTTTGCCATAATACTTCCGTGAGTCCAAAGGTTGCCTATATCAGCTCCGAATTCGCCCTCTCCGACGAACTGCCGACCTACGCCGGCGGGTTGGGAATTCTCGCCGCCGATCTGCTCTACCAAGCCGCCGAAAGCCAATTTCCTCTCTGCGGCATCAGCGTTTTCTTCCACGAAGGATTCTTCCAGCAAAAGGTTGGTCCGGAAGGGAAGCAGGAACACTTCTATGACCGGATCGATCCGCTGAAGGCCGGGCTGGTGGACACCGGCCAGTCGGTCAGAATCCCCCTCACCGACCACGAAATCACCCTCAAAATATGGAGAAAAGATGTTTCCCCCACCAATAAACCAAACAACCAGTCAACCAGCCCACTGTACCTTCTCGATGCCGATATTCCCGAAAACACTCCCGAAGACCGCAAGTTCACCGACCGGCTCTACGAACGGGTCTGGGCCCCCCACCTGATCGACGACCTGGTGCTGGGAGTCGGCAGCGTCCGCGCCGCCCGCAAGCTGGGGCTACCGATCAAGGTCTGGCACATCAACGACGACCACGGCACCTTCAACATCATGGAACGGCTCCGCGAATATCTGGAGAAAGGTCTTTCATTTCCGGAGGCAAGAGAAAGAGTAAAAGCGGAAACCATTTTCACCACTCACACTCCCGTCGCCGGCGCGGAGAGCAAGTTCAGCCGGGAAGAGATCTCCTTTACCATGAACGCCCTCTTCAACGGTCTGGATGTGGACCCGGAAGAGATCTGGAACCTCGGCAAAAGAGAATGGGAAGGAGAAGAAGTTTTCTCGCTGACCGTTTTTGCAATGCGCCACGCCCGGGCCATCAACGCCGTTAGCCGAAAGCACTTCGATATCTCCAGAGAACTATGGAAATTCGTCAACGGGGAGATCCCCACCGCCTACGTCACCAACGCCGTTTACGCCCCCCGCTGGACCGCGAAGGAGCTTGGGAAAGTTTCAGCTGAATCGACCGACAAAGAAATCCGGGAGGCCAAATTACAAGCCAAGAAAAGCGCTGCTGAGACGCTCGGACATCTCGCCTACGACAAGCGCCGCTTTGATCCGAAAGCGCTGGTTTTGGTCTGGGCAAGGCGCTTCACCGAGTACAAACAGCCCGCCCTTTTGGTCTCTGATTTGGACCGGCTCGTTAAGGTTCTCATCAGCAACGATAAGCCAGTGTATCTACTTATGAGCGGAAAGGCCCACCCCGAAGATCCGCAGGGACGGAGCTTCGTCAAGCAGGTGATCGACGCCAGCCGCGACCCGCGGTTGGAGGGACACCTGATCTATTTCCCCAACTACAGCCTGTCGTTGGCGAAAGAACTTTTTGCCGCCGCTGATGTCTGGCTGAACACGCCAAAAGTGGGATGGGAAGCCAGCGGCACCAGCGGGATGAAGGCCGTCTTTAACGGTGCTCTGAACGCCTCCAGCCCCGACGGCTGGTGGGCGGAGGGATTTAATGGAAAAAACGGCTGGGAGATCGATCCTCCCGATGCCGAGAACGTCTACGGCCTCCTGGAGAAAGAGATTGTCCCTATTTTCTACGACCAGAAAGAGAAGTGGGCGGCGATGGTCAAGGAATCCCTCCGGTCCTGCGGCCCGCGGTTCAACACCCCCCGCATGCTCGAGGACTACCGCAAACTCTACAAAATATAGAGCTTAATTTCTTTAACCTCCAAAATTTGTTTATCATAGTATACTATATATAGTAAAACAGACCTCTACCTCTTGAAAGATTCTTTGAAGGTTAAAAAGATAAACGGTAGGAGCGCCAGCTGGCGCCTAATTCTCCATGACTGTTTCGGTTGTTTTTTGACCAACCGATAGAGCCATTCAAAACCTAATTCCCGAATCTTTTCCGGAGCCCGTTTTTGCACCCCGGCGGCGAAGTCAAGCGCTCCTCCCACCCCCATTGCCACCTTCACGTTGAGCTTCGGCAAATTCCGTTTGATCCATTTCTCCTGCTTCCCGTGACCGTAGGCCACAAAAAGCAGATCGATCGACTGCTTGGCCGACCGGTTAATTAGTTGAACGGTTTTGGCATCGTTTTCCGGCGAATCATCAGCAATTAGAGTACCGGCGACTTTGAGCTTGGGATAGCGGCGCTTGAGTTCCCTGGCCGCTCTTTCCGCGGAGTGTAAACCGGCTGATCCTTCCAACAGAAAAATCTGACCGCCGCGCCGTGCCGCCTCCTCGCAGAGGCGTAAAAAGAGGTCCGTACCAGCGACCCGCTCCTTAAGTGGAGTTCCCCAAATGCGGGACGCCCAAACCAGACCAACCGTATCGGGAACCGCAAGGTCAGCCTGGTTCAATATCCGAGTAAATTCTTTATCCTGATGGGCAGCGATGATCATCTCGGAGTTTGGGGTAACCACATACCGTCCTCGCTGCACTCGGTTGTAATTTGCTGTCGCAAAGTAAGCCCTTCGATCGGCTTTAAAGAAATCCCTTACCCGCTCCACCGCCTCATTCATCGTCACATTGTCAACCTTGATCCCCAAAACATCCAACTTCGACGTATTGGTTATTACTTCCAACTTGGCTTGATACCAACAAGCCACCGCCAAGCCCATCAAAACCCACGTAAACTCCAAGCCGTAGTGGGCGTGGAAGATATTGGAAAAGAGCAGGGCGACATAGGCCGCGAGCAAACCCGCAATGCGCCATTTCCAAACGTTTTCGCGCTTCAGTCTATCGAAAAGACGATAAAGAAAGTAAATTACGACCGTCGCCAGAAAAAGGTTTGCCGCCAAACCCAGTATCCCCATCTCCCCCAACCAAGTAAGGAGGATCGAATGGGAATAGCAGGCCGGGCTTCCCGGATTTAGAACACTGCGGCAGTAGGGCTCAAAGTTTCCGACCCCCACTCCAAACAACGGATTCTTGATAAACATCTGCCCGGAGTCCTGGACGTAGGTCAAGCGGTTCAGGGTCGATCCCAAGCGATTGGTGACGGTAAAGAAAATTCCTAACCCCAAGACCGCGACCGCGACGGTGATAATCGCGACCCTAATAACCCGCGGATTGAATCGATCCTTCAGATAGAGATAGGCAAAAAGCCCCACTCCGGCGAGTAGTCCCAGGGCAGCGCTCCGAGAGACCGCCATCAGAAAGTAGAGAGAGGAAACAGCCAGCAGCATCCCAATCAACACCCGCCGCAGGTCCTCTCTCTTCCAGCTCAGGAACCAACCAAACCCCAGAATTAGGAAAATCCCGACGAAGGATGCTCCGGTAGTGACGTCAATAAAGGTGGAAGGCGGCCGCAGGAAGTGGTCGAGCATCCCGATATCCCAACGGGCCCGCCAACTTATCAGGCCGTAGAGGGACTGGAGAAAGGTATCGGCCGGGAGAGTCTTCGCCGAAAACCACCGTTCAAAAAATAGGGTCGGATCTCCCCCCAGAGCATAGTGGAAAAACTGCCAGATACCAAGCAGGGCCACGGTGGCGGAGCCGATTCCCCACCCCCAAACCAGCCGCGCCAATCCTCGCTCGCTTCGCACGCTCCAGATGATCAAGTAAAAGAGGCCGATCATCAGCAGATGGAAAACCACGACCTGAAAGCTCTGGAACCGGTCGAAAGAGAAGATAATTGAGAGAATCTCCGTGGAAACCACCGCCGCCAGGGCCGGAAAAAGAAAAGTCGGGGTGGGGGTTAAGCGTGTCTTGAGAAGAAGCGCCAGACCGACGATCGGGAGAAGGATCAGAGAGATTTTCAAAGAAAAATCCAGAGAGGGAACAAAGATGTTCAGGCGCTCGAAGATTGTCGAAAAGACCAGCAAAGCCAGGAGCCATGAGCCAGGAGCCCGAAGACTAGAAAATTGAGCCATACGTTGTATTCTATCGCGTC
>LDXK01000006.1:0-23591 GCA_001443395.1 candidate division WWE3 bacterium CSP1-7
TGGAGAGAATCCAGGAAATCGATGGTGTCGGCGTTGGCGGCGCTGATCGACAGGGTCGATTCGTCGATCTCAGCGGTGGTGAGGCAGTTGGCGCAGGTGCCGATCTCATTGCCGAGATCAAGGTAGTAGCTTCCCGGCTGCCCTTCCAGGGTATCGGCATCCCCGCCGGTGGCGAGCCCCCCGCCCCCTCCCGTTCCTGTCACCCCGGTGGTGGTGCCGGTGACGGTCAGGTTTTCAACGTTCAAGGAGGTGACACTGATAGCGCCAGAATTGACGCTATTAAAGGAGGCATCGCCGGTGGGGGAGATGAAATAATCATCGCCATTTCCAAAGAAAACCGTCCCTAAGAAGCGGGCGGTGTTGAGAATCGCATCTTCGGCAACGTTCAGAGATTTTGCGAAGAGAACCCCGATATCGACCGGAAATTTTAAACCCAGTCGAAGCTCTCCGGTCTCTGTTATCTTGTACTCTAGTGCATCATTGACATCCACGATCGGGTTGGCTGGTCCAGGAGAAAAAGCCCTCTCTAATCGCATTTTGGTCAGAAGTGGGATGGAGGAAAAGAAGATATATCCGGTGAGAAGGAAGGTTAGCGCAAGGGCGAAATGAAAGTAAGGACGAGGACGGCGAGGACGGTAGTTTTCAATTTGGCGAATGGGAATTAACGGCGGTGGGGGCGGGGTTACCGGATCGGGATTAAGAGGAAGCGGGGGAAGCGTTTCAACTTCGGTATTTAAGCGCTGGTCTGTTTCTTTACGGAAGGATTGAAGGATATTTTGGATGTCTTCAGGAGAGAAGCGGCGGTCGCCGCCGGGAGTGCGGGCGGGGGTAAGCCGGCCCTCGTCTTCCCAACGGCGGAGAGTAGTGGGGGATACCCCTAAAATTCGAGAGGCTTCAGTAATCGAATAGAGACTGGATTCGGGCAGAGCGTTATTCATTTAGGTTTCCCTAAATGCTAGCGATCAAAAGATCGCGTCCATTTAGGCAGGTCGAAACCAATCTTGCTGTATTTCCCATAGATAAGGGATTTGGCAAGTTTGGATAGCTACTTGAAAGTTAGCAAATTTAGCATCAGTGTGTCAAGGATGGAATGATTGGGGCTTGACACCTGTGTGCTATTATCGCCGAAGATGAAGCTGGTAATCGTTGAATCCCCGACAAAAGCAAAAACTCTCCAGAAGTTCTTGGGGGAGGGGTATGAAGTGCTCTCCTCCAAGGGACATCTGGTGGACCTTCCCAAAAAGAATTTGGGAGTGGATGTGGAGCACGATTTTACCCCCGAGTACGACCAGGTTCCTGGGAAAAAAGAGGTCATCACGGAGCTGAAAAAAGCGGCGGCCAAAGCCGAGGAGATTTTTCTCGCCACTGACCCTGATCGGGAGGGGGAGGCGATCGCCTGGCACATCAAACAGTTGATCGGGGACCACAAAACCAAACGAGTCGCCTTTCATGAGATTACGGAAGAAGCGGTGAAGGAGTCGTTCCTTGCGCCGCGGGAAATTAACCAGCAGCTCGTGGATTCCCAGCAGGCCCGGCGGGTTTTGGATCGGTTGGTGGGCTACAAACTTTCCCCTCTCCTTTGGAAGAAGGTCCGGTACGGTCTTTCGGCGGGGCGAGTGCAATCGGTAGCGGTGCGGTTGGTGGTTGATCGAGAGAAGGAGCGCCAAGCCTTTCACCCCGAAGAATACTGGGAAATCCTTGCTAAATTGAGCGACAGCGGAGATTTCGAAGCGAAACTTCTCGAAAAGGACGGGGTAAAGATTGCGATTGGCAGCCAGGAAGATTCCGACCGGATCGCCGCGGAACTCAAAAAAGAGGAATATCTGGTCTCTCGAGCTGAAAAGTCGGAACGAAGACGCCATCCCTATCCGCCCTACACTACCTCCACTCTCCAGCAGGCCGGGGTGAATGTGCTGGGATTTTCGGGAAAGAGAACGATGCGCGCCGCTCAAGCGCTCTACGAAGCCGGTTTGATCACCTACCACCGAACCGATTCCACGGTGATCGGAGAGAAAGCTCTCGAGCAGATCCGCAACTTTATCGGGAAGAATTACGGTAGCAATTACTTGCCGGCGGATGCTATCAGATACAAGACCAAAGTGCGGTTGGCTCAGGAGGCCCACGAGGCGATTCGGCCTACCAAGGTTGAATTAACCGGAGAAAAGTTGGATGTCTCCGGGGACGAAAAGAAGGTCTACGAACTGGTCTGGCGGCAGACGGTCGCTTCCCAGATGCTGCCGGCGGTCTATGAACAGGTATCGGCCGATATCCAGGCCGGTTCCTATCTTTTCCGAGCGACCGGATCGAAGTTGATTTTTGACGGTTGGGAGAGACTGAACAGGGGTGAAGAAGCGCGTTCCCTGCCGGAGTTGAAGGAGGGGGAGAAGCTGAAACTGCTGGAACTAGTTCCATCTCAGCACTTCACCGAACCACTAGCGCGCTATACCGAGGCCACTCTCATCAAAAAGCTGGAGGAGGAAGGAATCGGCCGGCCTTCTACTTATGCGCCGATTATTTCGACGATTCAGGACCGCGGTTATGTTTCTAAAGAGGGGCGGGCGCTCAAGCCGGAGGATGCGGGGGGGATCGTCAATGACAAAATCTTGGTTCCCTACTTCACCGACGTGGTGGATCTTTCTTTCACCGCCAAAATGGAAGAGGGTTTTGACGAGATCGCCCGCGGTGAAAAGAATTGGGTGGAGCTGATTCGGGGATTCTACGGGCCGTTTTCCCAAGAGTTGGAGAAAGCCGAAGAAAGTATTGATAAATCTTCGATGACCACGATCGCCGAAACCGATGAGAAGTGCCCCGATTCCGGCCACCCGCTGGTGATTAAACTTGGCCGTTACGGCCGGTTCTATTCGTGTACCGGGTTCCCCGAATGCAAATACGCCCGTCCCTATATTGAAAAGATCGGGATGAGCTGCCCGGATTGCAAAGAGGGGGAAGTGATTATTAAGAAGACCCGTCGGGGAAAGAATTTCTACGGTTGCAGTCGGTATCCGGATTGTAAATTCGCAAGTTGGAAAGACCCCCGCCCATCCAAACCAGAAACCCCATCCGAAACCCCTTCTCCCTAGGTTAATTCTCAGGATAAACCAGCAATCACCTAACATAGTATACTATAATTAATACAGTAGCCACCCTTTCTCTCTGGATCTTTTTCGTCGTGCTATCATAGACAAAATCTTATAAGAGGAGGGAGAAATGTTGGTCGTCCTTTGGACGGTCCTGATGGTTATGTCCATTCTTGTGATCCACGAGGCCGGGCATTTCGTGATGGCCCTTCTGGTTAGACTGCCGGTGAGGTCTCTCCATCTCGGTATCCCCTTGGGGCCGCAGATCAGGACGAAGTTGGGAAAGTATCCGTTCACGATCTCACTCCTCCCTTTTGGAATGGCGGTGATGATCGACGAGGAAATGATGTGGAGAATACCACTGCCCAGGCGGGTGTTGGTTTTTCTCAGCGGTCCGTTTGCCAATCTCGCCGCGGCGATAATCGTGTCTCTGGTCGTTTTTGGTCCCGAAGAGGGGATCAGGCGAGGTCTGGCAACGGTCGTCTTGTCGCTACTTGGTCCTCTGATGATCGCTACCGGACAAGTTCCGGTTAGCGACATTTCCGGACCGGTGGGGATCGTCTCGATCTCCGCGAGAGTAGTTTCGATCGCCCCGATCATTGGGACCGTGATGATGTTCACGATCGTTTCGGCGGCCCTGGGGGCGATCAATCTTCTACCAATTCCCGGTTTGGATGGCGGTCAGATAATGATGCACAGCCTGGTCCGGCTGGGGATGCCGAAGAAATGGGAGCAGTGGTCCACCTACGGTTCTCTAACGCTGCTGATCGTGGGGATGATTTTGATCACCGTCAAGGATATCGTCAATCTGCTCTAAACCCGAGATCCAACTTCTCGGGTTTTTTCTTGTCTTGACCTCGACTTGGGTGTAGATTAAATTTAACCGAAAAATAAGAAAGGAGATTGAGATGCCTGCGAACGCCTCGAATCTCGAGGGAGTTTTTCTAGCTGTTCGGGCGGTGATAAACCGCGGTGGGAAGCTACTGATCCTGCAGCGGAACAGCTCCCACAACCGCAATCCTGACCACTGGGAAGTTCCTGGCGGATTGATCGAGATCGGTGAGCCTCTCAATCTGGCCCTAAAGCGAGAGGTCAAAGAGGAGGCCGGTCTGGTGATCTCACCGCAATCGGCCGAATCACTGACCTTTATTAGTCCAAAAGCAAAACCGCGCTATCTGGAACTGATCTATCGCTGCAAGCGGGTACGGGGGGAGAAAGTGATTCTCTCCGATGAACATCAAGCTTTCCGTTGGGCGACAGTGGAGGAAACGCTCGATCTGGAGCTCACCCCTACCGCTCGAGCGCTGATGGAATTTCTTCTAAAATGAGGAGGAGCGATGACTTACCAGCTTGAAGATTATCTCTTTGATTTGGTCCGAACGCTTCTTAAGGTTAATTCTCTTCCGGGGAAGCTGATCAGCTTCGACACGTTGGATGGAGGGGGGAACTCAACCCAAGTTTCTCTTTTGACGGAGCATCTACGAAGCCGCGGAGTAGATGTTTTGGAAACAAAGGAACCGACCGAGGAACACATCGGCCGGAGGATCCGGGCAATCCTGCGCCGTGAGGAGCGTCTGAGCGATCTTCCTCTCCAACTTCTCTTCTCGGCGGATCGGGGCGATCATCTGGGAAAGTTAATCCTTCCCGCCTTGAAGAATGGCAAGTGGGTGGTTTCAGCCCGCTATGCGTTAACCACCGTGGCTTGGGGGTCGGGGCAGAAGGTTCCTTCTTGGGTTCTCCTGGCGGCTAATGCCTATTATCCTTGGCCAAACCTCAACATTGTACTGATGCTTTCA
The DNA here is from genome assembly GCA_001443395.1 of candidate division WWE3 bacterium CSP1-7. Taxonomy (GTDB): domain Bacteria; phylum Patescibacteriota; class WWE3; order 9FT-COMBO-53-11; family 9FT-COMBO-53-11; genus 9FT-COMBO-53-11. The sequence continues at coordinate 4,874 of LDXK01000006.1, forward strand.
ATTGAGGAGTGTCTACGGCGGATCTTTGCACGTGCTAAGCGGGCAACCGACAAGCTTGAGCTTTTTGAAACACGTGCTTACATGGAGGCGAACGAAGCTTCTCTCAAGCAGATGGCGAAGAAACTTCCCAACGTGGTGCTGGTGGACGGGATGGGAACGGAAGAGGAAGTCTCCGCCCGCGTTTGGAATCTCGTAGAAGAACGGCTTCTGCCCTTGGCATTGTAAGACTTTTAACCCCGGATTCTTAGGAATACCGGGGTTTTTCTTGTTTGCTACACTTTTTCTGATGTTAATCGATGGGAAGAAAATTTCCGCCGAAATCGGATCTCGCTTAGCGAAAGAAATTCGCCGGCGCAAGGCCAAACCACGCTTGGCGGTGGTTCTGGTCGGGAACAATCCCGCTTCCCGAATTTATGTCCGGAAAAAGGGAGAAGCGGCCTCACGGGTGGGAATCGGATTTACACTTTACGAACTCCTGAACCCTTCCCAAAAAGAGGTTCTGATCTTGATTGGGCGGCTGAATGCGGACCGAGAGGTAAACGGGATCATCGTTCAGCTTCCTCTTTCCAAAAAACTCGATGAGGAGTTGATTATTAGTCACATTTCTCCAGATAAGGACGTGGATGGGTTGAACCCCTTTAGCGATTTTACACCAGCGACCGCCGGGGCGGTTTTGGAAGTCCTGCAACGTCAGAAAATAAAAATCGCCGGTGCGCGGTCGGTGGTGGTGGGCCGGGGAAAGGTAGCTGGAATGCCGGTTGCCCTGGCGCTTTTGGCGAACGATGCGACCGTTACGATCGCTCATTCCAAAACCAAAAATCTGGCGGAGCTAACAAAACAGGCGGATATCTTAGTGAGTTCGGTTGGTCGACCAATGATGATCAAACCGGCGATGGTCAAAAAAGGCGCTGCGGTGATTGATGTCGGGATTTCACGGATGGGCGGTAAGCTTCGAGGTGACGTTGATCCGGCGGTTGAGAGGAGAGCGCGTTTCCTTACTCCGGTTCCCGGCGGAATTGGTCCACTCACGGTCGTGAAACTTTTGGAAAACGTCATCCGCGCTTCCCAACTCCAAAGCACACGCTAGTCTATATTTTGAGATCGCTTTTTTACTACATTAGTATACTATTCGAGATTTTTAGATTGACGGTATCGTATAATTGCTCGGCTTTATAATTCTTCCTAATTCCCAAGGAGGGAGGAGATGGGACGCCGTCGCCGCACCGGGCTTTTTGTCTTTACGGGCTGTATGTTTGCCGGCAAAACCGACCGGCTGATCCACGAGCTGGAGGTGCGGGTCAACCACGCCCACCAGAAGGTGCAGGTTTTTTCGCCGGCGATTGATACCAGGACCGGATTGGGAAACATCATTGCCAAGGACGGCTACCGCCATTCCTTCCCGGCCCAAACGATTGCCAAAGCTGCCGATATTCTGGATCTCGTCGCGGAAGATACCGACTTAGTGGCGGTCGACGAGGCCCAGTTCTTAGACGCCGGTTTGGTTGGCGTTTGCCGAAGGCTGATGCGCCATCACGAGGTCTTCGTGGCGGGATTAGACACCGATTTTCGGGGCGAACCGTTCGGGCCGATGCCGGAAATTCTCGCGATCGCTCTGCGGGTGGAGAAACTGGCGGCGATCTGTGTCGTCTGCGGCGAGGACGCCCACTGCACCCAGCGACTGGTGAACGGTCTGCCGGCGCACTACAACGACCCGATCGTTTTGCCCGGCGGCACCGCGGAAGGATACGAGGCCCGTTGCCTGCTGCACCATCGGGTTGAGAGAGACTGACTCCACACCCCCAGACGAAAGTTTGGGGGTTTTTCTTTTTAAGCGGCCGCCCCTTTTGTCTGATATAGTTTAGAAAACCGAAAGAAAGAGGAGGAGAGGGAGATGCGCAGAGTCGAACCGAAAGTGTTCCTGGTCGGAGAGACCCGCGTTGTGGAAGAAGGTCTGCAGGCTTATCTCGAGCACATCGGTGTTCCGGATTGGGAAACGGATGCACCCTCCGATGCGGAAAAGGTGGTCGAGGTGATGGGCCGGCTCTGCTATCGGAGCTTCGAGCCGGGTTTGAATCTCAACGTCACCAAGGTCCGGGAGGGGAGCGCGGCCTACCTCGGGAACATTCTCAAAGTCGCCCACGGATCCGTGATCGAGCACCCGGTGATGAATTTCATCTTCGCCGATGTTTCGCGGGTTTTCACCCACGAACTGGTGCGGCACCGGGCCGGAGTGGCGATCTCCCAAGAGAGCCTGCGGTTCGTTCGCTTGGACAGCCTTGGCCAGTGGCTGCCGACGGTGATTCGCGAAGATGAAAAGGCGATGGAGATTTTCGCCCAGACATTTGAGCATTTGGAACACCTCCAGCATGTACTCGCGGAGCACTTCCACCTCGACGATCCCGGAACACCTTTCCACCGCAAGAAGATCGTCACCTCCGCGATGCGCCGAATCGCCCCGGATGGTTTGGCCACGACCATCGGCTGGTCCGCCAATCCCCGTACCATTCGTTGGGTGCTGGAGATGCGGACCGATCCTTCCGCCGAGGAAGAGATCCGGCTGGTCTTCGGCAAGGTCGGCGAGATCCTAGTGGGGCGTTATCCCAACCTCTTCGGCGATTTCACGGTTGAGATGGTAGAGGGTTTGCCCTGCTACCGTCCGGCTCACCGCAAGGTTTAGAATGCGGATTTCAATCGTGATTGCGATGGACCGTAACCCGGTGAGGGGCCGGGCCAGAAAGCGACCGCGGATTAGGCCCCCTGCTGCTCAGAATTGGTTCCAAGAAACCATCGCCGATAAGCCGGTGGTAATGGGTCGTAAGACCCACGAAAGTCTGGGTGGATCCCTCCCCGGCCGGTTCAATGTGGTACTGACGCGGAACCGAAAATACGAGGCCGAGGATTGTCTGATGCTTCACTCCGTCAAGGATGTTTTGGAGGTTATGGCGGAATTCGAAGATGTGATGGTGATCGGAGGCATGGAGATATTTCGGCAGTTTCTCCCCTATGCTTCCAAGGTTTACCTTATCGTTGTTGGTCGCGATCCGGCGGAGGACTTCTACTCTCTCCCCGAGGATTGGTCCCGCGATTGGCGGACCGTCGAGAGAAAAGAGGTTCACCGCGGAAACTATACTCCTTACGATCTGACCTTTCTCGTTCTAGAACGGATTGATTTGGCTCATTCCTAGCCCCGAAGGCACTTGCGCTTTCGGGGCTTTTCTTGTTGATTCGAAATCCGGTCGTGTTATTCTACAATCGAAAACTCTTCTTGAGGAGGGAGAAAGTGAAAAAGTCGATCTACGCTCCGTGGCTGGTTCGTTTCTATCACTGGTACCACGAGGATCGGCGAAGGCGGCGCCAGGAAGACCTCTGCCACTTTGGGCGGGTGGTCTTCTTCTGGGCCCCGCTCTATTGGTTCTTTGAACGGCGGATTTTCGGATGGGTTCGGCCTTGGCTGATCGTTCTCTCGACCGCGCTCCTCACCTTCTACGTCGTTCTCTTCGCCGCCCAACCGCAGATGGTGCGAATCACCACCATCTACCTTCTGGCAATTGTAGCTGGGTCGGCCGCGATTTTCGCCGTCGCCGTGCCGACACTACAGTCTTTGGACCACGGTCGGCTGGGCAAATTACTCGTCTGGCCGGAACACAGCCTGGTGCACGTCTGGATGTTCCTGGCGGTTGGTGCCTTCGCGATCCTCTCCTACTTCGCCGCGTACCACATCGTTATGGTTGTGATGATTTCTTTGGGTCTGGCAGCGGTGCTCGGGGGAGCTGCCGGAATCATCGTGTTGGGTGGATACCTCGTCGTCGCTGCGTTCAAGGGATTATTCGCCGTTCTGGGTCGGATTCTGCCCCCGTTGCCGTCGATTGAGATTTCTTTTCCGGCGCCGGTGGCGAACGCCTTCAAGAACGCCGCCGGGGCGATCTCACTGGCTTGGAACTGGCTCTTGACGCTCAAGCGCCGGACGATCTGCCCCTGGGTGACTTTCAGGGATGGGGTGATCGAGTTTGAGTTTGCGCCCGAGCCCGCCAAACCGTCGGCTCTGGCTGCGGTGGTGTCTTCCGCTGCGAAGGTCCAAACGGCGATCTATCCCAAGCCGAAGGGCAAGGCCAAACGGAAAGCGGGAACCAAACCGAAGTCTAAGTCCAAGTCGAAGAAGAAATCGGCCTCGTCCCGCAAATCCGATTCGATCCGCGCTCTACGCCGCTCCGGCTTCAAGTTCGGAAAACCGGAAGAAGGTGGTCGCAACGATATCTAGTGTTTGTTTCAGCCCTGAAGGCATCTGCGCTTTCGGGGCTTTTTTTGTTCCCTTTTCCCTATGGTAATATTTAACCTGGCATGGCAGAGAAAAAACCGAAAACAAAAAAGCAAGAAGCGAAAAGTGCGATTGTTAGATTAACGATTCCCTCCCCCGAGCAGCTCCTGGAAGCGGGAGTGCACTTCGGGCACCTCAAACGGCGCTGGTATCCAAAGATGGCGCCCTTCATCTACACCGAAAAAGAGGGCGTACACGTCTTCGACCTCTACAAGACCCGGGACCAGCTCTCGGCGGCGGCGAAATTCCTCCGGGAGGTGGTTTCCAAAGGCGGGAGAGTTCTTTTCGTCGGCACCAAAAAGCAGGCTCAGGAGATCGTCGCCCGGGAAGCCTCTCGGGCCGGCGCGTTCTACCTCAACAAACGCTGGGTCGGGGGACTGCTGACCAATTTCGGCTCGGTCAAGAAGAATATCGAAAAGATGGAGGATCTCTCCAAGAAGATTCGCGAGAAGGAACTCTCTCAATACACCAAAAAGGAGCAGCTTTTGGCGGCGCGGGATTTGGCGAAGTTGGAGAGTGATATCGGGGGACTCGACGGGATGCGCGAGCTTCCCCAGGCCTTGGTCCTGGCTTCGGCGAAATCGGAAGAGATCGCTGCCGCCGAGGCTCGCCAGCGGGGGATTCCGATTGTGGGGATCGTTGACACCAATGCTGATCCTTCCAAGGTCAACTATCCGATTCCAGGGAATGACGACGCCTCGGCTGCGATTTCAATTATTATTGAGACGTTGGCGAATGCCGTGAAGAAGTAAAAATGGCGGTCACGACCGAAGACATCAAAAAACTGCGGGAGGAGACCCAGGCTCCGGTGATGGAGGTCAAGCATGCCCTGGAAGAGGCCGGGGGAAATGCGGCCGAAGCGAAGAAGCTCCTCTCCGAGAAGGCCCTGGTCCGCGCCGAGAGCAAAAAGGGCCGAGAGGCCGGGGACGGGATGGTGTTTTCTTACGTGCATTCGGGAGGGAGAGTTGGCGTATTGGTGGACCTCCGCTGCGAAACCGATTTTGTCGCCCGGACGGAAGTTTTCAAGAACCTGGGAAAGGAACTCTGCCTCCAGGTTGCTTCGATGGATCCCCAGAGTGTGGCCGAGCTTCTCGAACAGGAGTACATCCGCGAGCCGGAGAAGAAGATGGCGGACTTGGTTGGCGAAGCATCCGGAACGCTGGGAGAACACGTCAAAATTGAGCGTTTTGTCCGTTATGATATCTGATTTAGAGCAAAATTTTGAGAGGATTTTGGCCAAACTTCAGGAAGATCTGGCCCTGATTCGTACCGGCCGGGCTTCCTCCACTTTGGTAGAAGGCCTAAAAGTTACCGTTTACGGTTCGGTGATGACTCTCAAAGAGCTCGCCTCAATTGCGATTCCCGAACCCCGCCAAATTCTGATTACTCCCTGGGATAAGACGATTATCACCGATATCGAAAAGGCCCTTCGGGTCCAGAACTTTAGCCCCGTGGTCGATGAGACGATGATCAGAGTTGCTCTCCCTTCCCTCACCGGCGAGGAACGCGAGAAGATTGTCAAGGAAGTAGGGGTGAAGATCGAGGAGGCCAAAGTCGGCCTGCGATTTGTCCGCCGGGGCGAGGTTGAGAGGATCGAATCCGCCCAGAAAAACAAAGAGATTTCCGAGGACGAGGAGTTCTCGCAAAAGAAAGCGGTCGACCAACTTTTGGAAAAATATGGCCGGCGGATAGACGAGATTTCACAGGAGAAAGTAGCCCAGCTTCAGCTTTAGATAAAATAAACTAGATTATGGAAATTTTGTCAATTCTTCGATTCTTGTTTTTGCTTTCGGTGCTTATTTTTGTGCACGAAGGGGGCCATTTTTTGATCGCCCGTTTGTTTGGAGTAGCGGTAGAGGAATTCGGATTCGGAATCCCGCCTCGCATTTGGGGAAAGAAGATTGGCGGTACGATCTACTCGATCAATCTTCTCCCGATCGGGGGATTTGTCCGCCTTAAGGGCGAGGAGGGGGAAACTCTCGGTTTTGGAGGGGCGGGCTCTTTTGCTATCCAGAGCAAACTCAAACGGGCCGGGATCGTTGCGGCCGGCGCTTTAGGTAATTTTGTGCTGGCCTGGTTGGTCTTTTCTCTCCTGTGGGGATTGGGGAAGAACGTTTCGGCCGAAAAGGTGCTGGTGAACAAGGTTTCGCTCGGTTCACCGGCGGCGGCCGCGGGAATTGCCGAGGGAGATTACATCCTTTCCTTCAACGGCGAGCGGGTGGAAACGGCCGAGGAACTGCTCACCCTAACCAAAGATAGCTTGGAGAAAACCGCTACTTTGGGGTTCGAGCGGGATAGTGAGGCGGTTTCGGTGAGCATCGTGCCGCGGGCTGATCCTCCGAAAGGGGAAGGGCCGCTGGGAGTAGGAATCACGACCGCTATCAAAGAAGAGAAAGTTCCTTTCTGGCAGACACCCTGGTTTGGTCTAAAGGAGACTTTCGAAACAACTATCATGATGATCAAGAGTTTTGGGGGAACAGTCACCTCTCTTTTCCGAGGAGAGGAAGTGATGGTCGGGGGTCCGGTGGCGATCTACGCCTTTTCCAAGGTGTATGCGGATGGTTTTAAACCTTTCCTTGATTTCATGGCGCTCCTCTCATTGAACCTGGTGGTGGTGAACCTTCTCCCGATTCCGGCGCTGGATGGGGGGAGAATTCTCTTCATCGGGATCGAAGCCCTACGGCGCAAGAAGCTTTCGCCGCGGACCGAAGCCGCGATCAATTCCGTGGGTTTGATAATCCTGATTGCGCTGATCGTAATCCTATCGGTTCGCGACATTCGAACTTTCTTTTAGTTAATATAAGGGTGTCCTACAATGCCTGCCTGGCTGAAGAGAGTTCTTTCGGTTCTAACCTTGTCGATTCTTCTTTTTGCCCAAGTTCCTTGGGTTTACGCCGCTGATCTCTCCCTGAGCAACTCCGCGAATTACGATGTTCGTTACGACGGATCGGTTGTTGACGAAAGTCTTTCAGATTGGGGAAATACCCTGATTGGAGATGTAAATGGAGACGGAGTGGACGATTTGGTTATGGGGGCGAGTGCCTATGACGGGGTTGATTACTTCGGAGCCGTTTACGTTATTTTCGGCGGCCCCCAGTCCGGTAATAAGTCCCTCTCCACCGCCGGCAACTACAACATCCGTTACGAAGGAGCGGTGGACGAGGAGATCGGGACCTCGGCGGCGTTGGCAATCGGTGATGTAAACGGAGACGGAAAGGGGGATCTGATTATCGGTTCTCATCCGGCGAATAACAACGGGGTCGACTCCGGTTCCGCTTGGGTAATCTTCTCCACTCTGATTGACGATGTCGGGACCACTACCGGCAACAACAAATCCCTCCCCACCGCCGGCAACTACAATATCCGTTACGATGCTCCTGACTCGGCGGGATTCGGTTTGACTTTTGAAGCGGGGATTGCGGTGGGAGATGTGAATGGAGACGGGAAGAGAGACCTAGTGTTGACCGACCGGGATGCCGACAACAACGGAGCCAATTCCGGTTCGGTTTGGGTAATGTTCTCAACCTTGATCGACAACGTCGGTGCCACCACCGGTAATGATAAGGATTTGTCTGTTGCCGGTAACTACAACATCCGTTACGACGGCGGAGCCGTCAGTGATCTTCTCGCGATCGACGGGGCTATCACGATTGCCGATGTGAATGGAGACAATTTTAGCGATCTGATGCTAGGAACTCGGCTTGCTTCCAATAATGATTTGTTCTCCGGTTCGGTCTGGGTAATGTTCTCGACCCTAATCGATGACGTTGGGGACACTACCGGCAATGACAAGCCTCTTGATGTTGGTACCAATTACAACATCCGCTATGACGGCGGAGCGGCCGATGATCAGTTGACCGAAGGTGGTACTGGAAGACAAATTCTCGGAGAAGATGTGAACGGGGACGGAAAGGGAGATCTGGCGGTCGCCACGAATAGTGCCAGTTACAACGGAGCCAGTTCCGGTTCGGTCTGGGTAATGTTCTCGACCCTAATCGATGACGTTGGGGACACTACCGGCAATGACAAGCCTCTTGATGTTGGTACCAATTACAACATCCGCTACGACGGCGGAGCCGTGAGCGATTTTTTGTCTACCAGAGGATCATTAGCTATAGGTGACATCAACAACGATGGATTGGGCGACTTGGTAATCGGGGCGTCGGGCGCCAGCGGGGGTGGCGACACCCGCGGTTCGGTGTACAAGTTCCTTTCTACTCTGATCGACGACGTCGGGGCCACTACCGGCAACAACAAATCGCTGGGAGTTTCGGCGAACTACACCGACCGTTATGACGGAGCGGCCGATTTTGACGAGTTAACTGCGGATGGGGCTTTGGCAATCGGAGATGTTAACGCTGACGGTGGGAACGATCTTTTGATGGGTACATTCGATGCCGCTAACAACGGGGACTTCTCGGGTTCGGTCTGGGTCGTTTACGGTCCGTCTCCTGCCCCTCCGCCTCCTGCCAACAGTGCTCCGAACGTGCCGTCTTCACTGGGAGGACATGTTTCCGGCTTTTACATTGCTGACAACACCCCGACTCTAACCTTTAACCTCTCCGATCCCGACACCGGTGATCAGGTTAGGTTTCGAATCCAGGTTGATAACAACTCCGATTTCTCTTCTCCGGTGGTAGATTCCACTTCCTCTCTGGGTTCCCAGGGAGCCCGCTCCTTCACGGTCGGAACACCTCTCGCCGATGGCTCCTATTATTGGAGAGTGCGGGCGACCGACGGGGACGGGGCGGCGAGCGCTTATGCCACCGCCAATGGAGGGAGTGTGGCGTTTCGGGTGGATACGACTCTCCCTTCTGCCCCGGGAACTCCCTTGGGAACAGTGGCGGAAGGAAGCCGAACTCCCACTTGGGTTTGGGACACGGCGATCGATACCGGGTCGGGTTTGCGGTCGGCCGACACCTACTTACTGCAATGGAGTATGGATTCGACTTTCACCACCGGCTTGTTCTCGATCTACGTTGATGCGGCGACATTTATCCACACCGTCGACCTGGAAGACGGCACCTGGTACCTGCGGGCGCAGGCCTTCGATGCGGTGGGGAACTCTTCCGAATTCTCAGCCACTGGAGAGGTTACGGTTTTAGGGGCCGAAGAAGAGCCGCTCCCGATTTCCGGGTGCATCGATCCGAACGCAAACAATTACAACCCAAGTGCTGAAGTAGATGATGGCAGTTGCCAGTACCCGACTGAGGAAGAGCAACCGCCCTTGATCCAGGTTATCGTCGGGGCGATCACCGGCCTTTATCAAAATATTCGGGCTCTAATAGATACGCTAGCGCAGGATGTTCAACGCCTTCCCCTTCCGGTAAAACAGGGAGCAGATCTTGTTTCCAAAGGCGCCTTGCCGGTGATTGCGGTTACTTTATGGTTGCAGACGGGGATCTTATTTTTCGACCTGTCGTTTCTCCTAAATCCCCAACTTTTGGGGGCGGCATTCTTGGCACTTCTCGGGCTGCGCAAGAAAAAAGAACGGCCCTGGGGATTAATTTACGATTCGATTACTAAACACCCGCTTAATTTTGGGATTGTCCGGCTCTTTTCCAAATCCGGGCAGGAAATCGGGACCGAAATCACCGATCAGTTCGGCGCCTTTTCCTTCCTCCCTGCTCCGGGGGCGTACGCGCTAGGCGCCCAACGCCCCGGATACCTCTTTCCCTCGAAATTTGTTAAGGGAGCAAGAGACGGCGAGTACGAAAATATTTATCGGGGCGGGGAGTTTGCAGTAGGGCCGGAACAGGCTGCGGTGAGTTTGAGCGTTCCGTTGGATCCCCCGGATACGTCCACCTATGGGAGAGTTCTAACCATCTTCCGGAGAAGGGGATTCGGTATCAATGCGGTAATCCTCTTGATCGGTGTATCTTTATCGGCCCTCTCCTATCTCGCGATTCCGACCGCGCTAAACCAAGTTTTAGTGATTATTTACATGGGTGGTCTGGCGGTTCTGCTTGCTTCTCGGACCGCAAGCGCTTCCCATTGGGGAGCAGTAAGAGATGAGAGCGGACAGCCACAGGGAGGAATTGCCCTGGCTTTGGTCAACGCCAAGAGCGGGGCATTGGTGAAGCGGCGGGTAACCAACCCTGAGGGACGGTATCAATTCTTGGCGCCGCGGGGCGAGTATCGGATTCTGCTTTCCTCCGTAGATTGGGAGCGTGTTCCCGATGGCTACCAAGGAGAGAACATCCGCCTCAAAAAAGACGGGGATTTAGTGAACCCTAGGATCACGGTTCGAAAGAAGTCCGAAACAGCGTTGAAGCGGCGAGAGATTTAACCCCTTTTAATTGATTTGACTCCCGGTGTTATAGTTGTAGGAATTAGCTAGGAAAGGAGAGAAACGTGTCCGCCAGCGATGCTTCTGCCGGTCCGTTTGCGTTGGCAAATCCGGAGGGGATTGAGCTCTTGGAGGGATTGGTGAGGGAGATTGTGGCGGGGAGGGCGAGATTCCCGACCGAGGAGCAGCTCGACGCGGCAGGAGTCGATTCCTGGTCGGTCGTTCTAAACTACCTGGCCGCCCGTCGGATCCACGCCTTGTGTCCCCGGGTTGATCCAAAGATGGAAGAGGAACGGATCTGGTCGCGCCTGCAGGTTTTCTGGAAGATCAGTCGAGCATAATCGGGCTTTTCCCCAGCCCGATTTTTCTTTTGCCCTGACGATGATTGCTTTTTTCAAATTTACATCCTATAATAGTTGGAGTCAAAACCCATAAACGGAAAAGGAGAGAACCGATGTTGGGATTTTTGCGACACTCGCGCTCCGAAAGGGGCCAGGCTCTGGTGCTTTTGGCCATCGGATTTATGGCGCTGGCGGCCTTTGTGGGCCTGGCGATCGACGGCTGGCACTGGTACAGGGAAATCGATCGAGCCCGCCGCGCCGTCAATGAGGCCTGCGGCTACGCTGCCGCCGCGGTTTGGCAGGGAGGAAACGGCTTGGCCGCTTTCCAGAGTTCCCTGCAGGCGAACGGGATCGCTCCCGAGGCCTATGCGCCGAACGAGGGAACGGGTTTCGATCTCACCCGGGGCTACGAGTACGACGGCTACAGCCGCAGTATCTTCACCGCCCTCAAGTCCGATACCGAAACCTACTTCCTTCCGATCGTTGGTTGGAACACTCTGCCGGTGGTGGCGTGGGAGCGTTGTACCACGACCGGAGCGTTCATTAGCCCGGTTGCGGTTGACATTCTCCCCTTCCAAGATTCCTTGGATAATGGGACTTGGATCCATGTGGTGGGACAGGGAAGCGAAGCGCGGATTGACTCCGGCGCGAACTATCGCGGGGTGATCTTTCCCTTCATCTGGTGCGTGAACAGCGCTTCGGATTACACCCCGAACACCAACTGTCCCTACGCTGCGCCTTTTTGGCCGATCTCGGAATCCCCGCCTTCGGCCCAGACCGCCAAGAACGAATTAGCGGACTACTGCTGGGCGGGGCTCTGCAATCGCATCTTCACTCCGGTGGGGACGCGTCTGGCGACCGTTTCGGGAACCAGCAACAATCAGCTCTGCAAATCCGCGGTGGATGCCGGTTTGGTGCCGGGAACGGAGTTCGTCGCGATCATCTACGACGGCGAGGTGATTTCCCCGGATCCCAGCTACGGCGGATGGGAGAACATCGGCGTGCTGGGGTGGGGGAAATTCAGGGTCGTGGACCTCCAGCCCAGCACCAACAACTGCAATTCGCTGGTGGCCGTCGCCATCGGTGGAATCTACTCGAGTCTGCAGGAAATTCCGGGTCCGTTCAAGACCCGAGAGATTCCCTGGGACGCGCAAGGAGGTTGGTGGTGAAAAAGAGAGAACAAGGCCAAGGCCTGGTCGAGTTTGCGCTGATTCTTCCCCTGCTGGTCATGTTGGTTCTGGGAATCTTTGAGACGGGGATGCTATTCAGTGATCTGGTCCAGGCAAACGCCAGCGCTCACAACGCGGTGCACGCCGCCGCCGTTCACATCGTGGACGGGTCGGGGAAGAGCTGCTATGACCGAGCGATGGAATCCCTGGGTGAGCCGGCCTTCCTCCTGGCGGAGGGGTCGATCTTCACGATCGAGCCCTGCTCGGACAACCCCTACTGGGTCGGTCCGATGGGCGCACAGGTGGTCGGTACTTGGGAGTTTGTGATCGATCCCATCGATCCCATCTTCCACGACAACTTCGGTTTTCCGGTAACGGTTAACATGCAGTTCCGAGGAAACTTCCGCTAGAAGGTGGGTTCAAAAAGAAACCCGCGAATCGGCAAGCCGATTTCGCGGGTTTTTCATTTCTAGTACCTTGATCAGAGTCGGAGGGATTGAAACTACTCTCCCACCGAAACGGCCCGAGCCTCACTCTGCTCTTCTTCGTTACCAGCTCGGAACCGTGCTCTAGCGTGTCTCGTGCCGGTTCCTCTGGTCATGTCTTCGCCCTTCTTTTGGCCGTCTTTTCCGGTGGCTAGCCGATGCGCCCGCTCCGAACCGCTGATCACCTTGTACTCGTGCATCCGCAGCGGTTCATCGATCTTCTGCAGGCACTCGGCGAGGATGTTCCAGTCGGAGTGAGCCAGGGCCGGCAGGGCCTTCGCCTCAAAGGACTTCCAAGCGGCGATCCAGTCCTCCGAGAGGGGAACTTCGTGTTCCTTGCCGTAGGAGTCCACAATCTTGCGGCGCATCTCTTCGGTCTTGGCGACGCGCTCTTGGATGGCCTTGACCTTCTTTCCCCGGTTGCGGAACTCCCGGGCGAAGTCGGCCAGCTGGTTGAGCATCTCCCGAATGTCCACTAGCCGGCTCTTGAGATCAATCCATTCGGCGCTGCCCCAGAGGTTCGGGACATCCTCGTGGAAGAGATAGGAGATCCGAACGGCCTGCGGCGGGGGATCAAACTCCCCAAAGTCCTCCTTGAGATGGTCGAGGGTCTCCAACACCTGTCCGTAGAACTGCCGGTCCTTAGCGACGGACTCGGCCCAGAACCGGAAGCCGTGCTGCAGGTCCTCGGCGGTCAGTTCCAGGGCGTTGATCTGGTCCTCGGTCGGGGCGGGTTTCCCGTCCCCCACCAAGGAGTCCATTTCCGCCAATCCTTCCTGGAGATAAGTCTCAACGGCCGCGAAAGGCAGCTGAGATTCGGGTTCGATCGGGTTATCGGCCTGCTCTTCTTGCAGCTCTGCGAAGGCCCGGTTGACATCTTCCCGAGCCATTCGGAATCGGTTCCGGATGTCTCGTTCTCCGGCGATCCGCTTGGCTTCCTTGTCTCGCTCTCGGAGCAGGTGGGTTTGGGCCGCGATCGGAGTTTCTTCGCCATCGACCGAGATGATCCGCTCGATCTCCCGGACGAGCTCATCTTGGGTGGCGACCAATCCTCGCAGCTGCTCGCGCAGGGCGGCGATTTTGGCGTTACGCGGATGGTGCAGGAAGCGGGTGTAGAAGAACCAGTTCACCGCCAGCACCGCGTTCAGTACTTTCCTGGAAATCCAACTCACGTCGGCCACGAATTCCCAGGCCCACCGCCGGAGGCGCGGTTTGGCCCAGTCCTCTTTCTTGTCAAACCAGGCGGTCTCTTCAAATCGACGAATCCGCCAGCGGGAAGGATTGACCAGGTTCAGCAGCCACAGGGAGGTGAGCTGAACGGAATACGACCACCAGTAGGTGTCGAATCCCAGTTCCTGCTCGCTGTAGGGGAGATTGGCGATCGCCATCCGGTAGCGGAGGGACATCGCCTCGATCCGCTGGTTTTGGCGCCGGATCTGATTCTTCAGCGAATTCCGGCTGAGGTAGATTTCAAAATCGAGCCGGGCTCGCTCCAGAAGATATCGGGGGAGCCACATGACCGCGTTACCGATCTTGGTCAGAATGGGCCTCCAATCCGACTTTTTCGCCTTCGAGCTCTTTCGGACCGTGCGTTTCTTGCTCACTTCTTGTTCCTCCTTGTTTGTTGTTGGAATCGCTTGTGCGCTTCCAGCATTGGTTGGACCCGGGTGTAGTAGAGATTGGCCAGGAATTTTTCCCGCCTTTCTCCCCTCATCCTTCTGATGTTTCTTTGTATCTCCTGCCAGTGGTATAGGAAAATCTGAGCCTCGGTTCCCAGGCCACTGTTTTGATACAGGGCGGCGATTTTTCGCAGCTCGGGGATGCTCTCGTAGATATCCTTGGAAGGGTTGTCTCTTCCGAATAACAGGACGAGAATCACCAAAATCGCCAGAACAGCGACCACCACAAACAGCGCCATCTGTTCCATCTCCCTTTCCTCCTTCTACTGATTTTGGGGTGCTGTCTCGCTTAACGCGAGTTGCAATTTCGCTTTCGCGAAGGTGCGGAATCTCCTGTTATTATAGGTTACGTCTGTCTTTTGTCAAAACCTATAGCAATATATGGGGAAAAGTAAAAAAGCCGGCGAGATCGTGTAGATTTCGCCGGCCCGTTGCTCATTGCATCTCTCTATCCGTAGTTTCGATCGAAGCTTCCAAGCGCTCGCTGATAAACCCGCGGACGTCAAGGAAGAAGCGATCGATCGTTTCCCGCGATTCCTCCGGGTAGTACCAGGGGGTGTCCCGCAGGAATTTGTCGCAGGTCTCGCTGTAGGCAAGATCGAGGTGGAGGTGGGCGTAGAAGTTCGGGTCGCTTTCGTTGCCGCTCTTCCCGACTGTGCCGATGACATCGCCGATCTCGACCGTTTGGCCCCGCACCACGTCGATCTCGTTGAGATGGGCGGATCGGCTGCAGACCTCGGACCCCTCGGGGAGCCGGTGGCGAAGGACGACGATGTTTCCCAGTCCGGTGCCCACTCTTCCCGCGTAGAGAACTTCGCCCGTGCCGATGGCGACAACGGGGAAGCCCAGGTCTTCGTTTCCGCCTCCAACGTTGAAGTCCTCACCGATGTGGTAGCGGTCGATCCGTTCACCGGTCTCTCGATCCTGTTGGTTTTCCAGGTGTCGATAGCCGCCATAGGTTTGAACAGCGGTGGGGATGGGGTAGGCAAAGTTCTCCGCCACGGGCGTTTCTCTTCCGAAGAAGGCATCCATGAGCAGAAAGTACCCTGTTTCCGCCTCCCAATCCTGGATCTCCTTCGGGGTGAGGATTCGCGAGAGGTACTCGCGGATGGCGGAGAAGTAGTTCTCCACCGCCGCCTGGCGGTCTCCGTCCGGACCGAGAAACGATCCGAAGTAGAGCTGTTTGTCGGCCTCGCTCCCGCGCTCGAGCGCGATCAGGCCGAGATAGAAGCGAATCTTTGCGGCGGCGGCCAGTCCCAGGTCCCGGCTCGGGTCGCGGTTGTTCCCGTAGATCTCGCGGTTGTCGAAGATCTGCCAGGCGCTGATATCGTAGCGGCGGAGGGCCCAGAGGACCTCCACCAGATTTCCGAGCGATTCTTCTTGAAACTGCTCGTCAATCTTCACGATGATCGCCCGGCGTCGGATGCTGATCCCGGTTTCGTAGATCTCCGCCAGGGAAGTCCCGATCCCTCGGAAGCGGGGATCGCGGGAGACGGTCGTCGCCGAATAGACGAAGGGCTGACCGTGCTGCTTGTAGGAATCCCAGTCCACGAGCGGTAGTTGCCAGATGACCGCCGGCGATCCGGAGACCTCCGGTTCCTTGGTCTGGGATACTCCGGCGGTGCTGACGGCAAAATGGGAGTAGCGGTAGAGATCGTCTGCGCTTGTATCGTTTGCGGTCTGCAGGACAACCACCCACGATGCGGACTCGTTCAGCTCCGCCGTCTCCAAGTCGGCCGGTCCTCTCACCACGAGAGGACTTTCTTCCCAAACCGATTCCACCGGATTGAATCGGCGCAGATAGCCATCCGTTCCGATCCGGAGCGGGTCGGTCGATCCGATGATCCGCCGGGTTTCCTCGGGGAGCCTCTCGATCGAGAAGTTGGGCCAGACGGTGCTGGTCAGGATTGCCAGGACAGCGCCAAGCTGCAGGACAAGGATTGCATTCACTGTTTTCTCCTCTCAAATAGGTTTTGGGGTGCGGTCTCGCCTAAGGCGAGTTGTACTTGGGAAATTATACCCGGTATAAGCCCAATAGTCAAAGTATATAGGTTACATATTAATTCCACCTCTGCAAACCCGAAGGGTTTGACGGTCGACTATCGAAGATAGCTAGCGACGCCAGTCACGTCCTTCGGCGACCTAGCAATCCCACTCAGTTTGTTGACATCTACCTCCGGAAACTGGTAATCTTACACTCAGATTAAGTAAACCTTTAAATTGCCTTAGCTAAGGCAGATTAAGGTGACCTGTCCAAATGAATAGCAGCCTGCCCGGCTCAACTGATAATCTTTATCCTATCTCTGAAGCGGCCCGCATTTTGGGCATTCATCCTTCTACCCTTCGTCTCTGGGAAAGCCAGGGTTTAATTTCTCCGGATCGTACTCCGGGGGGCGACCGTCGTTATCGCCTTGCTGATCTGCAAGATCTCTTAAGCCGCAAGAACGACGGTCGCTTGAAAGAGAACGGCGGTGGAGTTCCGCCGGAAGAGCGCTCTTACACTATTTCCGAAGCGGCCCAGTTTTTGGGGGTGCATCCTTCAACCCTGCGGTTGTGGGAAGAGCAAAGGTTGGTGACCCCGTCCCGCACTCCCGGTGGCGATCGGCGCTTTAGTTTTAGGCAACTGGAAGATATTTTGCGCCGCCAGTCCGATGGCCGGCGGAAAGCCGAGGAGATAAAAGTCGCCGAGCCGGCTCCAAGGTCCTACGAGAAGATTAAAGTTCGCCAGCTCGAACACTACCAACTTCCCTCGCGGACGAGGCTGGCAGCAACGCGGGTCTTTATTTTGGGATTGGCAATCCTGGTTTCTTGGTTTGTCTGGAACTCGGTTCCCGACCTTACCAGGGAACGGGTCAAGCGCGCTTTCGTTCCTGATATCGACAACCCGATTGTCGATGTGAATGACGCGCTAGAGTATGTTGTAGAAAACGATCGAGTGGCGTGGTTAAAGTCCAAATTTCCGTTTCTAACCGATTTTCTCAAAGTATCCCAGGATGCCCTTTTCAACACCGCCCGTTTCTTAGGGACGGTTTTCTTTGGAAATGGCGATGATTACTTTATCTCGCCCACCGGGGATGCTTCCTTTAATAGCGTTAATTCTGGCACTATCAGCGTCCCCTCCTTGAACGTTGAAAACCTGACCGTTACCGGCACCACCACCGGGGTGACAGGAACGGGAGGGGGCGGGGGGCTCGCCACCGGAGGAGATGCCGATACCCTGGAAGGGCAGCCGGGGAGTTATTATCTTGATTTGGGGAACGAGATCGGCACCTGCGCCAACTGCCTCACCACCGCTGAGATTGACGAATCCACTCTTTCCATTTCCGCCGCCAACGCCGACACCATCGATTTCCTGGATTCTCTCCAGTTCCTTCGATCGGACGTGGGCGACACCGGCACCGGGAATTACATCTTCGAGGACGACGTTACCCTGGGCCTCTCCTCCGCCGATACTCTGGTGATCAACTCTGCGATCGGTTCCGATCTGATCCCGGACACCAACGTCGAATATGATCTTGGTTCGGCCGGGATCCGCTGGGGCGTCGGTTACTTTGACGAGGTGGTGGTGAATACCCTCTCCGCCGGTGCTTCCGACATCTCCGGTACGATCTCCTCGGACTTCTCGATCAACACCGACAACGCCTCCGCCGATATCCAGGACGCCACCCTTACCTTCATCCGAGGGACCGAATCCCCCAATGCCGTCCTCCGCTGGGATTCCACCAACGACCGCTACCGGTTTGAAAGTTTTCCGCTTTATTTGGATAGCGATCTTCTAGTTGCCGGAGGCACGATCGATCTTTCCAATTCGGCCAAAGCTGTTTCCCTCGCCAACGCGGCCAACGCGCTTAACTTCGATTCCGATACCCTCGTCATCGACGCTTTCAGCAACTTCGTTGGGATTGGAACGTCCACTCCCGGCACTCCGCTGGACGTGAACGGGAACATCAACGTCCAAGCCGGGAACAATTACGAGATTGACGGTTGGGCGATCATCGGCTCCGACGGCCTCGGCGACAACAACTACCTCTTCTCGGCCCAAGACTCGCTCTCGGTCCGGAACTGGCAGGACACCGCCGACCTGCTCGTGATCGAAAACGGCGGGGACGTGACCGTCGGGGGGGATCTCACCGTCAGCGGGGGGGAGATCTTCCTCACTCCGATTACCTCCTCCGGATCGACGACCGAAGGCACGGTCTACTACGACTCCGACAACGACAAGCTCTTCGTCTACGCCAACGGGGCCTTCCAGCGGCTGGCGACCGACATGACGAAATACACCGCCACCGACACCGCCCTCGCCAACGCCGGCTACGTTGAGATCGCCCACAACCAATCGACCAACGACCTCTCCCTCACCGCCTGGTACTACGACAGCCTCCTCGGGCAATGGCGGACGATCGAGAACTTCACCACCGTCATCAGCCAAGACCTTCAGAA
>LDXK01000007.1:0-20196 GCA_001443395.1 candidate division WWE3 bacterium CSP1-7
TTCGGGAATGGGCATGGCCGGGCTGGCGGGAAATGAGGGCCTGAGTGCCGCCGAGTCCATTATCGCCCGGGCGTCCAGGGGAGAGCGGGGGTTCTGGAACCAAGCGAGGGACTGGATTTCTGGCATTCACTTCCCCGGAGACACAGGGGCCTGGGCCAGAAGGATTGAGGTCGGCGCTTCTCAGAGAGGCTACGCATCTGGCTTCCACCGCTTCTTCCGCCAGGGCAGGCGTGCCTTGTTACAAAACCTGGAGGATTTCGCTCCCGATGTGGCCAACAGCATTAGGGCCAGATATGGCGATGATGCGCTTCGGGCCGCGAACAACGCCATCCGTGGGGCCGGCACGGACGATGATATCCTGCGCGCTCTGGCCTCTACTGACAATATGCATCTGAACCTAGAGAACATCCTAGACTCTGCCAGCCAGCGGTTCGGGGCGCAGATCGACAACATTCTTGATGATTCCTTCACGGCGCGGTGGGGTCCCGAGATTGAGCGGGCCGCAAGGGCGGGCCCAGCCGAGATCGACAATATTGTCGATAGAATGTGGGGAGAAGTACAAGACGAACTAGATAATCGCCTAGACGATAGTCTTCGGACGCTAACCGAGGAGGCAACAGAGAGGATTGCCGCCGAGGGACCGGGATCTTTCCCGGGTGTTTTTGGTGATGCGGTAGACGAATTCTACGGTTCCTATGTCCAGGGTCACGCAATGACAATGGCCCGCGTCGGCGATCTGACCGACCTAAGACCAGAAGTTGCAAACAGAATGATGGGCGTTCTGCTGGACCGAGAGCAGCGGTTTATGGCCCGCGGCTGGGGCCGCCTAGAGGCAAGGTTTCAGGGCATTGCCAACGGGGTCAGGCGAATGAACGTGCCCGGTGGCGATGAGGTCATGACCTCGTTCCGACAATGGCGGGATGGCTGGGGACAGTTCTTTGAATGGCGCAACACAACCTGGCGGGAGTTCTTTGATGCCCGCGTGGCGGGACGGGCCCCGGCGTTGAGCTTTGACGAAATACGCTCAGCGGTGAATCGTCGCTATGATGACGTTGTGGCCATGGAGGCAGAGCGCCTACAAAACATTGATCGGCTGGTCGGCGGAATGCTTCCGGAGAATATGCGCCCCACATTTGCTGTATATAGGGATAGGGTTGCCGCGCTAAGGGCAGAACGGGCCACCATGATCCGCGAGTGGTTTGCGCAGGTAGATTCCATCCCCTACGATCAGAGACAGGCTGCCTATGCCGGTTTCTGGCGGCGGATGATGGACAACACCTCGGCCATTTCCGTCGAGGAGAAGATTGGTTCTCGTGCCGTGGCGGGGAATGCGGAGGCTGCCGCAACTTACCAGGACGACCTGATTGCTGCCAGCGTTCGTTCCGAAGAGGCAGTACGGGGAGCGCCGCTTTCAACTGCTGAGCAACGGCAGATTGTACTAGATAGACTGGCTCAGTATGGCAGACCTCAAGAGGAAGCCGACCTAGTAATGGGGCGGTTGCGCCAAGTGGCAAGACCTCCGGAACCGACGGCGGGGCTGGGGGTTCCGATGGATGCCGAGCAGATCGCGGCACAAGCCGGCGTCATGACGGATGCACAGCGGTCCGCTATTGCGGCTCAAGACCTAACAACAATAGAGCAAATTCGCCCCATTCTGGCAGCGATGCCTCCGGCGCAGCGCCAGGCATGGCTAGTGAGGGAGAGCGAAAGCAGCCTTGCCATTGGCCTACAAGAGGGATGGATCACCGCCAGGGAGCTAAACGAAACCAGGGCGGGGCACAGACTCAACAATGTCTTTGTCACTCGGGGCGGGTGGATTAGGTGGGGCTTTGAGGAACTCAACGGAGAGCAGGTTCCCGTTCTGACTTTCATCCGGGGGCGGCGACCCGGTGGATCCGATGTTCTACGGTCCTGGATGCGCCATAATGATGTCGCCGGTCACCGCATGTTTCTGACCAACGAACTTCTTGCCGACACCGTAAATGAGGCTGGCGAGACCGTAACTCGGGGCGACACCTTCTTTAGGAGAATGGTCAGAGAGGGCGCCGTAACGCGGCTCAGGGATCTGCCGCCCGTTTCTGGCGAGCAGAGGATACTGTTCCGCATGGGCGGAGAGGCACAAGAAGCCGCCCATCTTCCCGACTTCCACGCCTTTGTCCCCCGACAACTCTACATGGACACTGGTATTGATCAGATGTGGTATCTGAGGGGACAGCATGCTGTAGAGTCTATTCGGGATGCAGCCCTAGACCTACGGGGACGGCCACCGCTCAGGTTTGCCGACCTTGGCGAGGCAGAACAGCAAGCATTACGACGATGGATGTCACAGAGCCAGGTGCAGTTGGCCCAGGCCCGTTACATGGGAATGCGGGGCGCAGAGTTCACGCGCGATAGTGCTCTTCTAAACTACAACCGTCGGCACAACTACAACACCTTCCTCGGGGCAATCATGCCCTATGAGTTCTGGTTTACCGAGTCCGCCCTGAAGTGGGCACTGCATTCCATCGACCGCCCAGAAATGCTCATGATCTATCTCAGAATGCAGCGGTTCTTGAACACCGCGTATCGGCCAGAACAGAACCTCCCCGCAAGACTTCGGGGGCAAATCCGTATCCCCATGCCCTTCCTGCCGAATTGGATGGGCGACAGCATCTTCGTAGATCCGATGCGGTTTGCGCTTCCGCTGGACCAGTTTACCTATCCCTTCGAGCAATATCAGCAACAGCAACAGCGCGATGATGGGGCAACAACCAGGGTTCTGGAACAACTGTTGAATGATGGCCAGATTGACCAGGCGGAATATCAAGAGGCTCTACAAACCAGACAGGGAACAACATGGGACAGGGCACAGGCATTGGCCAGACAGGATGACGACGAGGAAAGGCTTAGTGCCTTCGATTTTATGTCCTTGTTCTCCTCGCCGCATGTTCCTCTCCAGTGGGCATACAACGCCGCCAGGGGAACTCCGGAGAGGATAGGCACCCTCCTTCCGCTTACCAGAAGCATCCGGGGTGTTACTTCGGCTCTTGGAATTGGCCCAGCGGGCGGGGTGAACATTGAGGGGAACATCCGCAGAGAACTTGGACTTCCCGAGTTTGACCGCTGGGACGACTATCGAATTGACCGGATGCTGTCCAACATGGTCGCTACGGGAGAGATCACGCTTCAGCAAGAGCGGGAGGCAATGATATCCCGAGAGGGTGAAGTGTTTGACCTGGCGGAACATAGAGCGGTACAGGAAATATCTGGCGGTCCAGGTCTTCTGGGCATAGCGAGGTCCGTCTTTGGCATTCCTATTCGGGCCTATCCACCCGGAGAAGAGCACCTGCGGGAACTGCGAGACGAGTATGCACAAGCCTGGCAAGAGTATGACGGTGGCGACATGCAGGCGGTCAATCGGTTCTTCGAGTCTCACCCAGAGTACGAGGCCAGAGTAGATTTGGGATACTGGAACAAGCCCGAGGAACGGATACGCCGGTTTGCGGTTGATGAGATTTGGGATACCTGGAACTCCCTGCCGCAGTTGCACCAGAATGAGGTATCTGAGCAACTCGGTCCCTTGTTCCAGAACGCGTTCCTGGACAGGAATACCAGAAGTTATGAATCCATCCCGAACGAGATGCTGGTTGCTTGGACCAGGGTCATGCGGGGCGATCCGCCCGGGACCCTCTCAACGGGGCCGGGCTGGCAAATTCCCCCGCTTGATCTAGCCCCCAGGGATGTAGCCTATAGGGCAAATGCATTCTACCAATCCCGTGATGCCTACTTCCCGCAGTGGAGAGACCTCCAGAGCGACTACTATCTCCTGGATGAGGGCTCCGCCCGGAGAGAGTATCTGAGAGTCCACCCGCCATATGCGCAGTATCGGGCATGGCGAACGGATTGGTTCATGCGCAATCCCGATGTTGTTCCCTACCTTACGGACAGGCCGGAGGACTATACCTACCCGAGCGAACAGGCGCTGCGGGAGGCGCAGGCAGGGCAACCATCGCTCCAGCCGGCAGAGTGGTATCAGGTTTTGGGCCCGAATATCTGGTCTCTCCTGGACGACAACCAAAACGGCGAGGCCCTTCCTGAGGTGGCCCGAAGGAGGCTACAAGAGATAGCCGACCAATACGGAACCACAGTTGACCACATTCTATCCGACATAGCACAAGGACTTGCACAAACCCAGTAGTTGTGCTAAAATAGTTGGCATGGAGGACAAACAGGATGACCGCTAGTGTGCAGGACGCCTTTCCGGTGGTCGAGCCGGAACCGACGGGGCCGCCAGCCCCTGACGTTTCGGGCGGATCAGCGGATGCGGGTTCGGCAGCGACCGGCCCAGACGCAAGTTCTCTCGCTAAGGAGTTGGCCGAGGTAAAGGCACGCC
The DNA here is from genome assembly GCA_001443395.1 of candidate division WWE3 bacterium CSP1-7. GTDB lineage: Bacteria > Patescibacteriota > WWE3 > 9FT-COMBO-53-11 > 9FT-COMBO-53-11 > 9FT-COMBO-53-11. Next base: position 4,373 of record LDXK01000007.1, read on the forward strand.
TTGAGAGGCTCCCAGACGACATCGACGCGAGGTTCAAGTCTGCCAAGGACAAGCGCTTCGCCAAGGTCGATGAAATCTATGAGTGGGTCAAGGCTGCGGGGGGGGACCCCAAGAAGATCGAGGACAAGATTGAGCGCCAGGCGCTCGTGGACCGATTGGAAGCCCTCGAAAAGCCAACTTCAAGTTCCGTCAGTGCTCCTGGCAGGGCGGCTGATGGGGACGCCGAGAGTAGAACGGCGAAATTCCTGAATGACCTGAAAGATGAGTCCGGGGTCGAACTAACCGACGAAGAGGTTCACCAGATTTGGGACGGCAAACGCTATACCAACTGGGAGGACGCCTTCAAGGATGCCCGCAAGGCCGCTTTCAAGAAGGCCAAGGGCGAGAAGATCGGCGCCGGAGCCGTAGTCTCTGAGTCTGGCGTTGGCGTAACTTCCGCAACGGAAGATGAGCTGGCGCGAGAGCTGAGGGACATCCAGGAGGGAAGACGCGGAAGCGCCATCTCACCTGAAAACAAGAAACGACGCGCTGAACTAAAGGCTCAACTCGCCTCGCAGAGGCGATAGTGCCGCTCGATTGGATGCACCTAGAAGGCGAGGAGAAGGCGCAAGCCATCCTCGATGATATTGAGGGCCTGGAAGACGCCGAGGTTCAGTCACTCCTAGAGGAGTGGCGCGAACTGGAGGGCTCAGACGACTCTAAGTTGTCTGACCTGACGCGCCTTGCCCTTGATTTTCTTGCACGCAAGAGTGGTGCCCCAACGAGCCGAGAGCGGGCTAGAGCCAGCCTTCAGCGCCGAGGGGTAATAGAATGGCCTCCTTGATCCAAACGGTTTCCTCGACTGCGGTGGGCGGGCAAAACCTTCCCAATTCAGTCAGGACCCAGTACATTGAGAACTACATCGAAGCTGCCGAGATGGCGCGCGTCTACGACCAGATTGCTGCGCCCATTGGCAGAGACATGAGCAACCTTGCTCGTGGTTCCTCGGTGCAGGTTAATGCCCTTTCGGACATGCAGCCTGGCACCTCGGCAATCTCCGAAGTCTCGGACATCGCCATGCAGGCACTCAGGGACGCGACCCTGAGCATCACCCCCACCAGCCGCGGCGAGGGCATTCAGTGCTCCGAGCTGCTTCTAAACCAGGCATACACCGACTACGGTGCCCAGCGGTTTGGGATCGTCGGCAAGGGGTTGATGGAAAGCCTTGAGGTTCTGGCCCGCGACGCGGCCACTCAGGGAAGTCTCGTCATCCGCCAGGGCGTTGCTGCCCGAACCTCACTTCTGGCTTCTGCAACGGGCCACCGGGCGACCGACGGCCTGTTCAGTGACGCCTCGACGATGCTGGAAACCCTCAAGTGCCCTGGCTTCAAGGGCATGGGCGGGGGTCGGCGCTGGGTTGCGATCATGCACCCGGCCGCCTTCCATGACATCCGCGAGGACGGAAACGTCCAGAACGTCGGCATCTACCAAGACAAGGGGATCATCCTCAATTATGAGTTGGGGAGCATCGGTCCATTCGCTCTCGTGAGTTCAGCCTGGGCGAAGGTCTTCGGTGGAGCCGGGGCTCCTTTGACTGATCCGGGTTCAGCGGTGTTCTACACCCTGACCTCCTCGGTCAACGCCCTGGACAAGACCTTGGTCCTGTCCACGGTAACACACCTGGACACACCCACCAACAAGTGGCTTACCATCGGCACGCGAGAGACGGGCGATACGTCCTACCCGCTGAACGATCGGGTGCGCTTTGTGTCTCATGCCGCTGGAGTAGTGACGTTTGTTGGCGAGGCCTCCAACGGCGGGTTGCGCTTTGACCATGCCGCGGCCACCTGGGTCGGGAATGCCTCAGATGTGTTCCCCATCGTCTTCGGTGGACCGATGTCGCTGGCGAAGGTCTACGAGCCTTCGGTTGGCGAGTACGGCACCATCGTTGGCCCGAAGCGCGACGGCTCACTGGACCAGTGGGTCACACTCGGCTTCAAGTGGTACGGGAACTACGGCCGGATGAGCGAGAGCTGGCTCATGCGGGCCGAGGTTGCCTCGAGCGCAAGCGTCGCGTAACATAGTCTGGGAGGGTTCTCTTGAGGATCACATCGTGCCCGGCTTTGCAAAATGGGGTGCCCTCCCGGTAGGCTAGACTAAACCTCTAGCCGGGGAAAAGACAATGGCTGTTGGAACTAGCACGTACAAGGGTCTCGCCGTCCCCCTCAACGGGGAAGTCGAACTCAGACAAGACACTGCGGCAACCGACTTCGTCACCCTGAGTGGCGATGCCAGCATCAGTGGGGATTACCTCGTGTGCCGCACCGGATCGACCGAGGTGTTCGTAATCAACTCGGCCGGTGCCATCGCTGCGGGCTCAATCACTACCGGAGTAGGCGTGGCTGGACTGCGACTGGATACTCTAAAGTCGCTGAAGTTCTCCGCCCCCTACACCACGGCTCTGCCCACGACTGGGCTTGCCAAGGGTGAGATGTTCCTGGTGATCGCTTCAGGGACGCCGCAACTCGCCGTCCAAATCGCTGCTGCGAGCACGGTGAACGTGCTCAGGTACTTCACCGCCAATACGGCAACGTTCGGTCGGGCGAGCGCCTCCTAACAACTGAATAGCCTGAAGGGCGGGGGCGCTAACCTCGCCCCCGCCCGGAGGGATAATGCGAGTTTTTGTCGGCGGAGTATCATCGGAATACGCACATGGGGGTTGCGTAGAATCGTTCCTTACCATCAGATTGAGGCCCGGAGACGAGCGCAAGTACCAGTGGCGCACGCGCGGAGACATTGCCCGTACCGAACTCTGTGACGAGTTTATGCGTCGCAAGGAGTTCGACGCCTTCTTCCTGGTGGACGTGGACATGCTGTTCGACCACGACATCCTGGAGAGGATGCGGTCACACGACCTAGATATTGTCAGCGGGCACTACTTCCGCAGGCGCTTCAACCCAATGATTTCGATTGCCGAGGTTGGGGAGTGGCCCTATGAGCCACTGTACGACATCCCCGATGACGGGCTGATTGAGGTCTCGACCAGCGGTTTCGGCTGTCTGCTTATCAAGAGGAATGTTCTGGAAGCAGTACAGAAGACGATGGATCCCAAGGAGCCAATCCTGGGAATGGGGCCCCTGCCCGAGATGACCAATGGTGATCGAGGCCCGTTTGGAGCAGACTTCGTGTTCTCCGCAAGGGCCAGACAGTCGGGTTACAAGCACTGGGTAGACTGCAATCCCGTGGCGGAGGCCAGGCACGCAGCGACCGTGTTCTTGGATAGGAAACTGTACAAGAAGGTCCGTGGGTGGCAAGTAGAGAAAGCCGCCGACCACTGGAAGAAAATCTGGCAACTCAATCTGGAGGTTCATGGAATGGACGCAAAGACCGCCGACGCACGAGTGAAGCAACTTCAGCTAATCCGCAAAGGCTTTGCCGATAGCTTGCGGGATTTTGAGGATCAGGCGGCGAACCTGCGCACCCGCATTTCCATTGTGGATGGGCAGATTGCCGAACGAGAAATTGACATACAGACAGCGCCACCGGAACCAAAGACGCTGACGGCAGAAGACTCTCCGAAGCCGCTACTCCTGGGCAAGTTGCCCGTGTTCAACTCAGAGAAAGAGGCGAAAGCCGCTCTGGCAAACAGGGGCAAGGGACCAGAGGGGGAGAGCGAAGAAGAGGGTCAACGTCTTCGGGAACCGGTAGCCAAGAAACTCGCACAGGATTTCTTGGGGGCGCTAAAAGATGGCTCGGCCTCTTGAGGTTATCAGGCATTGTTGCCTGGCAGGGACGAACCTTGAGCGCGCCGACCTGAGGTACATGGACCTCAGGGGAGTGAACTTTACCAATTCAAACCTGCGTGGGGCAGACCTGTCCCACGCCGACTGTCGGGGAGCGATCTTCGTGAAGGCGGACCTCTCGCGGGCGTGCCTCTACAACACGAACTGCGAGGATGCAGACTTCAGCAACGCCGACCTCACTATGTCCTACTTGCGGGCCACTAATTTCAACCACGCCACGATGTGGTGGGCATCCCTAAGAAGGGTGACGGCCAAGAGCGCCTTCTTCCTTGGGGCAGACATGACCGGCGTAGACATGGCTTACGGGTTCTTTCTGGGATCTAGGTTTGGGCCTCCTCTTTGCAAGGCCGACCAGATGCGGAATGTTGATAAGGCGGTCTTTCACTGGTACTGGGATCCACAGGGGGGCATCCCGTCCTACGATCCCAAAGAGGGATACGTTGATCTCTGGCACAGCGTCCTAGGGGGCATCTCTCTCCAAGAGAATGCATCTACGAGGCCCAAATGAGACACCGCGCCTTTGAGTTACGATTGCAGGAACTGGAAATGCAGCTGGAGTTCCTGGTCAAACAGGTCAATGAGGCAAGAGCCTCCGGGGCGGAGAAGACCGTCATTGCCGAGCTGATGCTGAAGTACACCGATGTCGAGGCTCGGATGGACGAGATACATCTGTGGGAAAAGGCGGAGGAAGAGAACCCGCGGTATGGAACCCAGGTCAGGGTCAACGGGATGTGGCGCCCGAAGTTGCCGGAGTTTGGATCTCTGGAGAAAGCCCTAGAAGCCATGAACTCCCCAACCGGGGGAGGACACTCGGCGGCGGCCGTGAAAGCGGCAAGAGAGTTTCGGTCCAGCGAGGACGCCAGGGAAACCGTCAGGTCCTTAGACGGTAGAAGCCCGCTCGTTCCCGAGGAAGAACGGAAGCCGTTCAACACGACGCTATGACCAGTGTGGATAAGCGCCTGGAGTTGGCCTACAAGAGTTCCCTCGTCGGGGCGAACCTGGAGAGAGCCGATTTGCGTGGGTTAGATTTGCGAGGCATCAATCTGACCAGCGCCAACCTCCGAGGGGCCGATTTGTCGCAGGCGAACTTGTCGCAGGCGACACTGATTAGGACAGATTTGTCCAGGGCCAACATCCAACGGGCGAACTTCACCGACGCCGACATGACGGGCTGCGACCTTACGGGCTGTTACGGCAGAGGGGCGAAGTTCTACAGGACCAAATTGTGCCTGGCCTATCTGAGATACGCCCAGTTCAAGAACGCATTCTTCATCGAGTGCGACATGACTGGGGCGGATCTGCTGAATAGCCTCTTCCTGGGAGCGAAGTTTGATGGCTCCAACACAGAGGGCGTGAAGAATGCCGACAGGGCCATCTTCCTGTGGTGGTGGTCGCCGTTGAAGACGGGGAAGATCAGCTACGATCCGCTGCCGGGATGGATACAACTGGACGAGAGCGTTACTGGAGTCGAGAGCGTTCGAGAGAACGCCGCCCGAGAGCGTGTTGAAGACTCCGTACAGAAGGCGTGGGAGGTTATGGACGATGCCTCGAAAGCGTAAGGATCAGCCCGTTCCGTTGGAAGAACTGCGGTTCTCGGGGGATGCCAACCTCATCCTTGCCAGGCTCAAGGCAGAGTTGGCCGAGAGGGATAGGTATATCAACGTCCTGGAGAACGAGAACCTGGGCCTGGAGAAGTGTGCCAACAGGGTTTGGACTGCCCTGGAGGAGGCGGAGGCAATGGCAAACCGCTTCCCGCAGTTTGTTCAGGATGCCCTGAATGACCCGAAAAAGCACGCCTCCAGACTGGCCGAGGCGGCTCGCTACGGCAGGATCTTCCGGGAAGCCAAGGACGACTTCCAGAGACTCAGATGAACCGCCAGCAGAGGGTCCTCGGGGTCACGGCCGCCAGGGGAGGAAGCAAGGGCGTTCCCCGGAAGAATATCCGCCAGATCAATGGCATTCCCCTGATTGCCTACACCATCCGAGAAGCCAAGAAGAGCCATCTCATCAGTAGATACATTGTGTCTACAGATGATGACGAGATAGCTGAGGTTTCCCGCCACTACGGGGCCGGGGTTCTGATGCGGCCGTCGGAACTGGCCGAAGACCATACCCCAATGATTGCCGTGATGCAGCACGCCCTGAAGCGGTGCGAGGAGGAAGAGGGGGAGTGGTATGACATCGTGGCCGACCTAAGATGCACCAATCCTCTCAAGACGGCCTATGACATCGACGGGGCAATAGAGAAACTGATCCACACTGGGGCAGACGGGGTTATCGGGGTGACAAAGCTGGACGATCACCACCCGGCACGGATCAAGCGGGTCTTCGAGGATAGATTGATTGACTTTGCCTGGCCCGAGCCGCCGGCGGGATTGCGACAGGAACTCAAACCAGATGCCTTCATCCGCAACGGCAGCTTGTATGTGGTGCTCAGGGATGCACTTCTAGACGGCATTCTTCTTCAGGGTAGCGATAATCTTAGGCCTTGGTACATGCCGCTGGAGAAGAGCGTGAACATCGACTCCGAGTTGGATTTTGTTCTGGTGGAGGCGCTCCTTGGACGCAACCGCAAGATTTGAAGTCGGGGGTAAGGAGTTCAACTTTACGGCCCCCACGCCCCTCCAGTTCAGGACACTGCACAAGATAGTGGATGCCTACTATTCAACCGATTATGTCAGGCAGCGTCTAGGAAACATTCGGCATATCGTTGATGTGGGCGCCTGCATAGGAACAATGTCTCTTGTTTACGAGGCTATATGGCCAGGGGTGGAAATACTTGCCATAGAACCACACCCAGACAACTTCAGGTATCTCGTGGAGAACTGTAGGGCGTTCAAGAACATTCACCCCGTGAACATTGCCGTCAGCGACAAAGAGGAGAGAATACGCCTCGCCTTCCCAACCCCGGAACAGCGGCCGGACATAAAACGCCTTTATCTATTCGCCAACGTAGGAATGGTTTCTCGCTACGGACTCTCAGACGCATTTGTGGCGGAGGTGGACGCCGTACCGCTAGACAGTATTGTTGGATGGAATGTAGATTTCCTGAAAGTCGACGTAGAGGGGTCAGAAATGCAGGTCTTGCGCGGGGCCGAAGGGGTGCTCTCTGGAAATCCCCTCGTGACGGTGGAGTTGCGCCCCGACAATCTGGCCATGGCGGGCCTGACCTGCGAAGACGTTGACGAACATCTACAGGGCATGGGATATGAGGCGGTGGCAAAGTTTATGGGAGACCCGTTGTATCAACGCCGGAACTGGCGGCCATGGTTTTCATAGCCGAACTCGGCAGTATGCATAAAGGCATTGAGGCGCTGGCCTATGAGATGGTGCGCAGGGCAAAGATGTCTGGCGCAGATGCCGTGAAGTTCCAGTTCGGCTGGGGTCCCGATGCGGGGGACGCCCGCAGGTGGGCCGAGGCGAACGCCAAACTGATACGTGGCTGGTGTGACTACTTTGACATCCAGTTCGGGGCGTCGGTGTTCTCCTGGGGCGGGTTGGCCACGGCGGAATCTTGCGGCGTAGACTACCTGAAGATGGCGCATCCGGAGACATTTGCCAGGAATGCGCCTTTTGAGAACTACGAGAAGATATTGCATCTGTGTCTGCAAAGCGGCAAGCCGCTGTACGTTTCCGGGAGCAGTGCCCCTGGGGCGGTCTCTCTTTATTGTGTTCCGAAGTATCCCGTTTACCAGGAGGAACTACAACTGCCGATGCGCTTCTCTAGCCTGTGGTGGGGCGGCTACTCATCGCACACTCATGGAATTGAGGATGCGCTGGTGGCCATTGGCAGGGGAGCGACGGTTATCGAGAAGCACGTAACCCTGGACAAGACCGAGGAGAGCATCAAAGACAACCAGTTCGCGCTCTCATTTGAGGAGTTTGCCGAGATGGTCCATATCGGAAGGGCTATGTCGAGGCTGACATAATGTTGGCACACTGGAGCGCCCCCTACAGACCTCACTGGAAGATGTGGTCCTGGCCGTGCGAGACCTCGTTCTGGGAGGTCTATGAGGCGAAAGACCTGGAGGGGCTGCCGCCGATTGGCATTCTCTACGCCAACCCGAATGCGCACTACGTCCTGGACATGGCCGCCCTGGAGATGCTGCCCGACCTCAAGATGGTTGTGACGCCGTCTACGGGGAACACGCACATTGATATGCTGGCCCTTAGGGAGGCCGGCGTTGAACTGCGGTCTCTGCTGGATGACCGTCCCGCCCTGGAGGAAATCAGGGCCAGTTCGGAGTTCACGTTCCTTCTCATTATGAATGCCCTGCGACGGCTGGATAAGATGCTGTTATCGGGGGAGTGGAAGCGGGACGAGGAAAGCCTGCGGGGGCACGAGCTATACGAGGCGATGATCGGGCTGGTGGGTCATGGGAGGATCGGCAAGAACGTCGAGAGATGGTGCCGAGAGTTCGGGGCGGGGGTGTACTGGTACGATCCCTACGACGACGCCAGGGATAACATCTACCAGTGCAGCATACCGTGGCAGTTCTCAAACTGTCATGTTGTGGTTCTGTGCTGTTCCCTGACGGCCGAGACAAGGGGCTCGATTACGGGCCAGATGGTCTACCGAATGCGGCCGAATGCGACCCTCATCAATACGGCTCGGGGCGAGCTTCTAGCAGACGATGTTTGCGACGCCCTCAGGAAGCGCCAGGATGTGACGGCCTGGTTTGACGTACTGCCGGGAGAGGCAAGCGGTGGACCGGAGCAGGCTTACCTGGAACTGCCAAATGTCCACGTGACCCCGCACATTGCGGGTACGACATTCGAGAGCCAGGAGAAGGCGGCTAGAATTGCAATGCAATTGGCGGGGAGGTGGCTGAGTGCCTACAGCAAAAGTCCAGCCTAAGATGTACGAGTTCGTGAAGGCGAGCAAGAAGGACTTCAACGCCATCGAGGTAGACGGGAAAGTCCTCAAGATGGGCAAGAAGACAGCCGCCTTCACGACGCACGATCCAACACTTGCAAATGAAATCAATGCCCGTTATGGGTGGCAGAGGGGCGCCACTGGCGACCTGATTATGAATACCGTAGACACCCACCTTCGCCGGGTGAAGTTGTTCGTGATGCCGGAGCTTCCCTGGAAGCGAAAGAAGGAATAAATGGCATTCGTTCTGAGCAACCTATTGCAGCAAGCATTTACCAGATTGGGTCAGGCCAACATCTCCACTGCCACCGGGGGTTCTACCAGCACCGTTGTGGACAGCAAGCAGGGCGGGTTACACGGGGATAATGCCTGGAAGGATGGGGCCTGCCTCATTGTGAGAGATGCCGCCGGGGCATCCGCCGCTCCGGAGACCGAGATTGCGTTGGTCACCTCCTATACCGACTCGTCCGGCACATTTACGTCCGCGGCGTCGGCCTACACGGCGGCTCCGGCATCGGGCGATACGTTTATGTTCGTCAATGACTTCTACCCCCTGTTCACCATGATGGAGTTGGCGAACTCTGTATTACAGGCCCTGGGTCCTATCCCGCTCATAGACAGTTCGATCACCACGGCCGCCGCCCAGACAGAATACACCCTTCCGGTTACTGCGAAGAGGATGGCCCCACTTCGGGTGGAGTACAACACCAAGGTCGGTGACGCCAACGACAACCAGTATGTGCCGATTGATAACTACCGCATCGTTCCTGCGACTGCTGGAACAGCTGGAGTGATTGTCCTTCCACAACTGCCAACTAGCAGGACGGTTCGCATCTGGTACATGGGCGTCCATCCCACCCTGACTGCATACAGCAGCGCGGTGGCAGAGGTCATTGATCCCGAGCTGGCAACGGCCCTGCTTGTCGAGAAGGCGCTGGAGTGGCAGAACTCCCGTCTTCAGGGGGGAGACGACTTCCTGCTTCAGAGGTGGAACGACCAGAAGCAGCAGGTAGTTGAGGCCAGGGCGAACTTCCCCATCTGGAAGCCGAAGAGACGCCCCAGATTACTTGTGGTGGATGACTACATCGCAGAAGATGAGTTCACGCACCCAACATGACAAAAGTAAACGTCGGCCCAAAGATCAAGAACCCGACCCACGACTTAGCCCTAGAGGGAGATAACTACCTATGGGGGCTGAAGTTAGATGGTGGCGTGCGGGGGATGCAGGAGATATCCCAGTCCCCCTCTACGATGCTGATTGGCAGCGGCGGGAAGAGGTTCGGCACTGGCGATCCGACGTTCACCGAGATTGAGCAGTCTTCGTGGCATGGCGGGAGAGGCTCAGAGTTCTTCTCCGATGATGAGACTAGATACCTAGACGCCTGGCAGGCGATGACCCGCATTCCGGGTAGGCTTCTACCACAGTTGCGCTGGGACTTTGCGGCTTCCGCTCTGCTGACGACGAGGATTACGGACACCATTCCCTTCGCCTCGCATTCGTGGAAGCAACTCAGGGGCGCAACCAGATACATTGATGTGAAGTTCACGTCGCTTGGCTTTACGGCGGACAAGTGCTACATCTGGCTGCGCCGCAGAGGAAGTCCCGGAACTCTGACGCTGGAACTCTGCGCCAACCTGGGAGACGACACTCCGGCGCTAACCGCAAATGCCCTCAAGTCCATAACTGTCACAACTTCGACAATTACCGATACTCTATCCAGGTTCTATGCCTTTGACTGGACAACCACACAGGCGCTAACTGCCTCGACCGCCTATCACATCAAGGTCTTCGGGGCCTCCACGGACAATGCCGCCAACCATTGGGAAGTGGCGGTGGACGAGAGCGGCTCTGCCTCCCTCACCGCCACAACTGACGGGACCTGGACCGCCGCCTCCTTCAGCATGTACTTCCGCGTAGTTCCAGCAGATGCGGCTTTCAAGGGGCACTTCTTCACCATCAGCGGAACGTTCCACGTCATTACAGAGAAGGACTCTGGAGACAGCACCCTATTCGAGTGGGACGAGACGAACGATTTGTGGGTTGCCGTTACCTTGGATGCCGGAGATGCCCTAAGCGGAACGGTGAAGTCGGTGGCCACCAGCAAGAACATCGCCCACTGTGCCAGGGGAACGACGGGCGGGTCTGAGACCATCTGGACATTCACCAACGTTTCTGGTACTGCCACTGGGCAGGACGACGCCACCGGTGCCAACAAGGCCGACTTGGTTCTAGCCTACAACGACCCCGTAGATGGCCCCCAGATAGCCAGATTTGAGAATGACAACTGGTACTGGTCACGGTCGGACGTGAAGGCGCTCAACACCGACCTTGTATTCGGGACAGACGTGGAGTTCCCGCAGGGCTTCAATGCACTTGCGATGGCGTTCTACAACGACCAGGTGTGGGTCAGGACCACGGATGGCATTCACTCGGTGAAGAACGACCGCCCATCCCGCCTCGATGTTGGGCTGGAAGCTGTCCTAGAACCATCGACCTCGGCGGGCGCGCTGCTTGCCAAGGACCTTTTCCTCTATCTGGCATGGTCGTTCTCGATTGAGCGATTGTATGGCGGGACGCTGGACGACATAGGCCCCTGGAAGGGCGCCGGTCTACCAGATGGAAGGCAGGGAGTTGTCTCCTGTTTCTGCTCTGGCATCGGCGGTATCTACGTGGGAATAGACGGCGGCTCTGGGAATACATCGTCGGTATTCTTCACCACAAACGGCAGGGACTACGAGGAGGTGTTCCGTGCGTGGGAGGCTGGACAGAGAGTTCGCAACATCGCCTACCAGCCGCAGAATGGGACGACCAACCCCGCAAGACTGTGGATCAGCGTCGGCAGCGATCTGGTATTCATTGCCTTACCCGACCAGTCCATGAACCCGCTGCACGACTCCGACAGCCGGTTCGTCCACGAGTATTCCATCACATCCCCGACGCACGACTTCGGGGCATCCCATCTGCCTAAGTTCTTCAGGGCAGTTGAGCTGTCGGCGGACAACCTGGGGGCCGAGTGTGATGTGGGAGTGGATTACCAAATAGACAAGGACGTGGGCACATCCACCTGGGTAGAACAAACCACCCTATACCAATCACCTCACGACGTGGCCGACCTGAACATGGGCAACCGCAAGAAACTGCGCTACCGCCTTCGGGCAAACACTTCCAATGCGGCTACCCCGCCCGCCGTGAATGCGGTGGTGGTCACCGGCTTCGCCAGAACGAAACTCAAGCGGCAGTGGAACCTGCGGGTAAAGGCCGCCGACCTTCAAAGAACACGGACGGGCGGCAAAGACCACTCGTGGTCCAGCTTCTATGCCTTCATCCAGGAGGGGGCAAAGCAGGCGGACGACTTTGTGCTGCGCTCTCCAGAGGTAGAACTGGACGGGCTGCATGTTGTGATAGATGCGCCCACCGTTATGCGGAAGTTTGTGAACACGATCCAGAAGTGGGTTGGGGGTTCCTTTGCTCTCACCCTGCGCGAGGCGTAGTGAAACCCTTCCGCTATAAACTGCGCCCTCGTCCCCCGAAGATGCCGCTGAACAGGATAGCGGGGGCGAGTGAGACAGAGAGACTGACTGGCTTTGTGCATGGGAAAGAGGCGTCTGATCTGGAGGAGAGGTTTGCTCGGGCGCTGGATAGGGCGGGTAAGGATTACCGATTTGAGTATCTAGTTCTATCCAACGTAGGACTTCCGGGCGAGGAGAACCAGATTGACTTTGTGGTAGAGGATATCTACCCGGTGGAGATTGACGGCAACTTCACGCACAAGTCGGCAGAGCAGAAAGCGCATGACCAACAGAGAGATGCCATCCTGAATGAGCAACTATCTGACTGGGGGTGGTATCCGATTGACCGCATTCCGGGGGACTTTCTGGAGACGCAGGAAGCCGCCAACCAGATAGTCGGGGAGAAATTCTAGTGGGCCAAGTCCTTCCAACTCAGTACCAGGGCGAGAACGCCATCGTCCCGTGGGTTCTGTCCTTCACGTGGGCGGCGGAGGTTTCCGCTCCCACGTCTGTCACTGCCTACAAGAACGGAACTGACGTGAGTTCGACGGTTCTTTCGGGGTCGAACAGCGTCAGTGAAACTAACCTGACGCTCAAGGCTTTGGGTTCTACCACGGGCGGAGAGTTGTACATCATTGATATTGTCGTTGCGGTGGACGGCGTTACCGATGAGTGGTGGCTGCCGGTGCAGGTGCTCAAAGAAACGACGGGCAAGACGACGTGAGCACCACGGTTGTTGTTCCTGCCAGAGACTACATTATCCCAGTAAGCAAGGACAGGGACCGGACATATACGACGACGTACACCACGGGGCTACTGAAGATCAATGCCACGGACTATCTGCTCATCAAGAACGAGACCCTGCTTGCGGAGATAGTGGTTGGCCCCTATGCTCTCCAGACATCCCTAGATAGTCAACCAAGCTCCCCCGATTATCTGGAGTTCCTGGTGGATGAAACGGCCGGATACACGCTGACCGTGACCGGCACGGATAACAACAATGTGGCCCAAACAGAAGTCCTCACTATCGGCGCTCATGCCGGCGATCCGGTTCGCTACACAACCACAAAGATTTTCAAGACGGTGGATGTTAATGGCCTATCTCTAACGGCGTGCAACGGAACTCTTTCATGCGTGGCCAGAGATATGCTCATCCTCCAGGACACCTCCGGCACACCCATATTGGCGCCATCAGTTACAGTGCCATTCCGGGACTACACCATCCCGGTTCCCGAAAGGTTGACCAATGGCTGACTCTGAACTCCAGGATTTGACCGCAGATACCGCACCGGCATCCGGCGATGTTGTCTACGTCGTTGTTGACCCGGCCGGCACACCTCTGGCCCGGAAGATGACGGTCGACAATCTACTGAAGGCTATCAACATCCTGTCGGCGGATACGACACCAGGTACGGCCGACCTTGTGGTGACGATTGATGACCCGTCCGGAACTCCGGTAGCCAAGAAAGCCACCATCGCCAACCTGATGAAGGCGTGGTTCCTGGACTCGGAGGGGAACCCGGCAGACGTCGTAACCCTGACAGCGGCTGATGGAACAAGCATCTATGCGGCACGCAGGGACCACGTTCATGCGGCAGCATTGATCCGCCATGTTTGCATCGAGGTTGTGGACAAGGACACTGCATTGACCACAGGGGATGGCAAGAAGGCATTCCATATTCCGCCTGACATAACGGGCTACAACCTAGTCTATGTCCATATGTTTTGTCTGACGGCCAGCAGCAATGGCATTCCCACTATTCAGGTGCGAAACCAGACAGACACCCAAGACATGCTGAGCACGAAGTTGACCATCGACCAGGGCGAGACGGACTCGAAGGATGCTACTGCGGCCGCCGTCATTGACACCACAAAGGACGACGTGGTGACGAATGACATCATCGCCCTGGACTGCGATGTGGCGGGTACGGGCACAAAGGGCCTGTATGTAACGCTGGGGTTCCAGAAGCCATGACCTACGCAACCGGTGGTACGATTAGTGAAGTCGGGGGGAAACGCATCCACACTTTCAATACCGACGACAACTTCGTTGTCAGCGTTGCCGGTGATGTCGAGGTTCTCGTCGTTGCTGGCGGTGGTGGCGGCGGAGTGGGCTATGGAGGCGGTGGAGGCGGTGGCGGTATCCAGTACAATGCGGCTTTTGCGGTAACGGTTCAATCCTATGCTGTCGTCAGAGGCAACGGAGGGGCGGAGGGTGGAAATCCGGGCGGAACAGGGAACAATTCCACCTTCTCCACCATAACCGCGAACGGGGGCGGTGGTGGCGGCGGTCCTGATTTAAATGGCGTAAATGGAGGATGCGGGGGCGGAGGCGGCGGTTCGGGCGCATCCTCAAAAACTGGGGGCACGGGGAATCAGGGCTACAATGGCGGCAATAACCAGCCGCAGGGAGGGGTCGGCCCCGCGGGCGGCGGTGGGGGTGGCGGATCGGTAGGGCAGAATGCGGCAGTGAACAATGCGGGGAATGGCGGATCAGGTGCGTCATATAGTATCTCTGGAAGTGCGGTTGCCTACGCGGGCGGCGGTGGAGGGGGAATCATTGGACAAACTGCCGGCACCGCGACGGATGGCGGAGGAGCAGGGAGCAATTCGACCACCGGGGCGGCGGGAACTGCTAACAGGGGCGGTGGCGGTGGCGGCGGCGGTGGCGGTACCGCCAGCGGTGGGGCAGGCGGAAGTGGTGTTGTGATTATCAGCTACATACCAACCGCTGCTGCCGGTCAATCCATCATGTGGTGGTTCTGATGCCCACCAACGGTTCCCGCGTCACCCAGAAGCAGCTATTCGAAACCGTCATGGAACTCGACGGTAAGCTATCATCCAAGATGGACAACATCCTGGCGCAGGTGACCTCGAACAGGGTAGCCAATGCGGGGGAATACGCCTGTCTCCAGGAGGGTCTCAATAGCCTCAAGACACGCCTGGAGGGAAAGGGGGGCCTGATTGACCGGATAGACAGAATCGACGGGAAGGGGGGACGCCTGACAGTCCTTGAGCACAGTGATAGGAAGGTTGGCTTCTGGGCCAGCCTCATTGGGGTCGTTTCGGCTGCCATAGCCGGAATACTTGCAAGTCGGAATTGAACGTGCTATAATCTCTCCACGGGCCGGGCCTGGAGGGCCAGGAGAACGTAGGTTGCTGCAAGCCGCCAACGGTGCCCATCACCGGCGGCCCAAAACTTCGCCCGACTGCTCCACTGGGCAACCAGAGCGGTGATGTCGTGCGGCGAGATGCTAAGCATCCCGCAATGCAGATGAGCTGGAGCCCCGGCCCCATTCACAATCTCGGCACTGGAGGTTTACAATCAGACGCAGCTGAAGTTTACAATCAGCCAGGCTTGTAATCGTCGATACAATGTATACACATTGTAGTCATCCGCATAAGAAAGGCAGTCAAAGGAGATAACATGAAGAAGTTCTACGCCAGCAAGAGCTTTTGGTTCTTCGTTCTCTCGATCGTTGTGGCCGTGGCTGGCCTGTTCGGCTTTGCTGATTTCCAGCCATCGGCAGACCAGGCGACGATCATCGCCCTGGTTGTGTCAGTTGGGGGCCTGATCCTACGGTTCCTGTCCAGCAAGGGCATTGAGCTCTGATAGTTCGTGTCATGTAACTACCCGTTCAATAGGTAGTTACATG